>JACQPH010000081.1 GCA_016207645.1 Elusimicrobiota bacterium
CAAGGGGTTCGCGAAACAAAACCCCGTCCAACCCTCCACCACCGGGTTACATATTTTATAAAAATACGCGCGACAGAAGTTAAAATAAAAACCCCGCGTCCGCGCGCGGGGCCTTTATCAGTTCCCGGTCCGGCTCAGGAGCACTCCGAATAGCCGCAGTCGTGGCAGTTGGGGCCGGAGCAGCCGGACTCGTAGCTGACGTTGGAGGAATAGCACTTGGGGCAGTACTGGGTACGCGAGGCCTCCCACAGCTCCAGCTTCTCCTGGCCGTTTATTTCCAGGTCGCTGGCGATGATGCCGGTGCGCTTCAGGTGGCTCCTCAGTGCCACGGCGATGGCGTGCGCCACGGAGTTGATGCGGTTCTCGCCCAGCCCCATCGGCCTGTCGCCCTTCACCGAGTTGAGGTGCTTTATTATCTTTATCGGGTCGCCGCCTTCCTCGAGGTACTTGGAAAGCAGGATGCCGATCAGCGAGGTCATGCCGCTGATCTCGGTGCCCAGCGGCGGCATGTTGGTGAACACCTGGTAGGGGCCGTGCTCGTTGTAGTTGATGTGCACGTGCAGCGGGCCGTAGCCGGTCTTGAGCTGGAAATATTCCGAGGAGACGCCGAAGGACTGGTAAGTGGCTTTTTTCTTCTTGGCCTTGGCCTGCGCCTGCGTGTCGGTGGAGATGTTCAGCACCTGCTGCGCCTTGCAGCCGTCGCGGTAGACGGTCAGGCCCTTGCAGCCCAGCTTGTGGGCCAGCAGGTAGCAGTTCCTCACGTCCTCCACCTTGGCCGAGATGGGCATGTTGATGGTCTTCGAGACGGCGTTGTCTATATATTTCTGGAAAGCCGCCTGGATCTTGACATGGTTCTCGATGGACACGTCGTGGGCGGTGGGGAAGAGCTCCTGTATGTGCTTGGGGATCTCCGGTATGCCGCGCACGGCCTTGTGGTTGTTCTCTATCTTCTTCCACAGCGTTTTCTCGTCCAGGCCGAAATACTTGTGCTCCCTGGCCACCTGCTTGAACAGCGTGTTCACCTCGAAGAAAGTGTCCTTGGCCTCCGCGTCCCTGTTGTTCTTTAAAGCGTCCAGGGCCGTGGCGTTGTAGCGGGTGTAGGCGATGGCGAAGAAAGGCTCTATGCCGGAGCCCTGCAGGCCGGCGGCTATGGCGATGGTGCCGGTGGGGGCGATGGTGGTGCGGCAGGCGTTCCTGGGTCTGGCCGGGACGCCCCTGAAGTGCCGGCTCTCGGCGTCGTAGATGGAACCTTTCCAATACTGGAAAGTGCCGCGCTCCTTCGCCAGTTCTTCGGAAGCCTCGCAGGCTTTCTCGTTTATGAACCTCATGACCTCTTCGGCTTTCTTCATGCCCCTGGGGCTGTCGTAGGCTACGCCGAGCTTTACCGCGGTCTCGGCCCAGCCCATCACGCCCAGCCCTATCTTGCGATTGCCCTTGGCCACCTTCTCTATCTCGGGCAGCGGGTAATTGTTTATCTCTATGACGTCGTCCAGGAAGCGCACGGCCAGGGAGACGGTGGCGGCCAGGCGGTCCCAGTCCATTTCCCCGTTCAGCAGTTCGCCCTTCACGTAGTTGGAGAGGTTGATCGAGCCGAGGTTGCAGGACTCCCACGGCAAAAGGGGCTGTTCTCCGCAATTAGCGCTTATAATACCAGCAGAAATTAAAGAATGCGTCTCCGGCTCCGTAGTACAGTATACATCTGTCTGCCCGGCCGGGAGTATCGCTTTGACCCGGGTGGTGAAGGATTCCCGGCAAGCGCCGCGCGTAAGAGTGGTCTCGAAGGCGGCGGCTTTGCTCTGTTTTGCGGGAGTCAGGAAGCCGATCTCTTTCAGGAAACGCGCGCGGTTTTGGCGGGTGATCACAAGCTCGTACTGGTCGCTGAAAGAATATAACTTTGGATTCCTCTCCGAGTCGGGCATCAGCTTGCTGCCGGCTTTACGGCGTAAGTATAGTTGAGAAACAATTCCCTCATTAAGCAGAAGCAACTGAACTTCCTGCAGCAATTTCTTTGAGCTGTTAGCCAGCCGGATGGAGCCGTAGTGGACCCGTCGTGAAACATTAACCGTTCCGTCCGCGGTGAACAGCGCCGACAGGAACCCGAGCACCGCCTCGCGCGGGGCGCTCCATAATGCTTCCGGTACGCATTTCTTCAAGCCGTTCGCTTCATGGACGCCGAGGGAGTTCAGAAAGTAATACAGGCCAGATTTGTAATATTGAGCGAGCGTACCGTTCCTTTCTATCTCGGAGCCCTCGAGTCCGGTCCATTGTTTTATAAGGGCGCGGAATTTCGGCGCCAGTATTTTCTTCTCCTCGTCCCCGTACATGAGGCCGATGGTGTAATTCGGAACATTGCGCCCATCAGGTTTTTCCGCGCTGACCCAGCCGTCGCCCGTCAGCCAGCCCAGGAGTTCGCCCAGTTCCCTGGACCATTCCTTCGGTAGAACGGCCTCGCGGCGCTCCGCCCTCGCTTTAAGCTTGTTCTCCGCGATAAAGGGCGGCAGCTCGTAATCGCGGCTCCAGGCCCCGGCTCCGGACTGGATCAATACCTGGCCGCCGGGTTTCAGGTCTTTAAGTTCTACGAGTCCGTCCGGTGTGAAGAACTTATGGTCCGCCGTGGCCGTGACTTCAAAGCCGTGTTCGGTCTCCAGCGTGAAAACAGGCCAGTCCTTCCTGGTCTTAAAGACAGGGACCGCCTTTCTCAGGGTGACGCCGGTCTCCGCTTTGACGGCGACGGCCGTTCCGCCTCCCGCCTCGGCGGCGCGGAGCCCTGGAACCCGGTTGTCGGTCGCAACCGAGATATTAACCTTATCGAGGAAAAGTTCTTCAAAAGTCAGCAGTCCGCGGTCGGTGGCCAAACGGACCGAGCCGGCAAAGCACGGATTCGTGCTTTCTATCTGGCCCAGCTCCGGCGTGGGGTTGGAGTTGGTCTCGTTTATCCGGTCGATGAAGACTATGCCGGGGTCGCCGGTGGCCCAGGCGGATTCCGTTATGGAATTGAACACTTCCCTGGCCTTGAGCGTGCCGGCCGTTTCCCTGTTGCGCGGGTTCACCAGGTCGAAGGTGCCGTTGTTCTCCACGGCCTTCATGAACTTGTCGTCGAGGGCGATGGAGATGTTGAAGTTCTCCAGCACGCCGGGCTGGGACTTTATCGTTATGAAGTCCTTTATTTCCGGGTGCCAGTAGGGGAGGATGCCCATGTTGGCGCCGCGGCGCGTGCCGCCCTGCTTCACCACGTCGGTCAGCTTGTCGAAGAGCTTCATGAAGGAGATGGCGCCCGAAGCCACGCCGTTGGTCTTCTTCACCGTGTCGCCCTTCGGGCGCACGCGGCAGAAGGAGAAGCCGGTGCCGCCACCGGATTTCTGGATCAGGCTCTGCGCGGTCAGGGCCTTGGCTATGCCCTCCATCGAGTCGGGCACGGGCAGGACGTAGCAGGCCGAGAGCTGCTGCAGGTCGCGCCCGGCGTTCATCAGCGTGGGGGAATTGGGCAGGAAGTTGAATTCCGCCATCAGGTTGTAGAATTCCGCCTTCCAGCGGTCCGCGGCTTCGCGCGCCGGCCCGCTCTCCTTGTAGGCCTTTTCCAGGTTGGCCACGAACCTCATGAAATTGGCTTCGCGTTCCGACGACTCCGCCAGGCCTTCGTGGAAGAACAGGGTGCTGGCGCCGCCGGCCTTGTTCTCCAGGGCGCGGAAATTCACGCCCTCGAAGACGCCCCACTTCGCGGCGTCGGGGTGGAAGATGAGTTCCGAAAGGGAGATGTTGTGCGCTACGCGCTCGAAGAGCTGCTCCGGGGTCTTGTCGTCGCGGAGGTACTTGTCCTTGATCACCTTGGCCTGGTTCTCGCTTATGTTAAGTGTCTTTCCGGGAATTGTCACGGTCTTCATTCTTTCGTCGTCCTTGGTTTTTTTATTTCCCGAAGCTTTGCTAGTGCCGCCTAAAGAGCTATGCTTATCAGGCGGCCAGGACTTTTCAAATCCGTTCGGACTGCGCCCCGCTTCGGCTCCTCCTGGCCTTCATCTCGAGCCGGGCTTTGTGTCTAGAACTGAACTAAAAAGCTTTTGGAATAGGATTAATCTACCAATACTTAAACCGCATGTCAAATCTGCCGACGTTAAGTCCTGGAATCGGCCCGAAAGAGCCAAAATTGTTATAATTTCAGCGGGGGAACTTCCCGATGGAAAACAAGAAAAAACAGGGCTTGCGGCTTTCCCAGGACCAGGTCCTGCGCCAGGACCTTAGGCTGTTCTCCGTGCTGGCCTCGCCGGAGGAGGAGTTCCTGCGCCAGGCCGCGGAGCTGGAGGCGGACCCGCTTTTTATAAGGCTCACCGCCCCGGGCGCCGACGGGGCCGCCCCGGTCATACGCCGCCGCTTCTCCGGGGCTTCGTACGCCTTCGGTCTGGCCTGCGGGGACGACGCCCTCGCCGCCGCCGCCGGTTCGGGCGGCAGCGCCGGCGAGTGGCTCTCGGAACGCCCCGCCATGCTCAAGCTCGCCCAGCGCGCCGGCCTGGAAAATTTCGAGAAGTATTTCCTTTCCGACTCGGCCTTCAGCCCGGCCGCGGCCGGGCGCGCCTGCGGGCTTACCGCGGCGGAAGCCTCGGCCCTCAAGAACTTCGCCGACGCCTTCATCATGGCCCATGAAAGGATCCCGTCCGCCGAACTGCCGGCGCTTTACCTGCGCTGCGCCGCCAGGATAAGCGCCGAAGGAGGAAAACTTTCCATAGCCTATGCCCATCCGGCCTATTTCCGCGGCGCCTACAATATAGACAACGCCGCGCTCGCCCGCCTTGTAAAAAGCGGAGCGCTCAGCCGGGAGGAAGCGGCCAGGACGCACGCGCTGACGGCCCGCGCCCAGCGCCTGGCCTGGCGCAAATCCGGCTTCCACAGGACGCTGACCGCGATAGTCGAGCGCCAGGCGGATTTCCTGCTGCAAAGAGCGCCGCTGAAACCGTTCAGCCAGCGCGAGCTGGCGGCAAGCGCGGGTTTGAACCCGGCCACCGTCTCCAGGCTTATAGCCGCTAAAACGGCGCTCGCGCCCTGGGGAGAGGAAATAAGGCTGAAAAATTTCTTTAGAAAGAAAAACGCATTTATAACTGATATAATAAAACGGGTCACAGGGGCGCAGGCCGGGAAGATGACCGATAGGGCAGTGGCTGAGTCCCTGAAAGCCGTTTACGGAATACGCGTCTCCAGACGCAGCGTCAACCTTTACAGGAAACAACATGCCCCATAAAAAAGAGATCGCCGCCCTGAACCCGCTCCAGCGCAGCCTGTTCAACGCGGTATTTTTCAACGCGCAGGAACCCATGCTCGTGCTCGACCGGAAGCTCATGGTCCTGCTGGTGAACAACAGCGCCCTCAAGCTCCTCGGCTGGACGGCCCAGGACCTCGCCGGGAAAACGGCCTCCGCGCTGGTGCTGCAGAAGGACCTCGGCGAATTCTCCGAGATGGCGGAACTGGCCGCGCGCAAGGGCGAGGTGCGGAACTGCCGGTTCTACATGCTTACCGCGGCCAAGAACATAGTGAGGCTTTTCCTGACCACGCAGGCGCTGAAGGACGAGGCCGGGGCCGTGACCGGCTTCTGCCTTTACCTTTCGCCGGTCTCCCCGGACCAGTGGTCGGCGCTGAAGGACCCTCATATTTTCAAGAACGCGGCGCGCAAGCTGGGCCGCCTCACTTCCATCGGCCAGCTCACCTCCATGTTCGCGCACGACATCAAGAACCCGCTGCACGTGATACTTTCCACTTCGGAGCTGCTGCGCGCCCAGGACGGCCAGTCCGAGCAGGCCAGGAACGGCGCCGAACTGATAGAGCGCAACGCCCGGCGCGCCTCCAAGATAGTGAAGACCCTGCTGGACTTTTCCCGCAGCGGCATGTGCCGCCTCGAGCCCTACTCCGTGGCCGACGCGGCGGAATACTCGCTCGAGCTTATAGACAGTTCCCTTAAAGCCGCCAAAGTGCGCGTGGAAAAGGACCTGGAGAAAGCGCCCAAGGTCTTCCTGGACCCGCATTACATGCACAGCGTTATCTATAATCTGCTCAACAACGCCGCCCAGGCGCTGGAAGGCGCGCCCGACGCCTGCGTGAAATTGAGCTCCGGCTGGCTCGAGGCGGAAAAAGAGGTTTTCCTCACTATCTCCGACAACGGCCCGGGCCTGGAGCCGGCCATGCTCGAGAACCTTTTTCAGCCGTTCTTCACCACGAAGGACAGCGGCACCGGACTGGGCTTGTACCTGGCCCGCCAGATAATGGACGAGCATGACGGCCGTATCATCGTGGCCTCTTCCCCGGAAGGCGGGGCTCTCGTGAGCCTGCGGTTCAAGAAGACGGTGTAGGGGAGTGCGAGAGAGCTTTCCAGCGACCAGCGGCCCGGTTTCCGGTCCGGAGGCCCGGGTTGCCGGGGACCTGGCGACCTGAAACTAATATGGGAAACATACTTATCGTCGAGGACGACGCGGATACGCGCTGGGTGCTGAAAGCCGCGCTCGAAAGCGGGAGGCACGTCTGCGCCGCCGCGGCTTCCGGCGCCGAGGCCCTGGCCCTCTCCGAGGCGCTCACTTTCGACGCGGTGGTCCTCGACATGGTGCTGGGCGATTCCGACGGACTGACCGTCCTCGAGAAGATGAAGAACGAGGATCCCGGCCTGCCCGTGGTGATCCTCACCGGCCACGCCAACGTGCAGAGCGCGGTGAAAGCCATGAAGCTGGGCGCCCTGGATTACCTGCTAAAACCGTTCGGGAACGAAGAGCTGCTGCTGATCATCGAGAAAGCGGTGAAGGAACGCCGCCTGAAAAGGGAGTTCGACGCCCTGCGCAGCCACGTGAAGCGCGCCCAGGGCGCGGAGCCCGTCACGGGCCCTGGCAGGGAAATAAAGAATACCGCGGCCCTGGCCGGGCAGGTCGCGGCCACCGACCTGACAGTGATACTTTCCGGGCCGTCCGGCTCCGGCAAGGAAGTCTGGGCGCGCGAGATACACCGCCTGAGCAACCGCGGCGACAGCCCCTTCGTGGCGCTCGACTGCGGCGCCCTGCCCGAGAACCTCGTCGAGAGCGAGCTGTTCGGCTACGAGCGCGGCGCTTTCACCGGCGCCGACAGGCGCAAGCCCGGCCTCTTCGAGGCGGCTTTCGGCGGCACCCTTTTCCTCGACGAGATAGCCAACCTCACGATGGGCACCCAGGCCAAGCTGCTGCGGGTGCTGGAGGAACGGAAGATCCGCCACCTCGGCGGGAAAAAGGACATCCCCGTCGACACGCGCGTGATAGCCGCGTCCAACGCCAACCTGCCCGCCCGCATTAAAGAGGGGGCCTTCCGCGAGGACCTCTCCCACCGGCTCAACCAGTTCACGCTGCGCGTCCCGTCGCTGGCGGAAAGAAAAGAGGATATCCCCGCGCTGGCCGCCTTTTTCCTGCGCGAGGCCGAGAAACTGGTCAACAAAAAAGTGGAAACCATTTCCGATTCAGCGCTGTCGGCCCTCACCGGCTATTCCTGGCCCGGCAATGTGCGCGAACTGAAGAACGTCATTATACGCGCCGCTCTCCTCAGCGGGGGGGAGATCCAGCCCTCCCACCTGGGGCTGGGCGGAGAGGAAAAGGCCGGAGTCTGCGTCCCTGGCATAGTCCCTGAAAATTTCGACCTGAAGGAAAATCTCCGCCAGGCGCGCGCCGAAACCGAGCGCCGCCTTATCTGCGCCGCCCTCATTGAAACAGGCGGGAATAAAGTCAAAGCCGCCAGACTTCTCTCCATAGACCGCAAAGCCCTGTACGACAAGATAAAAACCTATTCGCTTGAATGATGGGGATGTTTGTCTACACTTATATGTGGAGAAATATCTACAGTAGTTGACTTTAGTCTACACCCGCCTGTAACAAGAAGTTCATTTTTCGGCATAATTTCCTCAGCAGGGCATCTTCTATAATATATCCATGTTCCAGCCCGGAATTCTGGGGTTTTGCCGCAATATCCTGCTCAGCTATCTGCCTTTCATTGGCAGTTTTGTGCATTTGGACCCTCCCGTCCAGGCCGGAAATGCCGTGAATTCCGGCATATCGGTTTTAAAAACTTCTTCAGTTAGCTCCAACCCGCGGTTGATCCGGACCGATTACCGCCCGGTGAGGCTGTTTGGCAAAGTCGTTGCTGTTAACTTTGCTAGAGGGTTATAATTGAACAATTTTGTTTCAAACCGTTCCCGGAGGCACTATGAAAACGCTCAAAGCCTTGGTTCTGGAAATCTTCTCGGTGCTGCTGCTGATGCCGGCAATAGCCGGAGCCGCGCCGGCCCTGATAAACTACCAGGGACGCCTGGTGGACGCCAACGGCAACCCG
>JACQPH010000082.1 GCA_016207645.1 Elusimicrobiota bacterium
ACGGTTTACAACGTGGACTTCCAGGACCTGACCTCGAAGCTGGCCACCGCCCAGTACAGGATAACCTCCGCGACGGGCCAGGGCGGGACGGTGATAAAGGACTGGACCGATATTTTCACCGCCCTGGAAATTTCCTCCTATGAGACCGACTGGCAGGTAGCCTTCGCTTCGCTGACCAGCGGCGTCACCGGCTATGTCTCGGCGCGCGCCTGGGACGCCGCCGGGAACACGGCGCAGGTCAGCGACGTCTTCTTCGTCCTCAAGGACACCGTGCCCCCGGCGGCGGTCTCCAACGCGGCTTCCTACGGCTCCTACATCAACGATCCCGGCGCGGTCTTCGACACGGACTTCAACGATGCAGGCGGCTCGCTGCTCTCCAGCTTCCAGTATTTCATCTCCTCGGTAACCGCGATGGGCGGCACTCCGGTCAAAGATTGGACCGACGCCGCTCTGGGCATAGGCGCCACCTACTACGCGAATAACTTCCAGCTCGACTTCTACGCCCTCCTGCGGGAGCCGGCCACCAACTATGTCTCGGTGCGTGCTTATGACAATGCGGGCAACACCTATACCCTGGCCGACGCCTTCAAGGTGTTCCGCTCCTCCAGCGTCAACCCGGACATAATGGACAACCAGGCCGGCGACGACGCCTGGCGGGCTGCCAACGCCGGGACCTACAACGTGGACTTCTCCACCAATTCCGGCCATGCGCTGGACCGCTTCGAGCTGAAGGTGCACGACGCGCTTAACCAAGGCGGGGACCTGCTGGCCGACTGGCCGCTGGCGCCGACGGCCATAGGCGGCGGCTTTTACGGTACGAACTGGGCGCTGCCGGCGGCCGTCTTCGACGCCATGCAGGAGGGCGTCAACTACGTCTCGGTGCGGGTCTACGATTCCTCCCCCACGCCCAATTCCGCCACCCTGAGCGACGCCTTCTACGTCAGGAAGGATACCACCGCGCCGGCTGTCCCGACGCTCTCCTCCCCGGCCGACGGCGTATTCTACAACCACGGCGGGCCGGCCTTCGACTGGCCGGACGCCTCCGGCCCGGCCTCGGGCATAGCCGGCTACGAGCTCAGCCTCGCCACCGCCGCCGACTTCACCACCGTGACCGCCAGCTCCGAACCCGCGGCCTCGCTGGCCGCCTTCTCCGGCCTGGCGGAGAACCCCTATTACTGGAAGTCGCGCTCGCTCGATAATGCCGGCAACTACTCCCTCTATTCCTCCACGCGCGGCTTCGCCGTGGACCTCACCACCCCCACGGTCGCCGACCTGCAGAGCGACGCTACTCACTACCTGACGGCGAATACCGGGCTCTACAATGTCAATTTCGACGATCTTGGCGGCTCGCTGCTGGACAAGGCCCAGGTCAGGCTGACCTCCGGCCCGGCCCAGACCGGCACGCTGCTGGCGGACTGGACCGACGCCGTGACCGGGATGAACTCCCTTTCCTATACCGCGGACTGGGGCCTGCCCGCCTCGGCCTGGAACGCCCTGCCTTCCGGCCCCACCGGCTATGTCTCGGTGAAGGTCTTCGACCGGGCCGGCAACTATTTCGTCCAGAACGACGTCTTCACCGTCTGGAAGGATACGGCGCCGCCTTACGCCGCCGACAACCAAAGCGGCGACGACGCCTGGCGCGCTTCCGACCCCGGCGCCGTTTACGACGTGGATTTCTACGACCTGGAGTCGCTGCTGACCACCGCCCAGTACCGCCTGTATTCCGGGGCCGGCCAGACCGGGACTCTGCTCAAGGACTGGACCACTATCGCTTTCCTGCCGGCCGGGACCAGCCATTATTCGCTTAACTGGGGCGTGGATTTCGCCGCGGCGGCCGACGGGATAAATTACGCCAGCGTGCGGCTCTTCGACAGGGCGGGCCAGACGGCCCAGGCTTCCGACGTCTTCTACGTCAGGAAGGACACCACGCCGCCGGTGATAACCGATCTCCAGGCCGGCGATACGGCCTGGCGCGGCGTCCCCGGCACGGCCTATAACGTGGACTTCGCCGACCTGGCCTCCGGCCTGACCACCGTGCAGTACAGGATAACTTCCGACGTGGGCGGCGGCGGAACGGTGCTCAAGGACTGGACCGACATAGCTACGGGCCTGGGCGGGGTCCCCTCCTACAATTCCGACTGGACCGTGGATTTCTCGGCCCTGCCGGAGGCCGCCACCAGCTATGTCTCGGCGCGGGCTTACGACGCCGCCGGCCAGACCGCCTCGGCGCAGGACGTTTTCTATATAAAGAAGGACGTCACCCTGCCCACCGTCACCGACGACCAACTGGGCGACGACGCCTGGCGCAAAGCCGACACAGCCTCTTACGACGTGAGCTTCGCCGACGCGGGCGGCTCGCTGCTCGATAAGGCGCAGGTGAAGATAACTTCCGGCCCCGCGCAGACGGGAACCGTACTAGCGGATTGGACCGACCGGATAACGGGAATTAACGCCGCCGCTTACGATTCGCCCTGGCAGTTGGGCGCTTCCCTCTGGGACCTGCTGCCGGAAGGCAAGAGTTACGTCTCGGTGCGCGCCTATGACAACGCCTCCAATCCCCGCGTAGTCACCGACGCCTTTTATGTAAGGAAGGACACCACGGTACCGGTGATCAACGACGCCCAGGGCGGCGACGACGCCTGGCGCAACTCCAACAGCGCCTCCTACGCCCTGTCCTTCTCCGACGCCGGCGGCTCCCTGCTGGCCGCGGCCGAGGTGAAGATCACCACCGGTCCCTCCCAGACCGGCACCCTGGCAGCCGACTGGACGCCGGTGGCCTCGGCCATTAATTCCTCTTCCTATCCCGGCCCCTGGTCCCTGACCGCCGGGCTCTGGGACCTGCTGGCGGCCGGGACAAATTATGTCTCGGTGCGCGTGTTCGACAACGCGGGGTCTACGACGGCCCTGACCGACGCCTTCTACGTGCGCAAGGACACGCAGGCCCCGGCCATCAACGATACCCAGGGCGGCGACTCCGTCTGGCGCAACTCGAACGCCGGTTCCTATTCCGTAGGCTTCACCGACCCCGGCGGCTCGCTGCTGTCGAAGTTCCAGGTCCGCGCCTCCACGGTAGCCGGCGGGGCCGGGCCCTTCTCCCCGGACTGGACGGATAATGTCGCGGCGATAAACGCGGCCTCCTATCCCGGGCCCTGGACGCTCGTTTCCGGGGTCTGGACCCTGCTGCAGCCGGGCACCAACTATATCTCCATAAGGGCCTACGATAATGCCGGCTCTTTCGCCGTACTGGCCGATGCCTTCAATGTTCTGAAAGACACGCAGGCCCCGGCGGGCAGCGCCGTACCGCCCGCCTACGCGGGCGCGCTGGATTTCAATGTAGGCTGGTCGGCTTCCGACTCCGGCCCCGCCGGGGTGAATTACGTCAAACTGTATTACACCATGGACACGGTCTCTCCGTACACCTGGACCCAGTTCGGTTCGACGTTCAATTCCAGCCCTA
>JACQPH010000088.1 GCA_016207645.1 Elusimicrobiota bacterium
CTTTATCCTTTATGCCTTCAATGACCGCAGCCGGCCAGCCCGGCGCTATTGACCAGCTATCGGCGGCGCCGGCCGCCGCGGCAGCGGTCCCCGAACCCGTCCTGGAGAAAGAGCGCGCTCCCGCGGGCCTGCGGCTGCTCCGCTCCATAAAGTCCAGGTACTGGGAAAAGATAGAGTGCTGGCAGGACGCCGCCCGGCCTTTCGCGGTGGAAAGCGCCCTGAATAAATCCAGGCATGAAACCCCGGAGATAATTTCGGCTTTCGGCTCTAACCTGCCCCAGGCTTCCAACTTCCTGCTGCATTACGGCCCCAAGTGGAGGACCAATACCGGCAAGGTGGTGCTGCTGGTGCACGGCGCTTCGGACAATGCCAACCGCGCCTGGGCTACCCCGGCGATACTATTGGGCGACCCCAACGCCCCCGGCCTGCTGCAGGCCTTCGAGGCCAAAGGTTTCCGGGTGTTCGCTATAACCTTCCCGCACAAGCACGGCAATCTTTTCTACGAATCGCAGTACCTGGCCGACGCCATAGAACTGGCGCGGCAGGCCGCGGGCGCGGACAAAGTGACGCTGATAGGCCACAGCGCCGGAGGGCTGGCCGCGCGTGCTTATGTCTCCGGCTACCGGCTGAACGGGGCCTGGACGGCCTACCGCGGCGATGTGGAGCGGCTGATAACCATGGCCGCGCCGCACCGGGGGCAGGACTTCGCCTTCCGCCACCCGGAGTTCAATTATTATTTCATGAAGGACGAGCTGGCCGCCAACGCGCCGATGAGCTGGGACAAGATCCTGGCCTACGGGCAGTGGCATGACACCCTGGAATTCAGCATCTACGGCGACAATTTCCCGATGCAGCAGCAGGTGCTCTACGACTGGACCGGGAAATACCCGGTGAGCCCGTCCTCGCCGGACTACTATACCACGCTGCACGGCGGGCAGGGCCTGGTGAGCCACTCGCTCGGCCTGAACGCCGCCATCATGAAGGGCGGGAACTTCATCAACGTTTTCAGGTCCTACCCGGTGCCGGCGGAGATAGCGGTGACGGTGATAGCCGGCACCAACAGCAAAATAGAGAACGTGCCGCAGACCGAGAAGGACGGCCCCTCCGACGGGCTGGTCTTCGTCGAGAGCGCTTCCCATACCGCCGATCTCACCCACCCGGCCCGCACGGAGCCGATACAGAAACTCCTCGTGAACGAGAACCACGTGACCATAACCTTCAGCCCCGCCATGCTGAAGCTGGTGACGGGGCTGGTAAAATAGGTAATAGAGCGAAAGGAAAAGGGGACAGGCTACTTTTTTAAAGTAGCCTGTCCCCTTTTAAATAATTGCGCGGTACAGGATTTGGTCACAGGTTCCGGTTTCGCCGTCGCTCAACCGGACCCGCGACCCCGCCTCACTCCTCCGCCTGCTGGCTCCGTCGCTCCGGCTTTCAAATCCCGACGCGGATCAAAATGTTGATCCGCTTACCGTTCCTTAATAATAAAATTTGGTGCGCGGTACAGGATTTGAACCTGTGGCATCCTCTGTGTAAGAGAGGCGCTCTACCGCTGAGCTAACCGCGCGGTAAATCCTGATTATTCTACCAAAAACGGGAGGGGGGAGGCGGTCAGCGCGGTTTGCGCCGTTTAATGGAAATTTTCCTGCCGGCCAGCTCGCGGGCTTTCTCCAGCACCTTCTCCGTCATCCAGGTCGGGGTGGAGGCGCCGGCGGTGATGAAGATCCTGGAAGCGCCTGCGAAAAAACTTTTCTTCAGCTCGTCCTCCCGCTCTATGTGCACCGCTTTTTTCGCCAGCCTTTCGCAGATCTGGAAGAGGCGCGCCGTGTTGGCCGAGTTCTTGCCGCCCACCACAATAACCAGATCTGAATTCTTCGCGAATTCCACAGTTTCTTTCTGGCGCTGCCGGGTGGGATTGCAGATGGTGTTGGAGACGGCCAGTTCCCCGGCTACCTTTCTGGCCTCTTCGGCGGCGGCGAGGAAAATATCTCCTTCCTGGGTGGTCTGGGCCACGATATTGGCTTTCGCGAGGCGGGGAAGCTTCTTAACTTCTTCCGGCCCGCTCACCACGTAGCCGCGGCCTTCCGTGTAGCCCATCAGGCCCAGCACCTCGGCGTGGTCCCGGTCGCCCACGATTATCGTGCTGTAGCCCTTCTTCGCGTGTGCGCGTATGTTCTCCTGCACATGCTTGACCAGCGGGCAGGTGGCGTCAACTACTTCCAGGTCGAGAGCGCGAATTTTGGCCTCTTCCTCCGGCGGAATGCCGTGCGCCCTTATTACCAGTATGGCGCCCGGTTCCTTGATCTCACCGGCGGAATTAACGGCGCGGATATTCTGCTCCTTGAGGGTCTCTATCACCTGCTTATTGTGTATCAGCGGGCCGAGGGTATAAATGGCCTTCCTGCTGTGCTTGGCCAGCTCCAGCACCTTGTCGATGGCGTTCTTCACGCCCGGGCAGAACCCCGCGCTCTTGGCCACCGTGATCTGTATTTTCTCCGGCATAGCGGTCAAATTCTATCATTTTCAAATTGCTAGAATCTTTGTATGTCCGGCAAATTCAGGCTTGTGGCGCCGTTCAAGCCCTCCGGGTCGCAGCCGGCGGCTCTCGACGCGCTTTGCGCCGGCATCAGGGCCGGCAAGGCCAGCCAGACCTTGCTGGGCGTCACCGGCTCCGGCAAGACCTTCACGCTGGCGGCGCTGGTGGAGCGGCTGCAGCGGCCGGCGCTCATCATTTCCCCGAACAAGGTGCTGGCCGCCCAGCTCTATTCGGAGTTCAAAACCTTTTTCCCGGAGAACGCCGTAGAGTATTTCGTCTCCTACTACGACTATTACCAGCCCGAGGCTTATATACCGGCCAGCGACACTTACATAGAAAAAGACTCCTCGATAAACGACCATATAGACAAACTGCGGCTGAAGGCGACCACTTCCATATTGACCAGGCCGGACACGCTGGTGGTGGCCTCGGTTTCCTGCATCTATAATATAGGCTCGCCGAAGAATTTCGCGGAAAAGTGCCTCTACATTAAAAAAGGGCAGAAGGCGTACAGGAAAGAGCTCACGAGCTCGTTGGTCGGCATTCATTACGAGCGGAACGAGACCGAGTTCGCGCGCGGCTCTTTCCGCCTGCGCGGCGCCAACCTGGATATTTTCCCCGGCGACTCCGAGACGGCCTGGCGGGTCGAGCTCGGCGATGCGGTGGGATCCATAAAGGAGATAAACCCGCTCACCGGCGACGTGCTGAAGGAACTGCCCGAGATCTGGGTCTTCCCGGCCAAGCATTTCGTGTCCAGCGCCGGGGAGGTGGAGGCGGCGGTAAAGACCATAGAGGCCGAACTGGCGGAGCGCCTGACCGAGCTGAAGGGGCAGGGGAAACTGCTGGAGGCCGAGCGGCTGGGCCAGCGGGTGCGCTACGACCTGGAAATGATACGCCAGACCGGCTATTGCGGCGGGGTGGAGAACTATTCCCGCCACCTGGCCAACCGCCCGCCGGGGAGCCGGCCGGACTGCCTGTTCGACTATTTCAACAAGGATTTCCTGCTTTTTGTGGACGAGTCGCACGTGACGGTGCCGCAGATCCGCGGGATGTACGCCGGGGACCGCGCGCGCAAGCAGACGCTGGTGGATTTCGGCTTCCGGCTGCCGTCGGCGCTGGACAACAGGCCGCTGAAATTCGACGAGTTCGAAGCGCTGCGGCCTTCGACCATTTTCGTGTCGGCCACGCCGGGGCCTTATGAGCTGGAGGCCTGCCGGAAAGAGGACGTGGTGGAGCAGCTTATCCGCCCGACGGGCCTGGTGGACCCGGAGATAAAGATATTGCCGGTGACCGGCCAGATAAGGGCTTTGACGGCGGAGATAGGGAGGCGCGCGGCAAAGAAAGAGCGCACGCTGGTGCTGACGCTGACGAAGAAGACCGCCGAGGACCTGAGCGAGTACCTGAAGGAGAAAGGCCTGCGCGCGCGGTACATGCATTCTGATATGGATACGCTGGAGCGGCTGGATATCCTCTCGGCTTTCCGGAAGGGGGAATTCGACGCCCTGGTGGGCATCAACCTGCTGAGGGAAGGGCTGGATATTCCCGAGGTGACGCTGGTGGCCATCCTGAACGCGGACAACGAGGGCTTTCTCCGGAGCGAGACCACTCTGATACAGATCTCGGGGCGCGCGGCGCGCAATCTGTGCGGCGAGGTGATCCTTTTCGCCGACCGGATCACGGGGAGCATGGGCCGCGCCATCGCCGAGATGAAGCGCCGCCGCGAGCAGCAGCTGGCTCACAACAAGAAGTACGGCATCGAGCCTAAGACCATCATCAAGAAGTTCGTGGAATTCGAAGAGCTGCGCACGCAGGCGAAGCGCCAGGGCCTGTCCGTGGCGGAGCCGCTCCCGCGCTGGGACGCGCCGAAGTCGTCCATCAAAGCTATGGCCGCCGAAGTGGAAAAGCGCATGAAAGACGCCGCCGACAACCTGAACTTCGAGCTCGCCACCGAGCTCCGCGACCGTCTCTTCGAGATCCGCGAAATGACCGGCATAAAAGTAAAAGCTTCCCGTATCAAGAAGAAATAGATAAAGACCGCGAGATGCGAAGTCGGGCCGGCAAGGGTATGGGCCCGGCGGGCACCGGGTCGGCCACACCGTGGCCGCCCTCCTCACTCAGTCGCCGCGCTTATGCAAGCGGCTCCTTCCGTGAGGGCCCGCCGAACCCATACCCTTGCCGTCCCTCCGTTCGATTTGTATAGGCATTGACTTTGAGCCGGGGTCTGCTATACTATAAATGTAGCCACAAAAGAAGCTACAAAAGAGAGGTTGTATGACTATATCCGAAATGCTGCATGCTACGCATATGGGGGTCAGGGAGCTTAAGAATAATCTACCGAGCGTTCTTCACTCCAATAAGCCGGTGGTGGCTACGGAGCACGGGAAGCCGACTTATTTTCTTCTGCCTTATAAAGAAATGGTGGAGATAGTAGAGATGCTCGAGGAGGCCCGGGACGCAGAGCTGGTTTCGCTGGTGCGCGAGGGCCGTGCCGCTTACACGAAGGGCGGCTGGAAACCGGCCTCCAAACTGTGGAAAAAGCTGAAGCTCTGATATGCCCGCGTATGAGGTGGGTTTCCCCAGCGCCGCCATCGAGAAGAGTTTTGAAAGGGAACTCTCCAGGCTTGACCGCGGCCTGCTGCTAAGGATAAAGGAGGCCGTGGATTCTCTGGGTGAGAATCCGCGACCACAGGGCAAGAAAGTAAAAGCCCTGCGCCCGCCCCTCCGCGTTTCCCTGTTCCTCGCGCAGTACCGCATCCGTGTCGGCGATTACCGTATCCTCTACGATATAGACGACAGCGCCCGCAAAGTAATCCTCCTGGCCCTCCGCCGCCGCTCCGAAAAAACCTACCGCTGAAAAGCGGAAAAGCATCCGAATTGTTCACCCAATATTTGTTCAGTGTTGACTTTCCCGCCGTCACCGACTACACGTCTTTGCGTTTCTTATAGTTCAGTCTATATTAGGCGCCCCTTACAAATTGTAAAATACAGGGGTGAAAGTTTATTTTAAGACCGTGGGGTGCCGGGTGAACCAGGTGGAGACGGAGAGTCTCCGCGAGAAGTTCGCCGGGCTGGGGCATACCGCGGCCAGCGAGCCTGAAGAGGCCGACCTGGTGGTCGTGAACACCTGTTCGGTGACAGAAAAGGCGGACCGGGACTGCGTCAGTTTTCTCAGGAAAACGGCGGCCGCCAACCCTAAGGCTTCTATAGCCGTTACCGGCTGCCTTGCCACTTTGGAGCCTAAGAAAATACTGGCCGCAGCGCCGGGCGCCACCCTTTTCACCAATAAAGAGAAAGAGAATATTCCGGCGCAATTCTGCGGCTCCGCGCCGACGAGGGATTTCTTTGCCGTGACCAAATTTCACGGCAAGGCGCGGGCCTTCGTTAAAGTGCAGGACGGCTGCAACCTCAAGTGCGCTTACTGCCTGGTCAATCTGGCGCGGAACGAACTTAAGTCCAAACCCGCAGAAGCCGTAGCCTCGGAAATTAAAAAACTTATTGAGGCAGGGTTCGCCGAGATCGTGCTTTGCGGCACCCGCCTGGGAATATACCGCTGCGAACGATCGGGTTGCACGCTCGCGGGCCTGATGAAAAGACTGTTCGTGCTCGACGGGGACTTCCGCCTGCGCTTCTCCTCCATAGAATCGGAAGAGCTCACCCCGGAACTCCTGAAAGTCCTGAAAGCCGCCGGGCCTAAATTCTGCGACTATTTCCATCTGCCCCTGCAGGCCGGCTCGGACCCGGTCCTGAAAGCCATGGGTCGGCTTTACGATACCGCGCAATATAAAGCCAAGCTTGAAGAGCTCCGCTCGATCTTCCCCGGAGCGGGGATCTACGCCGATATAATAGCCGGCTATCCGACGGAAACAGAAGAGGATTTCGCCGCCGCGCTGAAATTCGTCCGGGACTGCGCCCTCTCCGGCCTGCACGTCTTCAGCTTTTCCGGCAGGCCGGGCACGAAGGCCGCCGCGCTTAAAGCCCTGCCGCAGAAGACCGTGGCTGCCCGCTCCGCCGCCTTGCGCGCTCTCGACGCCGAGCTGCGCGCCGCTTATGCCGCCTCCCTGCTCGGCAAAAAAATAACCGCCCTCGTTTTAAAGAATAAAGATGGCCGCGCCCTGGCCCTGGCCTCTAATTTCGTCAACCTGGAACTGCCCGGCCCGCGGAGAACGGGGCGGCTCCTGCGCTGCCTCGTCAGGGCGGCGCGGGACGGCGCCTGCCTGGCCGAAGCCGTATGAGGAAATGTCCCGTCTGCGGCTACGGGAACCCGGATGCCGGAGTTAAATGCGGCATCTGCGCCCGGGACATAACCGCCGTCCCGGTAAAGGCCGAGTCCCTCCCGGAGAAGGAGGCCGGCCGGCCTGGTCCCATGCTCCTCGCCGGTCTGCTGCTCCTGCTCTGCGGCGGCCTGTACTTCTTCCTGGAATATTCCCCCTGGAAGAAAGAGGCGCCCGTGCAGAGCGGGGAGAACGCCGTTACGGACGAGAATTCTTTCAGCTATGAAGGGGTGCTGTACGGGCTGGATAAGATGTCGGGCATGCGTTTCCTGACGGAGGGGGATAAACGGCGCGTCCCGCCCCTGCTTTCATGTCCCGACGACAAGGTGGCTTACGCCGCCGCCAGGCTGATAGGCGCCTGGTCGCGTTCCGAAACCGACGCGGCGCTGGGTAAATTCTGGTTCGAGACCCTGCTCTATGCGGCCTCTTCGGGGAGGCCGGTCGCGCGCCGGCAGGCCGCCATGGAGGCCGGGGTCACAGCGGCGCTCGGCTTCCCCGTCTCGCCGTACCTCGAGCGGGTGAAGAAGGCGGCGGCCGGTCTCGTGGCGGATAAGGAGGCGGACCTTAAAGCGGCCGGTTTTTTCCTGTCGTCCATGGCCGGCCTGGAGGATCTCTCCGGACAGATGCGCGATACGCTCCTTTACGACCCTTCCCCGGCCTCCAAGCTGTACGCGGCCTGCGCGCTCTCGCGCCTTGGCCGGAGCGAAGGGCACGATCATCTTTCAAAGGCCGCTTTCGGCGCGGACCCGGACCTCAGGAGCGAGGCGCTCACCTGCCTGTCATATTCGGCTTCCCCGGAGGCGGAGCGCCTGCTGCTTTCCGCTTCAAAGGACAATTTCAACGCCGGAGCGGCGGAGGCCGCAAAAAGAGGGATTAAATTGCGCGAACAACTTGCTATAATTAAAAAGTAACGCGCGAATATATATTAATGAACGGCCGGGGGCGGTTATTTATGGATGACAAGAACAACAAAAAGAAAGAGTCTATCGACGATATACTTTCGGACCTTAACGGGCTGCTTAATAAAATGCCCTCCATCCTCGACGGGATCAAGATGCCCGAGATGCAGCCGGTGGACTCCCTGAAGCCGCTGCCTGAACCCGGGCCTGAGCCGGCGCCCCAGGCTCCAGGGCCGGAAGCGGGGAACGAAGCGCCGGCCGGGCCGGCGGCCCCGCAGCTAACGCCTGCGCCGGCCGAGCCGGCCGTCCCGGAGAGAACGCCGTCTCCCGCCGAGCCTTTCGACGCCGAAAAGACCGTGGTGCTCGAATCCTTCGCCGGACTTCCCGAAGGGTCTCAGGCCCCGGGGGAAGTTCCCTATTCCAGCGAGCCCGCACCCGCTCAGCCGCAGCCCGAAGCCTCTTCGCCGGCGGAACCGGAGCAGGGAGAGACCGCCCCGGCGCAGGAAAAGCTGGATGTGCAGAGCCTCGGGGATTTCATGTTCGGACAGGAAGCGGAACCGGAGAAACCGGCGCCCGCCGAGCCGGTGAAACTTTTCGGCACCCCTCTCGAACCCCCGGCCGAGGAGCCCGTAAGGAATATCGCCAGCGGTCCGTCGCTTTCTGTTTCCGAGTTTACCCCGCCCGTTCCGGAAGAGGAGGCGCCCGCCGCGGAAGTCCCGACCGCGGAAGTCCCGACCGCGGAAGTCCCGACCGCGGAAGTTCCAGCCGCGGAAGCTCCCGCCGCAATTCCGGAGGCCGATCTGCCGGGGATCCCCGAACCGGGGCCGGACCAGATGGTTTTTTCACCGGAAGGCGAGGCCGGGCCGTCCGCCGTGCAGCCGCCGGCGGAGGCCGTCTCCGATGAGAGCGGCCCCGGAAAGCAGGCGTCCTTCGAGGCCTCGCGCGATCTGGGCATACCCGACATCGACGCGCTCCTGCAGATCTCCGAGGGCGAGAAGCCCGCGGCCGAACAGCCGGCCCAGCCCCCGTCCGGGGAGGGAACGATCCCGGAGTCCGTTCAGGCGGCCGAAGCGGGGCTGGACGGCCTGTCCGGCCCCGCGCCGGAGGAGCCGCGGCCTGCGGAGGAAACTCCCGCCGCTGAAGCCCCGGAAGCCGCCCCCGCCGCCGAGCCGGGGGAGTTCATAATAGAGCCCGAACCGAAACAGGAAACTCCTTTCGAAGCCTTTACGATAGAGCCTTCTTCCTCCGAACTCTCTCCCGCGCAGGACGGCGGGGAGACCTTAAGGCTCGAACCCGTTCCGGCCTCCCCGGAACCGGGGAACCCGGAGCAGCAGCCCGCCGAACCCGAGGGGCTGCAGTTCGAACCTTTCGCCGAAGCGGCTCCCGAGCCCGTACTCCAGGCGGGGCCGGAGGCGCCGGCTGAAAATCCGGCCGAGCCCGCCGCCGAACCCGGGCCCGAGGTCGGCGGAGGGATACAGTTCGGCAGCCCCGCCGGGCCGGGGTCCGAACCCGGACTCGAGGCGGGAGAAGGGATACAGCCCGGGAGCCCGGCCGGCCCGGAGGCTGAGCCCAGGCTCGAGGTCGGCCAGGGTATTCAATTGGGTTCCGGCCCGGAACCCGCCGGCGGCTCCGGGATCGAGCTTGCCCCGGGCATAGAGCTGGGCGCAGGAGCTCCCGCCCCGTCCGCCGATCCGGACGAGACGCTGCCGGGCATTACGCCGGGGCAGACCGCTTCCGGCGAAGAGACCCTGGTAGTGGTGCCCCCGCCCGAGTCTTCCGGCGAAGAGGAGAAGACCGTTATTTTCCAGGCCAGCCCCGATACGACGACAAGGGCCCAGGCCAAGGACCTCGGCACCCTGTCGGCCAGGCAGCCGCCGGAGGGCGTTCCCGCCGAACGTCTGCGCTCCATGGCGTTCCTCTATTCTCCCGGCGACGAGGCGCTCTGCGCCACCGTGCTCTCCGAACTGGACGCCATCTGCCTCAGATCGGCCTCCAAGCCCATGTTCATCAAGCGCGCGTTAGTGAAGCCGTGCGACGTCGATTCCAACGCCAACTTCGTCCACCAGTCCGTGGTCGACTCGGGGGCGATAGGGCTGGTGTGCGTGGGAGCCGTACCGCAGGAAAAGCTCTACGAGATAGAGAGCGCGTTCACTTCCTCCGGCGGATTCTTCAGGCACTTCGACGTGTCCTCCTTCACTCATTCCTCGGCCCTGGACCTGGTAGCGGACCTGATAGTCCGGTAAACTATGCTGAAAAAATGGGACGTAGCCCCGGCGCCCAACGAGAAGAATCCCGGCCGCCATAAACTCCTGATAAAAGGGGAGATGAAAGACATCTTCCTGATAGTCAAGAAACTGGGCAGCCTCTGTTCCCGCCCGGAAAAGACTTCCGGCGAATTCGACTTCATCATCTACCTTTCCAAGCTGGAAATGGATACGATGAAGAAGCTGAAGGCCGTCACCTCCGAGCTCAGCGCTCCGGTCCCGGCCGCCGGCGAAGCGGAAGTTTTCACGGAGGAGCCCGCCCCGTTCGATTCCCCGAAACCTAAACTGAAGACAGGGCCGGCCCCCGCCGCGGAGCCGCCGCCGCAGCAGCCCGCCCCCGGACCCGCGGAGCGGCCGAAGCCGGCGCCCGCTCCCGCGCCCGCTCCCGCGCCCGCCGCCGCGCCGCCCCCTGCGGAACCCCAGGCCGCGCCCAGGGGGATGTTCGTTCCTTCCGCCACCACCCGCGCGAAGAAAGAAGAGGTCCCGGCCGCGGCGGCCCCGGCCCCCGCGCCGGCGGCGGCCGCGCCCTCTCCCTCCATTTCCTCCAGGATAAAGACGCGCTGGTCCATGGAGCTGCCGCTCATCCCCACCTACAGCTTCCAGACCCTGGTGGCCGGCTCGCATAACCGCTTCGCCCACGCGGCCGCCATGGCCGTGGTGGAGAACCCCGGCGTGATCTATAACCCGCTGCTGGTCTTCGGCGTGCCCGGCACCGGGAAAACGCATTTCGTAAATTCCATCTCCTACGGCCTTTCCGCCTCCATCGGGCAGAGCAATATCTTCGTCACCGACGGGATAAAGTTCTCGAAGGGAGTGGAGCTGGCCATAAAAGAGGGCGGCGTGGCCCGCCTGGAGGAACTCTTCAATAAAGTGAAGGTGCTGATCATAGACGACGTGCACCTGCTGATGGTCTCGGAGGCCAATAAAAAGTATCTTTCCAAATGGCTCAATGATTTCGTGGCCCAGAACAAGCAGATAGTGGTGACTTCCGTCTTCCCTCCCAAGTCCCTGTCCGGGCTGGAGGACGCCGTAGGTTTCCAGTTCACCCAGGGCTGGATGGTGGACCTGAAAATGCCGCAGGCCCAGGCTTATAAGGCCATCCTCAACCAGCTCATGCAGGGGCTGGACGTCAAGGTGTCCGACGAGGAAGCGAACAATATCTTCGCTTCGGCCCTTACCCCGTTCAACGACGTGAGGAAAACCCTCGAGAACATGAAGAAGCTGGAGAAATTCGTGACCGGCTCCCTGCCGGACGCGACGCACGCTCAACTGCTGGACATGCTCCTCGGGTTCGGGGAAGCTCCCGCGGCCGGAGCCGTTACCGACGAGGATTCGGCGCGCGCCGCCTGGAAGCCCTCCCAGGTCGATTCGTCCTGGTCCAAGTGGGGGCTCTTCCACCCCAAAGGGCTGCGCCGGGAGGCGGACTTCGCGCTCTTCAGCCTGCGCGAGAGGGCCAAGGAACTCGGGCTCAACCCGGAGTGGAGCCAGGTCTTCACCGAGGAATATAATTCCGACGAGCTTTACGGCGTCCCCTTCAAGATAGGGAATTACGCCAGCGAGCGCGGCGTGAACGGCGTCATAGTGCTGGGGCCGCAGCCGACCTCGGCGCTCGGGGCCCAGGAGGCCGAGTTCCGGCATCTCACTTTCAAGATCCTGGACAGTTTCCTGGTAAAGAGCGCGTGGCTGCCCGGCGAAAAGCTGAAATCCAAGGCGGCCTACGCCAAGATCCTTATGGACCTGGTCTAACATGATCCCCGAGCTCATAGGGGCGGGAGCGCTGGGCGCCGCGGGCGCTTTCGGCGCTTACTGGTACCTGAAATTCCGCGACGTGCTCCCGATGGAGAGCTCCCTGCACGCCTCGCGGAAGGCGCTGGCCGACTTCACGGTTTTCGCCAGGGAGACCATGGAGAGGGCTTTCGCCCCGGAGCAGCCGGAGCATTACGGCGACATCACCAGCTACTACCTGATGAAGCTGCACAAGTCCTTCCCGGACAGTTCCATCCTGCTTTTCGAGAAAGGGGCGGGCCAGTGGCTCCTGGTCAATTACCTGAAATATTTCAAGGCCGAGCCCAAGCTGCTGACCTCCTATAAGTGGAGCGCGCTCGACCGCAGCTCCATAGAAGGGGAGCTGCTGCGCTTCGACGACGTGCGCGCCGGCGACTACCAGGGCGTGGAGGAGCTGTTCTCCGTCTTCGGCGTGAAGTCCGCGCTGATCTGCCCTTTCAGGCCGGCCGCGGGCGCCCCGGAGCGGCTCATACTTTTCGGCACGGGGAGCCCGTCCTTCTTCGAAGCCGCGCTGCCTTACCTGCGCTTCGTGGCCTCGCAGCTTTCCTCTATCTCCAAGGTCTCCGACAAGGTCTTTTCCCTGAAAAAGGAGGCGGAGCAGCTCAAGAACGAGGTCAACGCGGTGGTGAAGGAGCTCGACGTGGCGGGTTCCCGCCTGATACAGCGCGCCCGCGAGCGCAAGGCGCTTTACGAGGTGGTCACCAAGGTCACCGGCCCCGGCGGAGACGCGCAGAACGGCTGCTCCGCCATCCTCAATATCGTGGCCAAGATGGTGGAGGCCGACGTGGTGGCCTGCCTGCTCTTCGACGAGGCCAGGGGCGAGCTGGTGGTGAGCCCCGGCGCCTTCGGCATCCCGGACGAGGACAGGATGTCCTACAGCATCCCGGTCAGCAACCATTCCAGCGCCTCCGTGCGCACTTTCCTCGGCCGCAAGCCGTTCATAACCGAGGACGCGCAGAACGACCCCGACGTCATTTCCCGCTACGCGAAGCTCTGGGAGATCCACTCCCTGATGATCGTGCCTATCTCCCTGCACGAGCGGATCATCGGCGTCATGCGCGTGGGCAGCCGCCGCAAGGATTTCTTCACCCCGGACCAGCTGGAGTTCCTGACTATCATCGCCGACGAGCTGGCCATCATCATAGAGATGGTGACGCTCTACGAGAACCTCTCCCGGACCGCCGGGGAACTGGCCCAGCTCAACAAGCTCAAGGACGAGTTCCTGGCCACGGTCAGCCACGAGCTGAAGACCCCGCTGACCACTATAAAAGGCTTCGTCTCGGTGATCCTGAGCGGCGAGGTGGGGCCGCTGAACGAGCAGCAGACCAACTTCCTCACGGTGGCCGATCAGTCCGTGAACCGCCTCACGCACCTCATCTCCGACCTGCTCGACCTCTCGCGCCTCAACGGCAAGGTGGAGATGGAGTTCCAGCGCATAGACCTTTCGGACCTGGTGCGCAATTCCGTTTCCGCCATGCTGTTCAAAGCCAAGGAGCGGAGCGTCGCCCTCTCCAACGAGACCGTGAAGGACCTGCCGCCCGTGCAGGCCGATACCAGGTGGATAGGCCAGGTGCTGGACAACCTGCTGATAAACGCCATCAAGTACTCCGGCCCCGGTTCCAGCGTGAAGGTCACCGGCAGCGACAAGGGCGAGGCCGTGGTCATCTGCATAGAGGATAACGGCCCCGGCATACCGTTCGAGGAGCAGAAGATGGTCTTCGACAAGTTCTACCGCGGCAAGGCCAGCGCCAACACGGTGCCGGGCACCGGCCTGGGGCTCGCGATCTCCAAGTCCGTGGTGGAGAAGCACGGCGGGAAGATCTGGCTGGAGTCGAAACCCGGGAAGGGCACCAGGTTCTGTTTCGCCCTGCCCGTGGCCAAGAAGCAGCGTACCCCGGACGGGGAGGAAGATATGTTCCGGGAAGGGGACCAAAAATGAGGACTTTCGTGAAAACGACTTTCGCCGCCCTGCTGGCGGGGGCCGCCGCCTGCGCGCATGCCCCGGCCCCCGGCTCCTTCAAGGCGGACCCGGAACCGCTGACCGCGGAGGGTTCGGCCGCTTACGACGCGCGCGATCCCGGCGCCTCCCGCGAGCGCGCTTCGCTCGACGCGCAGAAGAGCGCGGTGCGGCGCGCCGCCGAGCTTTTCATGGATGAGACCGCCAAGGCCGGTAATTACGGCGTGCTCGAGATAGGCCTGCTCAAGACCCCCCAGCTTTATACCGCGAAGACCAGGATACTTTCCGAGGGGCAGGACGGGGCTTCCTACCGCGTGAGGGCCCGGGTCTGGGTCTACCACGGCAAGATAGCCTCCGCCCTGCGCGGGATGAACCTCGCGGGCTCCGGCGCCGCCGCCGTGACGGCCGCTTTGGCGGTGCCCGGCCAGGCCGACAAGTCCTTCGCCTCGGCTTTCAAGGAGGTCTTCGCCAGGAGCTCGCCCATAGTCATAAAGGACCTTCCGTTCTCCTCCGAGGAGAACGGAAGGTCCTTTATAAAAGGCGGATCGTCGGAAGAAGCGCCGCTTTCCGGGCCGGAGCCGCGCCTGCTCGAGGCGGCGGCCGCCGCCGGCGCGGACCTGCTTTTCTCCGCTTCCGCCTCCGCGGCTTCCTCCGGGGCCGGGCTGAGCACGGGCTTCTATCCTTCAAGGTCCGAGGCGGCGCTGAAAATATACGAGGTCGGTACCGGACGCGAACTGGTCGCTCTCTCCAGCCAGGCCAGCGCCATCGACTCCTCCATAGCGGCTTCTTTCTCTAAGTCCCTGGCCTCGGCGGGCGAGCTGCTGGCCCAGGCGGCGGCCGGCAGGACGGACCGCCTGGTGAAACAGGCTTTCCCGGTCAGGGTGAAAGTACTGGGCCTGGGCGGCCTGGAGGAACTTGAAAAGCTAAGGGCGCAGCTGCTCCGGCTGGACCTGAAAGGCCTGCGCCTGGAGAGCTATTCCGACGGCGCGGCGGTCTTCACCGCGGTGCCGCGCCGGTCCGACCCGCAGGAATTCGCCAGCACGGTGCTGCGCGGCGACTCCCTGGGGCTGGAACTGGACGGGGCGGGGGCGCAGGAAGTCGTCTTCTCCCTGCACAGGTAAAGGATGAAGGCTAAAGGCTAAAGGATGAAGGATGAAGGGGATAGGCGCGGAACTGCAAAGAGATTGCATCTGTCCTTTAGCCTTTACCCCCTGGCCTTTATCCTTTGCAGCTGCGCCGGAGGCGGGGCTTACCTGGTCTCCCCGTCGCTGCGGGCGGCGGCCGATCCCCGCGTGGCCGTGCTGCCGTTCGACAACCAGAGCACGGACGTCGGCGCGGCGGACCTAATGCGCGGGCTTGCCGCCGAGGGTTTTGAAAAGAGGGGCTATACGTACCTGCCCCTGGAAACGGTGGATGGGAAGCTGTCCGGCCTGGGGATCTCGGAGGGGGGGCAGCTGCCGGGGCTCAGGCCCGCCGAACTGGGTGCGGCCCTCGGCGCGGACCTGCTCTGCTACGGGGACGTGGAAGATTTCACCTTCCAGAACCTGGGCTTCGTGGTGCGCAAATCGGTGATACTGCGCGTTAAGATGGTTTCGGCTTCCACCGGCGAGACTCTTTATGAGGGCAAGGGCTCCGGGAAGGACGTTAAGGTCTACTTTAACAAGGACGAAGCCAGGGCGGCCTTCGTGGAGCAGCTGGCGGTCAAACTGCTGCAGACCCTGCTGAACACGCCGCTTAAGAGAGAGGCGGAGGCCGCGGCCTGGAAAGCCCTCGACCGGCTGCCGCGGAGATGACCCGGATGCTCAGGTTCGGGGTCGACCGCGGCATACCCCCGAGCACCCGTTGCGGAAAGGGGGCCCCGCCTTAATTTCCCAAGGCGGGGGGAAACCGACGCAAGGGTTTCCTCCGCCCGGGTGAGCGGGGGTATGCCGCGGCCGCCCCCTCCAGTACCCGGGCAGTTGTCTGGATTTAATGTAAGATGAGGATATGGAGGTAAGTTATGAGCAAAAGCAAGATTATGACGGCGGCGTTCGTTCTCCTGGCGGCCTGCGCCCCGTCCAAGTCCGTGAAGAAGCAGCAGACCATCAGCGCTAACGAGACCGAAAAACTGGAGTCGAAATTTTCCGGCCCGAAGCGCAGGATAGGCGTCGTCGAATTCGAGAACAAGTCGGCGTACGGCCAGGGCCGCCTCGGCGGCGCCGCCTCCGACATCCTGGTGACCGAACTCGTCAAATCCGGGAAGTTCATCGTGGTGGAAAGGGACCGGATGAACAAGATAATGGAGGAGCAGAAGCTCCAGAGCCAGGGCCTGATAGATTCCCAGACCGCGGTGCAGATCGGCCAGGTCATGGGGCTGGAGGCCATTGTGGTGGGCTCCGTCTCCCAGTTCGGCGTCAAGAAAGAGGGCTCCGATTACCTGATAACACAGTCGAAGCAGCAGGTGGCCGAGGTGGCCGTCGATCTGCGCCTGATCGACGTGCAGAGCGGCCAGGTCATACTGGCCGACTCCGGCAAGGGCAGGGCGAAGTCCAAGAAGGCCTCCTTCCTCGGCATGGGCACGAAGGGCGGCTACGACGAGACCCTGGAGGGGGAGGCCCTGCGCGCCGCGCTGGTGCAGTTCGTGGAGAACGCCGCCAGCCAGTTGAACAAGAAGGCCTGGTCCTGCATGGTGGCCGACGCCTCCGGAAGCGAGCTTTACCTCAACGCCGGGCAGGATTCCGGCGTGGAGACCGGCATGAAGCTGGACTGCTACCGCCAGGGCGCCGAGATACGCGACCCGCGCTCCAACCAGGTCATCGGCCACCGCGAGGAGTACCTGGGACGCGCCGAAGTGGAGCGCTACTGCGGCGAGGGCGGCGACTGCGCCGTGGCGCGGCTGGCCGGCTCCGGCGCCGCCGCCCGCCCGAAGGATATCTGCCGGCTGGCGAAGTAGCTCCGCTTTGCGGATCTGCGCTGGAATGGTAACTGCTCAGGTAGTGGAGGGTTGGCCGGGATTTTGTTTCGCGAACCCCTTGCGGAAGGGGGGCCCCGCTTCGGGGGGAAACCGACGCAAGGGTTTCCCTCTTCGGGGTTCGCGGGGCAAAATCCCGGCCAGCCCGAACCCCGTGTAGCGACCAGAGTAGTTACCTGGAATGGTAGTTTTTTATTTTTATGTTATCCAAGCTGAACACCTTGTGCCTCAAGGGCATAGACGGGAGGGAGGTACTCGCCGAGGTCTATATAGCCTCCGGCCTGCCGGCCTATTCCGTGGTGGGCCTGCCCGACGCCGCCGTGAAAGAGGCTAAGGACCGCGTAGTGGCGGCCGTGCGCAATTCCGGCTTCGACTTCCCCTCCAGGCGGATAACCGTGAACCTGGCCCCGGCGGAGATCAGGAAGGCCGGCACTCATTTCGACCTGCCCATAGCCCTGGGCGTGATAGCGGCCTCCGGCAAGCTAGGAAAAAAGCCCCCGGCCCGGTTCGGGCACGCCTACTTCATTGGCGAGCTCGCCCTGGACGGCGCGCTGCGCCCGGTAGCCGGCGTGCTGCCCATGCTGCTGGCGCTCAAGGGACGGGACATCATCGCCGTAGTGCCCGCGGGGAATTCGGCGGAAGCCGCGGTCTCCGGAGTGAACTGCCTTTCCGCTTCCAGCCTTAAAGAGGTGGTCTCCTGGCTGGCCGGGCAGGGCGAACTGGCCGCCTGCGCCGCTCCCGCCGCGACGCGGGTTCCCGCCGGCGGCGGGAACGACCTTTCGGAGGTGAAGGGCCAGCCCTTCGCCAAGCGCGCCCTGGAGATAGCCGCGGCCGGTTTCCACAATATCATCCTGGTCGGCCCTCCGGGGGCCGGCAAGAGCATGCTGGCCCGCCGCTTCGGCGCGCTGCTGCCGCCGATGACTTTCGACGAGTCCCTCGAGACCACCAAGCTTTATTCGGTCAACGGCCTGGTGGCCGCCGGCCGCCTGATAGGGGAACGCCCGTTCAGGGAGCCGCACCATACCATCTCCGACGCCGCCCTTATCGGCGGCGGCTCCAGCCCCAGGCCGGGGGAAGTTTCCCTGGCGCATAACGGCGTGCTCTTCCTGGATGAATTCCCCGAATTCTCCCGCCCGGCCATCGAGGCCCTGCGGGAGCCGCTCGAGGCCTGGAAGGTGACCGTCTCGAGGGTGAAGGAAAGCGTGGCCTATCCCGCCCGGTTCCTGCTGGTGGCGGCGATGAACCCCTGCCCCTGCGGCTACCTCGGCCATCCCACCCGCGAGTGCGCCTGCTCGCCCCTGCAGGTGCATAAGTACCGCGCCAGGATCTCGGGTCCCATACTGGACCGTATAGACCTGCAGGTGCAGCTCTCGGCCGTAAAATACGCGGATTGGGAAGCGCTTCCCGGGGGGGAAGCCTCGGCCGCGGTGGCGGGGCGGGTGCTGAAGGCCATAGAGATACAGAGAAAGCGCTTCAGGGGCGGGGCGAAAGCCAACGCCTTCATGGCCGGCGCCGACCTGCGCAGGCACTGCGCCCTGCCGGAGGGGGCGTCGGCGGTGCTGGAGACCGCCATGAACAAGCTGGGTTTCTCGGCGCGCTCGCTGGACAAGATACTGAAGATCTCCCGCACGATAGCGGACCTGGAAGGCGCCGCCGGGATCGGGCGGGAGCACGTTATAGAAGCCGTGCAGTACAGGATGCTCGATAAGTCCGCCGCGGCGGCGGCTGGTTTTTAACCGGAGGCATAATGAAAAAAATAGCCCTGTTTCTCCTGGCTTGTTCCGTACCGGCCTGGCTTCGCGCCCAGGAGACTAAATTGCTGGATATAGAATTTCCGGAAGCGGCCCCGGCCGCGGCCGTTCAACCGGCCGCCCCGGAAGCCGCCAAGCCGGCGGCACCGGCGGCCGCCGAGCCGGAGAAGGCCGGGAAAGCCCCGGCCCCCGCGCCGAAGAAAGCCAAAACCGCGGCGAAAGCTAAAAAAGCCGCGGCCGCCAAAATTCAACCGCCCGCCCGGCCCGCGCCCGCGGGACCCGGTAACCCCGCGAAAGAGGGGGACCGCCTGGTGCTGCCGAAGGAGGACCCCGCTTCCCAGCTTGTTTCCGGCGAGTTCGCGGCCGCCGCCGGTATCCCGCGTCAGGCCCTGGAGTCCGGCGGCTTCGTGGTCGGCAAGCTGTATACGGTGGTGAAGGGGGATACTCTCTGGGACCTTTCGGGCAGGTACTACAAGGACCCTTTCCTGTGGGGCAAGATCTATAACGCCAACTTCAAGACCGTGGCCGACCCGGACCTCATAAACCCGGAGGACCAGCTCATTATCCCGGATTACGACGAAATAGTCATCCCGTACCGCCGGACCGAAACCGCGGCGTCCGGCGCGGGCGCCGCCGCCGGAGAGGACACGGAGTTCGGCGGGCTCTCCGGAGCGTCCGCCGGGCGGAGAGTCGGCCCCGCTCCCGCCGGTAAACCCGCCGGAAAACCCGCCGGGAAGGCCGGGCTGCCGGCTCCCGGCGAGATACTCAGGGATTTCGACCGCAACTTCCTTTCCGAGGAGATGCCGGAGGACCAGAGGGAATGGTCGGACGGCGTGAAGGTGGTGCCGGACAGCTGGAGCGCGGACGGCGAGATCTCCGCCAAGCTGACCAACGGCACCGGCAGCATGGACGAAAGCTTCTCCCTCAGCGGGGAGGAGGTCGAGATCACGCTGTCCGGCTCCGCCAGGGTGAGGCCCGGCGACTACCTGGCCATTTACCTTAAAGGCGGCGACGCCTTCTCCAAGTCCGGCCAGAGGCTGGGCCGCGAACTCCAGCCGGCCGGCCTGGCCGAGGTGGTGAGCGTCGACGGTATCACCGTGAGGGCCCGCGTCATAGACGCCACCACGGCCATCGCGAAAGGGTATATAGTAAAGAAGAAGTAGGGGGCTATGGGGGTCAAGATCGAAACGGAAAAACTGGCGAGGGTGCGGCTGAATTTTTTCTCCTGCCACAGGAGCGACTGGCTGCTGCGCCTGCTGGACCTGTACGGCGGGGCCGCGGAGCTCCTTAAGCGGCCCGCCGCCGAACTGGCGGCCGAGGGCGGCGTGCTGCCGGAAACAGCCCGCACCCTGCTGGCGCAGTCCAGGGCGGCCGACCCGGAGAAAGAACTGCTGGCCGCGGAGAAGGCCGGCGCCGGGGTCCTCACCGTCCTGGACGAGGCCTACCCCGAGCTGCTCAGGAAGATCTACGATCCCCCGCTGGTGCTCTATGTGCTGGGGGAACTGAAACCCCTGCCCGCCGCGGCCATAGTGGGGACCCGCAAAGCCACTCCCTACGGCCTGCGCACGGCCGCGCGCCTGGCGCGGGAGCTTTCCGCCTCCGGCGTGGCGGTGGCCAGCGGGCTGGCGCGCGGCATAGATACGGCGGCGCACCAGGCGGCGGTGGGAGCCGGCGGCGTCACCTGGGCCGCGCTCGGCGCGGGGCTCGGCTGCATCTATCCGGAGGAGAACAAGAAACTCGCGGCGAAGATCGTGGAAACCGGAGGGGCGCTTGTTTCCGAGTTCCCCATGAACAAAGGCCCGCTCCCCGCTAATTTCCCCAGGCGCAACAGGATAATTTCGGGGCTTTCTCTGGCCACCGTGGTGGTGGAGGGGGGCTTCGAGTCGGGCGCGCTGATCACGGCCCGCTTCGCCCTGGACCAGGGGCGGGAGGTGCTGGCGGTACCGGGGCCGGCCGATTCCCCGGCGAGCCGCGGGCCCAACTTCTACATCAAGAACGGGGCCTGCCTGGCGGAGAACGCCGACGATATCATAGCCTGCTTCCCGCCGGAGAGCCTGTTCGGGCTTAAGCTCCGCGGGGCGGAAACCGTAAAGAGCCCGGCCGCGGCGGCGCTCAAGGGGCTCTCTCCCGACGCCCTCGAGGCCTACAGGGCCATAGCCGCGGAGGAGGGCGGGCTTAACGCCGACGAACTCACGGCCAGGCTGGCCTGGCAGGTGCAGAGGGCCGCCGCCGCCCTGTTCGAACTCGAGATCTCCTCCCTGCTGGTGTCGCGCGGGGGCCGCTACTGCAGGGCCGTTTAGCCGCCCTGGTCCAGGCTCTTCTATATATACACGCGCAGGTCATCAGCTGGTATTTCCGGGGGCCGCGCCGCCGCGGAAAAGCGGTCCGGCTTCCCGGACTTTTGCCTTATAAGGATAAAATATAATATTATAGATATCATTATGGCTGAAAAACCCCAGAAACCCGTCAGGTCCAGAGGCGCCAAGCACCTCGTTATAGTCGAGTCTCCCACCAAGGAGAAGACCATTAGCCGCTTCCTGGACTCAGATTTCATAGTGCGCAGCTCTTTCGGGCACGTGCGCGACCTGCCCAAGGAGGAACTGGGCGTGGACGTGAAGGACAAGTTCGCGGCCAAGTACGTGCTGGTGGAGCGCGCCAGGAAGATCATAGCCGAGCTGAACCTGATCGCGAAGAACGCGGACGTGGTCTACCTGGCCACCGACCCGGACCGGGAAGGGGAGGCCATCAGCTGGCACCTCAGGGAAGTCATAAAGACGGACGCGCCGTTCAAGCGCATCAGCTTCCACGAGATCACCAAGTCCGCCATAGCCGAATCCCTGAAGAGCCCCCGCGACCTGGACATGGCGCTGGTGAACGCGCAGCAGTCACGCCGCATCATCGACCGCATCGTGGGCTACAAGCTCTCCCCGCTGCTCTGGAACAAGATCAAGAGCGGACTCTCCGCCGGGCGCGTGCAGTCCGTGACCGTGCGCCTGATAGCGGAGCGCGCCAAGGAGATAGCCGCCTTCAAGGAAGAGGACTATTATACCGTCGACGCGAAACTGGCGAAAGGGGAGTCCAAGGATTTCGATTCGAAGCTGGTGCGCTGGGAAGGCGCGGCGGTAGAGCAGACCGTCCTGCTGAAGCTTTTCGCCGAGGACTACCGCTACAAGACCTCGGTCTTCAAGAAAACAGAGGACACCGTGGAGGCCGCCACGCATCTGCGCAATTCCACGCTGAAGGTCTCGAAGGTGGACGCGAAGGCCGTAAGGCAGAAGCCCAAGCCCCCATTCATCACCAGTACGCTGCAGCAGGACGCCTACAACAAGCTGGGCTTCTCGTCGGACCGCACGGTGAAGGTGGCCCAGAGCCTCTACGAAGGCGTGGACCTGGAAGGCGAGCGCTCGGGCCTTATCACCTACATGCGCACCGACTCCTTCAACGTTAGCGCCGAGATGCAGAAAGAGGCCGCGAAGTTCATCGCCGAGATCTACGGCAAAGAATTCTGCCCGGCCAAGCCGCCCACCTACCTCAAGAAGGTGAAGGGCGCGCAGGAAGCCCACGAGGCCATCCACCCCACCTCCGCCTACCAGCGTCCCGAGGAGGTCGGCCGGTTCCTCAATCCGGACCAGGCCAGGCTTTACGACCTGATCTGGCGGCGCTTCATGGCCAGCCAGATGGAAGAGGCCGTCTTCGACTCGCTCAGCGTGGAGTTCTCCGACGAAAAAGGCCGCGCCGTGCTGCGCACCAGCGGGCGCACGGTGAAGTTCGAGGGCTACCTGAAGATCTACATGGAGGAGAAGGAAGAGGAAGTGGCCGGCGAGGACGAAGAGGGCAGCGCCGCTCTGCCCCCGCTCAAAGAGGGCGATATCGTGACCCTCAGGGACGTCTCCACCAAGGCGCACCGCACCAGCCCGCCGCCTAACTACAACGAGGCCAGCATCATCAAGACGCTGGAGAAGCACGGCATCGGCCGCCCTTCCACCTACGCCGTCATCATCAAGAACGTGGTGGACCGCGGCTACATCAACCGCGAGAAGGACAGGAAGCTCCTGATCACCGAGCTGGGCGCGCTGGTGACGGAGAAGCTCAAGGATTTCTTCAAGGAGATCATGGAGATCTCCTACACCGCGTCCATCGAGGACAAGCTCGACGACATAGCCGACGGCAACATGGACTGGGTGAAGTTCATGGGCGAGTTCTACGGGCCCTTCGCCGAGGAGCTGGCCACGGCCGAAAAGGACATGACCAGGTCCCGCCCGAACGTGATCAAGACCGACGAGAAATGCCCGCTCTGCCTCAGCCCGATGGTGCAGCGCGAGAGCCGCTTCGGCAAGTACCTGTCCTGCTCCCGCTTCCCCAAGTGCAAGGGCAAGGTGCCGCTGGACAAGGAAGGCAACAAGCAGGATTATTTCGCGCCGATAAAGACCGAGAAGACCTGCGCCAAATGCAATAAGAACGCGATGCTGCTGCGCAAGAGCGCGCGCGGCTACTTCCTGGCCTGCTCCGGCTTCCCCAAGTGCCGCAACATCGAGCAGCCCACGCCGGAAGAGGTGGAGAGGCTGACCGGGGCGAAGGACAAGCCGGCCGCCTGAGCGGAGGCGGTCCTGAAAAAGCCCGGGCAAGCCGCCCGGGCTTTTTACGGCCCGCCGGTTGCGTTCTATAAGGGATATTGTTAAGATACGGGAAGAAGGGCCGCCGGCCGGGCGGCGGATGTTTTCCGCGGGGGGGGTAGAATGAAAGTGCTTGTAGTAAGCGTCAACCGCAGCCGCCAGCCGGCGGCCGTGGTCCCGTATGGCGCCTGCGTGGCCGCCCAGGCCGCGCTCGGGGCCGGGCATGAGACGCGGCTGCTGGACCTGATGTTCGAGAGAGAGCCGGTCAAGGCCCTCGAGCGGGCGTGCAGGGCTTTCCGTCCCGAAGTGGCGGGTTTTTCCCTGCGCAATATAGACAATAACGACATCAGGAACCCCGTCTCATATCCGGACGAGGCCGCTTCGCTGATAGCAGCGGCCCGCCGGGCCTGCGGCGCAAAGATCGTTCTGGGCGGCGCCGCGGCGGCGGTGATGCCGGAAGCCCTGCTGCGCCTGACCGGGGCCGACTGGTGCCTGCTCGGCGACGCGGCTTCGGCTTTCCCGCGCTTCCTGGCGGCGCTGGCGGCTGGCGGCGACCCTCTTTCCGTGCCGGGAGCCTGCGCTCTCGCGGACGGCGGATTCTCGGCGGAACCGCCGGACCTTTCGGCTTCCGCGGGGACCGGACTCTTTCCGGAATTCGGCCGCTGGGTGGACCTGCGCGCCTATGCCCGGCACATGGCGGCCGTGCCTTTAAAAACGAAGCTCGGCTGTCCCTTCGGCTGCGTTTACTGCACCTATCCCGCCGGCGAAGGCGGGGCTTACCGGCTTTGCCTCCCGGAAACGGTGCTGCAGGCCGTCAGGGACCTTGCCGCGGCGGGAGTGCGCGACATAGAATTCGTGGACAATGTCTTCAATTCTCCCTACGCCCACGCCATGGAACTCTGCGGCCTGCTGGCCGGGAACAGGACGGGCGCGCGCTTCCACACCATGGAACTGAACCCCGGCTTTACCGACGCCCCGCTGCTGGACGCGATGGAGCGCGCCGGTTTCGCCGGGATAGGCGTCACGGCCGAGAGCGCCGACGGCGGCGTGCTCGCGGCCCTGGGCAAGAACTACGGCCCCGCGGAACTGTACCAGGCCGCGCGCGCGGTGGAGGAGCACAGTATCCCGTGCATGTGGATGTTCCTGCTGGGCGGCCCCGGGGAGACGAAGGAGACCGTGGAGCGGACGCTGGCTTTCGCCAGGCGCCGCGTGAGGCCTTCCGATACGGTCTTCTTCAACGCCGGGATCCGCCTTTATCCGGGCACGCCGCTCGAAGCCGCGGCCAGGCGCGAGGGCTCTCTCACGGAGCCGCCGGGCGGGATGCTCGAGCCGGTCTTTTACCTCTCTCCGGGCGTGGAAAAGAGCTGGCTCCTCGAGACCCTTGCGGCCGCGACCGGGGAGAACATGAATTTCATCGCTTCCGATTCGTTCGCGCTGCCTTACCTTTCCGGCATTTACGGGCTCGCGCATTTTGCCGGAGTTGAACAGCCGCTCTGGAAACATACGCGGTTCATCAGGCGCGGCTTGAAAAGCCTGGGGGTGAAATTATGACGGTTCAGGCCCGTTTCGTGGACGGGATCTCGACGGCGCTGCCGCCGCTGGCCATAGCGCAGGAGGAAGGCGCGGCTTTCCTGAAGCGGAATTATTCGGGCAGGCTCAGGCCCGGGAGCGTCAAACTGCTGGAGAAGGTCTTTTCCCACCCGTCGGTAAAAAGCCGCCGCTTCGCTTTTTCCGATCCGGGCTCGCTCGTGGACGAGGACCCGGACGAGAGGGCCCGGCGGTTCGCGGAGTGGTCCCTCCGGCTTTCGGCGGAGGCCGGCAGGGCCGCGCTGGGGAAAGCCGGGCTGGAAGCCCGCGACGTGACCGGGCTGGTGGTGAACACCTGCACCGGCTACCTGTGCCCCGGCGTCTCCACTTACCTGATCGAGGAAATGGGTCTGTCCCGCGCGGTAAAGGCCTACGACCTGGTGGGGAGCGGCTGCGGCGGCGCGGTGCCCAACCTGCAGCTGGCCGGCGCGCTGGCCGCGGAAAGACCCGGGGGCGCCGTGCTCAGCGTTTCGGTGGAGATCTGCAGCTGCACTTTCCAGATGGGCGACGACGCCGGCCTGATCATCTCCAACGCGCTTTTCGGCGACGGGGCCGCCGCGGCCGTGGTGCGCGCGAAGACGGGCGGCTACGCCCTGGTCTCGTCCGCTTCGCGCTTCGCGCCGGAATACAGGGAGGATATCCGCTTCGTGCACCGGAACGGCCAGCTGCACAACAGGCTTTCGGCGCGGCTTCCCGGCCTGGCCGCCGAAACCGCGGGTTCGCTGGTCGAAGAGCTGCTGGCCGCGAACGGGCTGAAGCGCCGGGACATAAGCCGCTGGGCCGTGCATCCCGGCGGGGAGAACGTTATAAACGCGGTGCGGGAGAAGCTGGCGCTTGCCGACGAGGATATGCGGTACAGCCGCAAGGTCCTGTCGGAGCTGGGAAATATGTCTTCGGCCACGGTCTGGTTCATACTGGAGGAAATGGAGCGCGAAGGCCCGCGCCCCGGCGACCTGGTGCTGCTGCTGGCCTTCGGGGCCGGCCTGTCCGCGCACGCCTGCCTGCTGAAAAAGGTCTAGGCGGGAAATGTAACCACTCAGCCCCCGGACCCGGGCAGTTAGGGGAAATGCTAGAATTTCAGCATGAGACCGCTGGTGGACCGATTCCTGCTGCACCTGAAGGCGCAGCGCAACTTCGCGCGCAACACGATAAAAGCCTACCAGTTCGACCTTTCCGAGTTCGTCTCTTACGCCGCCGCCAATAAGGGCGCCTCGCCTGAAAACCTCGACCGCCCGCTGATGCGCGGTTATATAGCCTCTATCAGCGACCGCAATGTTTCCCGCAATACGCTGCTCCGCAAGATCTCGGCGGTGCGCTCTTTCATGCGCTATCTGCGGGAGACCGGCCAGCTGGAAACGGACCCGTTCGACCTGATCACGATCCCTAAAAAAGAAAAACGCCTCCCGCGGTTCCTGACCGAGGGAGAGGTCGGGAGGCTCCAGGACCATAACAGGCCGGAAGAGGTCAATGCCAGGGAAAAGAGCTATTTTTTCTCGCTGCGCGATTATGCGCTGTTCGAACTGCTTTATTCCAGCGGTCTGCGCCGCTCCGAGGCCGCCGGCCTGAACATAGGCGACCTGGACCTCTATTCCGGCTTTGCGCGGGTGCTGGGAAAAGGGTCGCGTGAGCGGCTGGTGCCCGTGGGGGAGAAAGCGCTTAATGCCATCCGGGAATACCTGGCGGGCAGGCCCAGGCCTTTGGCCCACGGCCTTCCGCTTTTCCTGAACCATAAGAACACCCGCCTTACCGGTACCGGCATAGCGCTGATCTTCAGGAAGATGGCGAAGAGGGCGCGTTTCGCCCGGCCCATGAACCCGCATTCCGTGAGGCATTCTTTCGCCACCCATCTGCTGGACCACGGCTGCGACCTGAAGTCGGTGCAGGAGATGCTGGGGCATAAGAACCTCCAGACTACGGAGATCTATACGCACGTTTCCCTGGAGCGCCTGAAGGAAGTGTACGACAAGGCCCATCCGAGGTCGGGGAAATAATGGCTTTCGACCCGGAGCTGGACAGGGCGCCGCAGCTGCTGGCCCGCGCGGCCCGCGCGGCGGGTTCGCGCCCGGACCTTACGCAGGGCGGCGGAGGCAATGTCTCCGTCAAGATAGGGGCCGAGCGCATGCTGGTGAAGGCTTCGGGGGCGCAGCTCAAGGACGTGACCGCTTCCGGAGGCTACGCGCTGGTGAATTACGGCAATATCCGCCGCCGCATAGCCGCCGGGCCCGGGGGCGAGGACGAATTTTCCGACTTCATCCGCGCGCAGGCCCTGCCGGTGAGGGGCGTACTCTCCGCCAGGCCCTCCATAGAGACCGGTTTTCACGCCCTGCTGAACACGGTGGTCATACACACGCATTCGGTCTACGCCAACATCCTGAACATGAGCGCCGAAGGCCATAAGCTGGGCCGCGAAATGTTCCCGGCGGCCGAATTCCTCCCCTACAGGTCGCCGGGGCCGCAGCTCTGCTCGGCGATAAACGACAGGGCGCGGGCCTCCGGGCCGCAGGTATTCTTCCTGGCCAACCACGGCCTGGCCGTGGCCCATGCCGGCGTGGAGGGAGCGCTGGAGCTGAACGAGCGGGTGAACGATACCATCCGCCGCGGACTCTCGCTGCCGCCCTACCCGGCGCTGATCCCCGCGGCCGGGCTCTCCGCCCGCAACGCGGCCTGCCTGGCCCGCTACGGCAGGGAGTTCATGCTGGAAAACGTTCTCTCTCCCGACCAGGCCCTTTACTGCGGTCCCGCGGACCTCGACGGGAAAGGCGGGATGGACGCGGTAAATGAAGTCCTTACCGCCCTCTTCTATATCCTGGACTGTATCAAGGTCCTTAAGTTCACTCCGAGATTCCTCGCCAAAGCCGACATAGCCTGCTTCGACGTCATGAAGAGCGGGCGCTACAGCAGGAAGTGAGGGGAGAATAACGACCGCTATCCGGACCCGGGACCGGAAAAACAACGACGCGGTCTTTTAATCATTCTGTAATCTTTATTTAACGCTTTACCTTATATAATTACGTTGTCAGGAGGGGCGCCCGCTTTCTTCATGCTTGTTTTCCGGCGCTCCGCAAAAGCCTACGGGACTTAAATAAGCGAGGGGAGAAACGTGCCGCCAGAAACAGGGAATTCCAGCCGTAAATATCCTTTACGCGCTTTTGCTTTTAAGGCTCTGGCCGCCCTGTCCGCGGCGGCCGCCGCCTGCGGCCGCGCCGGAGCGGCCGGGCCCGAGCCGTTCGAAGCCGGCGGCAGCTGGGGCTACAGGGACGCCGGCCTTACGGTCATCGAGCCGGTTTACGCGGCGGCCGGGCCTTTTTCGGAGGGGGTGGCGGAAGTCAGGCTGCCGGACGGCGACTGGGCGCTTATCGGCCGGTCCGGGACGGAAATACAGCGTTCCTCTTCTCCGGTAATCGGCGTGCTCTCCGGGGGACTGGCGGTCTTCGTCAGGGACGGGAGATTCGGCTATAAGGACGCCGGCGGCAGGGAGGTCATCCCGGCGGCGCTCTCCGGCGCCGGTCTCTTCAGCGAAAAACTGGCGCCGGCTAAAAAAGAGAAATGGGGCTTTATAAACAGAGCGGGGAAGTTCGTGATCGGGCCGGACTACGAGACCGTCAGGCCATTTTCGGGGGGGCTGGCCGCTTTCCGCAGGAACGGCAGATGGGGATTTCTCGGAAAGAACGGGAAGCGGGCCGTCAACAGCATTTTTCACGGAGTCAGGGACTTCTCCGAAGGCCTCGCGGCCGTCAGGCTCGACTCCAGGTGGGGTTACATAGATACCGAAGGCCGGCTCGCTCTCGCCCCCGACTACGGGTCCGCCGGCTCATTTTCGGACGGCCTCGCCGTCGTCTCCGTGGCGGTCCCGGTCTTAGGGCAGTACGCGCCCCGGTCGGAGACCAGGTGGATAGACAGGGAAGGGGCCGTGGTTTACCGGAGCGCCGGTCCCGCGGGGGACGGCCTGGAGATAATAGTGTCGAGCATGGGCCGCTACGGCTTCGCGAAGGACCTGGCGTTCGCGGTCCCGGTCGAGTTCGAGACGGCGGCCGGCTGCGGGGCGGGGCTCTGCCTGGCCGGGAAGGGCGGCAGGCAGATCTTCATAGACCGCTCGGGCGGGGTGGTACGGGAAACGGATTTCGACGAGGCCGCGCAGCTGGGCTGCGGCCTGTAC
>JACQPH010000090.1 GCA_016207645.1 Elusimicrobiota bacterium
CTGATAGCTTTCGTGCTGGGGATAAGGGAATCGCTGGTGGTGCTGGTAGCGGTCCCGGTGACGCTGGGGCTTACGCTGCTCATCTACTACCTTTTCGGCTATACCCTCAACCGCATCACCCTGTTCGCCCTCATCTTCTCCATCGGCATTCTGGTGGACGACGCGATAGTCGTGGTGGAGAACATCCACCGCCACTGCATGCTGGACCCGGACTGCCCCAAATGGAAGGCCGCTCTGCGCGCCGTGGACGAAGTCGGCAACCCGACGATATTGGCCACGATAACTGTGATAGCGGCCATCCTGCCCATGGCTTTCGTGAGCGGCCTGATGGGCCCGTACATGCTGCCGATCCCCGTCGGAGCTTCGGCGGCGATGATCCTGTCCCTGGCCGTGGCCTTCATCGTCAGCCCCTGGATGTTCGCGCTGATACTTAAAAGGTGGCCGCCCGGGGCGCATTGCGTCAAGCCGGAGCTTTCCGCCGTCGACAGGGCCTATGTGCGCCTGATGAAATGGCTGTTCTCCACCAGGACGGCGCTCTACGGTTCCCTCGGCATAACACTGGGCCTCGTGCTGGTCTCAGGGGCGCTGGTGCTGACCAGGAAGGTGCAGGTGAAGATGCTGCCCTTCGACAATAAGAACGAATTCCAGGTCATCATAAATATGCCGGAGAGTTCCTCCCTCGCTCTTACCCGGCGGGCCACGGCCGAACTGGCCGGTTACCTGCGCACTTTGCCCGAGGCTGTCGACGTAGAGACTTATGCGGGCGCCTCCGGCCCTTACAACTTCAACGGCCTGGTGCGGCATTACTTCATGCGCAGCCGGCCCTGCCAGGCCGATATACAGGTGAACCTGGCGGGGAAGGAGAAGCGAAAACGGCAGAGCCACGAGATAGCCTCGGCGGCGCGCCCGCGGCTGCGGGAGATAGGCGCGAAATACGGGGCGCGGATACAGGTGGCCGAAGTGCCGCCTGGCCCGCCGGTCCTGGCCACTTTGGTCATAGAGATCTACAATGAGGACGATGCGAAACGCAACGCTCTGGTGGGGGATATAAAGAAGCTCCTGTCCTCCACGCCGGGTGTTGTGGACACGGACAGCTACCTGCCTTCACCGCAGGAACTGCTGCGCCTGGAAGTGGACAGGCAGAAAGCCACTTTGAACGGGCTTTCCGCTTCGGAGATAGCCCAGACCGCCTACATGGCTCTTTCCGGCTCCGATATAGGGCTCGCGCATGTGACGGGGGAGAACGAGCCCGTCTCCGTCAACCTGCGCCTGCCGCCCGAGGGCCGGAAGTCACTGGCCGCGCTCGGCTCGCTCAAACTCTACTCGGTGAACGGTACCCCGCTGGCCCTTTCCTCCCTGGTCAGGCAGCGGAAAATGGAAGCCGACCTGCCGCATTACAGGAAAAATCTCCAAAAAGTCTCCTACGTAACCGCGGAGGTCTCGGGCGAGATAGAGAGCCCGGTCTACGCCATAATGGAACTGCGCAAGAAAGTCGACGGACTGGCGAAGGAGAAAGGCTTCCCGATAGAACAGTACTATGCCGCCCAGCCCGACGTTTCCGGCGGGAAGACGGCCATCAAGTGGGACGGGGAATGGCAGGTCACCTGGGAGGTTTTCCGCGACATGGGGCTCTCCTTCGCCATAGTGATGCTGCTCATCTACGTCATAGTAGTGGCCTGGTTCGGCAGTTTCACGACGCCGCTCATCATCATGGTGCCCATCCCGCTCACGCTGATCGGCGTGCTGCCGGGGCACTGGCTGATGGGGTCCTTCTTCACCGCAACGTCGATGATAGGGTTTATCGCAGGGGCGGGGATAGTTGTCCGGAATTCCATCATCCTGGTGGACTTCATCGAGCTGCGCATAAAGGAAGGGGCGGCCGTGGAGCAGGCCTGCATCGACGCCGGGCTGGCGCGCTTCCGCCCGATGCTGCTCACGGCTGCGGCGGTGGTGGTGGCCGGCGGCGTCATCCTGTTCGACCCGATCTTCCAGGGCCTGGCTATCTCGCTGATAGGCGGGGCCATAGCCTCCACCGTACTTTCGCGCACTTCCGTGCCCGCCCTCTACAACCTGGTGCACGGGAAAAAGGAGAAATAAAATGACCATGAACGATATGCTGCGCCTGCTCGCGGGAGCCGTGACCCTGGCGGCGGTGACCCTGGGCTGGTTCGTCAGCCCCTGGTTCTACCTGCTGGCGGCGGCGGTCGCGCTGAACCTCATCCAGTCGGCCTTCAGCAAATGGTGCCCGGCGATGTGGGTCCTCGCGAAGCTGGGCTTCAAATAGAGAGCGTAAACACCTTTAAAAATTAATAAAATATAAGCGCGAAGTATTACTTCGCGGCGAACGGTTTTTTAAATTTTAAGGGAGCCATGCTTTACTACGCGCACTATCTCAAAGATCTCTTCAGCCCGCTGAACGTTTTCCAGTACATCACCTTCAGGGCCGGCGGGGCCGTGATGACCTCTTTCCTGCTCAGCCTGTTGTTCGGGCCCTGGCTCATAGCGAAACTGCGCGGCTACAAGATAGGCCAGGTCCAGCGCACCGACGGCCCGCAGACCCACCTGGCCAAGCACGGCACCACCACCATGGGCGGCCTGCTGATCTTCCTGACGCTGGTGGGCTCCACCTGCCTCTGGGCCAGGCTGGACAACCGGTTCATCCTGCTGCTGCTGTTCACCACCGTAGTGCTGGCCTTCGCCGGCTGGCTGGACGATTATACCAAGCTGGTGAAGAAGAACCCCAAGGGGGCTTCCTCCGCCTTCAAGTTCACTCTCCAGCTCTTCACCGCGCTGGTCGTGGTGGGCTACCTGGCGGCGAACCCGCCGAACGCGCAGTACGCCGACTTGCTTTCGATACCCTACACCAAGGAGGTTTACCTCGACCTGGGCTTCCTGTACGCGGCCCTCGCCATGCTGGTCATCATCGGCTCCTCCAACGCGGTGAACCTCACCGACGGCCTGGACGGCCTGGCGGCGGGCTCGATTGTTTTCACGGCCCTCACCTTCGCCATCCTCGCCTATTCCGCCGGCAACGTGAAGGTGGCCGGCTACCTGAAGATAATCTACGTCGAGGGCGCGGGCGAGATGGCCGTCTTCCTGGCGGCCATGATAGGCTCCTGCCTGGGCTTCCTCTGGTACAACGCCTACCCGGCCGAGGTCTTCATGGGCGACACCAGCTCCCTGTTCCTCGGCGGGACCATAGGCACCGCCGCCATCGCCGTGAAGCAGGAGCTGCTGCTGCCGGTGGCGGGGGGGATCTTCCTGCTCGAAACCCTTTCCGTGATACTGCAGATGGGCTCCTTCAAGCTGCGCAACAAGAAGCGGCTGTTCCTGATGGCGCCCATACACCACCACTTCGAGCTGAAAGGCATAGCCGAATCCAAGGTTACGGTCCGGTTCTGGATAGCCGGCATCATGCTGGCGCTGACGGCGCTGGCTTCGCTGAAGATACGTTAGCGGCCGCCGCGATCATGTTCATCCCCGGAAAATTCAAAGGCGGAAAAGCGCTGGTGATAGGCGCCGGGAAGTCCGGCGTCGCCTGCGCCAACCTGCTGGCCTCGAAAGGCTTCGAGGTCCTGCTCACCGAAGAGAAGAAGGCCGACGCCGTAAAGGACAAGCTCAAAGGGCTGGCCCATTCGGTCCGTGTAGAGACCGGCGGCCACGGCAAAGGCGTCTTCGACCGCGGTTTCGCGGTGAAAAGCCCCGGCCTGTCCCAGTCCAACCCGCTCATCGCCGCGCTGAAAAAAAAGAAAATACCGGTCTTCAGCGAGATAGAGACGGCCCTCGCTTTCTCGCCGGGAAAACTGCTGGCCGTGACCGGCACCAACGGCAAGACCACCACCGCGGTGCTGCTGGGGAAAATAATGAGCGCCGCGCTGCGCCCCGGCGGGCGCGCCCTGCTCTGCGGCAATGTAGGCATCCCCGCGGCGGCGGCCGCGCCTAAAGCCCGCCCGCGCGACGCCGTGGTCATGGAAGTTTCCAGCTACCAGCTGGAGGACAGCTCTTACATCAAGCCGTACGCCGCCTGCGTGCTGAACATCACGCCCGACCACCTGGACCATCACGGCGGCATGGCCGCCTACGTGAAGGCCAAGGAAAAGATCTTCAGGTTCCAGGACGCTTCGGGCTGCTGCGTTTTTAATTACGAGGACGCCCGCTGCCGCCGCCTGGCGAAACTCTGCCCGTCGAAGGCCCTTTTCTTCTCTTCGCAGCGCGCCGGCGGGAAGCTCTCCGCCTGGACAGCGGGCGGAAAACTGTTCTTCAGGGCCGGAAAGGCGGCGGTCTCCCTGGCGCCGCCGCTCCTGCCCGGCGCCCATAACCTGGAGAACGCCATGTGCGCCGGGCTGATGGCCCTCCACTGCGGGGTGAAGCCCGCCGTGCTGAGAAAAGTTTTCGCCGCTTTCAAGGGAGTGGAGCACCGCATAGAGCCGGCTGGGACCGTTCGCCGCGTTTCCTTCGTCAACGATTCCAAGGCTACCAACGTGGATTCCACTCTGGTGGCGCTGAAGGCCCTGGGCCGGGGAAGGAACCTCTGGCTTATCCTGGGAGGCCTGGACAAGGGGAACCCCTACGCCCCGCTGCTCCCGCTCATCCGCAGGCATGTGAAGGCCGTCCTGACCATAGGCGCCGCCGCCCCCAGGATAGAAAAGGAACTGGCCGGCGCCTGTCCCCTGATAACTTCCGGCACGATGGAGAACGCCTGCCGCTCCATCCTTGGAATGGCGGCGCCCGGGGACACGGCGCTGTTCTCCCCGGCCTGCGCCTCCTTCGACCAGTTCAGGGACTTCGAGGACCGCGGCCGCAGGTTCAAGGCTTTCGTGAAAAAGCTAAGACCCTCTACATTGAACCCTCTACCCTGAACCCTCTACCCTATTTTATGGATTTCGCCTCAAAACGCCGGAAACCCGCTTACAACACCATAGCCAACCGCAGCCTGAAGTACGTGGACTACCCGGTCTTCTTCATCGTCGCCATACTGCTGATGCTGGGGCTGGTCTCGCTTTTCTCGGCCAGCGCGCTTTACGCGGTCAATAAAGGCCTGGATTCGCTTTTTTACGCGAAGAAGCAGGCGCTGTATATTCTCTTCGGCCTGGGCCTTATGGCCGCCGCGGCGAAAGCGGACCTGGAAAGGATACGCCCCTATATAAAGCCTCTGGTCATAGCGACCCTCGTCCTGCTGGCTTTGACCCTTTTCATGCCGCCGGTGGCGCATGTGCGCCGTTGGATACCGCTGGGCTTCATGAAGCTCCAGACGAGCGAATTCGCGAAGTGCGTCCTCGTGCTGTACCTGGCGGATTTCTTCGACCGCACCATCAGCCATATACAGGCCGACCGCCGGGAACTGCTGAAACCCCTTGGCGTTACGGCGCTCATGCTCGGCCTGATCGCCGCCGAGCCCGACCTGGGCACCCCTTCCCTGCTTTTCGCGGTGACGCTGGCCGTCTGTTTCGCCGCCGGCGTGAAACTGCGTTACCTACTGGCCCCGCTGGCGGCGGCGGTGCCGGTCTTCATAATAGAACTGTTCCGCCACCCGTACCGCATGGCCAGGCTCAGGAATTTCCTCTCGCCCTGGGACGACGCTTCCGGCACCGGCTACCAGTTGGTGCAGTCCCTGCTGGCGGTGGGCTCCGGCGGCTGGTTCGGCAAGGGACTGGGGGCCTCCAAGCTGAAGCTGATGTACCTGCCCGAGCCGCATACGGATTTCATCTTCCCGGTGGTGGCCGAGGAACTGGGCCTGGTCGGCGGGCTTTTCATAGTCGGGCTTTTCACCGCCCTGCTGCTCAAGGGCGCGAGGATAGCCCGCAACGCCCCCAGCCTCTACACCGCGCTGACGGCCTTCGGGCTTACGCTGGTGATCGCCCTCCAGGCCTATTTCAACCTGGCCATGGCCATAGGCCTCGTCCCGACCAAGGGGATACCGCTGCCCTTCTTCTCCTACGGCGGCTCCTCCATCCTGGCGTCGATGATAATGGTGGGCGTGATCCTCAACGTTTCGGCCCACAGGAGCGGCAATGTCTGAAAAAAAACGCGCCCTGATAGCCTCCGGCGGCACCGGCGGGCATTTTTACCCCGGCTTCGCGCTGGCGCAGGAACTGCGTTCGCGCGGCTGGCAGACCCTTTTCCTGGTGAAGAAGGAGGATAGCGCCCGCCCCGCCCTGGACGAGGCGGACTTTCCCTACGCCGAGCTCGACATGGTTTCCCTGCCGCGCAGCCTGGATCCCTTCGCGCATGCGGCTTTCTTTTTTAAATTCCTCGGGTCCCTGGCGCTGGCCCTGAGGATAATGAAGGACTTCAGGCCGGACGCCATGGTAGGCACCGGCAGCTACGTGGCTTTCCCGGCCGCGCTGGCGGCGCGGCTCTCCGGCATCCCCGTTTACCTGCACGAATCCAACGCCAAATTCGGCCTGGGCAATTACCTGGCCGGTTTTTTCTGCCGCGCGGCCGCCCTGGGCCTGCCGGTAAAGCATAATCCGTTCGCCGGCAGGTCGGTGCTGGCCGGCACGCCGATAAGGGAAACCTTCGGGAACCTGCCGGCCAGGGCCGCCGCGCGCCGGGCGCTGGGCCTGGACCCCGACAAGTTCACGGTTCTGGTCTTCGGCGGCAGCCAGGGCGCCCGCCGCCTCAACGCCGCTTTTCTCAGCGCCGCGAAGGCCCTCAAAGGGGACCTGCAGGCGATGCACCTCACCGGCGCCGGGAATCTGGAGGCGGTAAAGTCGGCCTACGCCGCGGCGGGCCTGATGGGCGAACCGGGCCTGCAGGTTTTCGACTACCGGGAGGATATGCCGGCCCTTTACGCGGCGGCGGACCTGGTCATTTCCAGGGCCGGGGCCAGCACGGTGGCCGAACTGGTACAGCTTAAGAAGCCGGCCATACTAGTGCCGCTGCCCTCTTCAGCCGGCGGGCACCAGAAGGCGAACGCGCTGGCGCTCTCCGGCGCCGGGGCCGCCTTATGCCTTGAAGAGAGCTCGGATTTCGACGCGGAACTGGCCGCGGCGGTCAGGAACCTGCTGGACAACCCGGACAAGCTGGCGGGCATGACGGCGGGAGTGCAAAAAGCCGGGATCCCCCGGGGCCTCGAAGCCGCCGCGAAACTAGCCGACCTGATAGAAAAAGGCGCCTGAAACGCGACCGTACTTATTCAGCTCCATTAATAATACAGCCCTCGGTGGTCTCCAGGTTTCCCTATCAAATTACCCTAAAGTCCCAGAAAGGCCTGGGCCCTTTGCGCTTCCAGGCCTGGGTCCATGAGCTATTGACTTTCGTCAACCCGTGCTGTATAACATAGCGGAAGATAACGCTGAAACACCGGAGGAGTTATGAAAAACCTTATGAAGACAACCCTGAGCGCCGCGGCGGCCCTGCTGCTGCTCCCCTTCCTCTCCTTCGCCGAAGAAGGCAAAAGCATTTACGGCAAGGACGACCGCCTTGAATACTTCGCGGCCTCCCAGGACCTGAAGACCCTTTCCGACTCGGTGGTCTCCTTATGGAAAACCTCCTCCGTCGAGATAGCCGGCGGCAAGGCGAAGCTCAAGACCGTCAACTTCGGCGAGCGCCTCAACCTCTGTCCCGGCGAAAAGTTCCGGGAGCAGCCTATCGGCGCTTTCTGCTCCGGCTCCCTGGTGGGAGAGGACCTGGTGATGACCGCCGGTCACTGCATCAAGGACGACGCCGGCTGCGCGGCGGCCAAAATGGTGTTCGGCTATAATATAAGGAAGGACGGCGGCGAGGCCGTGACCACCCTGCCGGCCTCCGAAGTCTACGGCTGCGCCAAGATCGTGAAGCGCTTCCTCGGCGGCGAGCCCGGCTCGGAGAACCCGACCGGCCAGTCCCTTGGCCCGGACTACGCCCTGATAAAGCTTGACCGCAAGGTCACCGGCCACAAGCCCCTGCCGATAAACAGGGGGGCGAACCTCAAGAAGGGCGACGCCATCACCGTGATCGGCCACCCCGTGGGCCTGCCCCTCAAGGTAGCCGGCGGCGCCAAGGTGCGCGACTTCTCCAAGAAGGGCTACTTCGTGGCGGACCTGGACACTTTCGGCGGCAACTCCGGTTCCCCGGTGTTCAACACCAAAACGAAAAAGATAGAAGGCATCCTGGTGCGCGGCGACGAGGACTTCGCGGACAGCCCCGCCGGCTGCACCACGATGGCCACCTACGAGCAGACCGGCGGCCGCGGCGAGGACGTGACCAAGATCTCCGCCCTCTCCGCCTCCATCCCGAAACTCCCCGGCGAGAAAGGCAACAAGGACGCGGGAACGGAAGAGCTCGAAGTGGTGGAAATGGATTCAAGCGCGATACAGGCGGCGGAGATCGCCCCTGCGAGGGTGATAACCTTCGACTGAGCGCTCCGATAGGGCTTAAGAAAAACCGCCCGGGTCTCCCCGGGCGTGTTTTTTTTGCCTGACGGCGATTAGGGCACGAACAAAGTTTTGTATCCTTTAATGGTAATGGAACGCTCCGCCGTTCTTGCAGCCTGCGCCGCGGCCCTTCTCCTGGCCGGCTGCTCCTCTGTCTCCAGGCGGCTGCTCTCCGACAAGCCGCTGACAAGGTCGGAGGCGCTGGAGGCGGCCGCCAGATCCGACGACAGAACGAAAAAGAAGCTGGTCGCCGGCCTGAGAAAGGTACTGAAGAACGGGACCGCCGAAAAGCGGTACTACGCCGCGTCGGCCCTGGAGGACATCGGCCCCGCAGCCGCGGACGCCGTCCGGGAGCTCATGGCCGCGCTTAACGATCCGGACGCGAACATAGCCGGCTCCGCCGACAGGGCCCTCAGAAAGCTGGACGCGGCAGCCCCGGCCCTGGCCGCCGCCCTCGACACAGGCGACCCCGCGCTCCGTACCCGGCTCGGCCAGGTGCTGGCCGCGCAGGGCGCGGCGGCCGTGCCCGCCCTTGTGAAGAATTTCGAGAAAGGGAAGAGGGAACTGGCGCTGTGGTCGGCCGGTATACTGGGGCAGATGGGCCCCGCGGCCGAAAGCGCGGTGCCCGCCCTGGCGCGCGCGGCGGCCAGCAGCGACGCCGCCGTGTCCGCGCAGGCCACCATGGCCCTGGCCGCGGTGGGGCGCCCGGCTGGACTCTGGCTGGCGGCGGCGCTGGCTTCCCCGAACCCCGCTTCGCGCTCCGGGGCGGCGAAGCTGCTTTCCGCTTTAAACCCTCCGCCGCCGGAGGCGGCCGAAGCGCTTATCGGAGCGCTGGCGGACGCTGACGCTAAAGTGAGGGAGCACGCGGCCATGGCCCTGGCCTCCTATCCGGGCAAAACCCTAGCTTCCCTGCCGGAGAACTTCACCGCGGCCCTGGTAAGGGCCTCGGCCGCGAACGACGCGGCCGCCCCCTGGGCCGGTACCGCTCTCGCGAAAGCGGGCCGCGGACCGGCGGCCGCTAAAGAAAAGACCGCGCCCGAGCTGATCGCGGCGCTTAGAAGCCCGGACCGCGAGGCCAGGATCGCGGCCGCCGAGGCGCTTGGCGCCCTCGGGCCGGCGGCCCCGGAGGAGGCTGTAACGGAATTGTGGCTCGCTTTTAAAACAAAGGATTGCCGGCAGCGCGCCGCGGCGGCCGGGGCCCTGGCCGGAATAAAACCCCGCCTGAGGAAGAACGGCGCCGTGGCCCGCGCGCTGAAAAGGGTCTGCCCGGGGAAAAAAGCGGCGCTCACGGAGCTGCCGGGGCCCGCGGGGCCGGGGCTCCCGAAAAGCGCTACGGGCCGGCCGCCGGAGAAGCCATGAAGAGCTTCAATACCGGGAAGGTAGCTATCTCCTACGCCGCTAAAGGCCCCGCCGACGGGCTGCCGCTGGTCTTCCTGCACGGCGCCACCCTCGACCATGTCTCGATGCGGAACACTTTCGAGCCCTATTTCCGGGCCCGCGGCGCGAGGCACCGGAGGATCTACCCGGATTTCCCCGGCCATGGCGCCTCCGGCCGCCCCCTGGAAAGGGCCACGATGGCTTCGCTGCTGGAGGACACGGAAGCCTTCCTGAGCGGAAATTTCTCCGAGCCTCCGGCCCTGGTGGGCTACTCGCTGGGGGGATTCGTGGCCCTGAAGCTCGCGGAGAAGGTCCGCTTTCCTTCCCTTTTCCTTATAGCCCCGCCGGTCTGCTCGGACAGGAACAGGCTCATCAGGCCGGAGGCGGTGACCGTGGTTTCCGACGAGCTGACCGAAGCCGAGAAAGGAACGGCCGACGCCAGGTACCTGGCCCTGGCGGCGAAAAGGACCACGCGGACGCTGAAAAGCTACAAGGCCAACCTCGCGGCCGGCTTCTCGCCCGGCAGGCTCGCTTTCCAGGCCAGGCTGTTCAAAGGCGCCGCCGCGGAGAACATCGGCATCGAGCCGGGCCTTATCGGGTCGCGCACCGTTTTCCTCACGGGCCGGCAGGACACGCTTACGGGGTACCGTCCTCAATTCGAGCTGTCCTCAAAGCTGAAGAACAGCGAGTATCACTCTTTTTACGACTGCGGCCACTTCCTCCCCGTCGAATGCGAAGGGTTCGGGCCGCTCTTCCTGGAATGGCTGCGGCTGGGAACCGGAAAATAGGCGAAGATCGGGGCGGGCCCGATGGCCCGCCCTCAACCTGGGTCTCAACTGTACTCCACTCTCGCAGGGGAGAGACCCCGTCCCCGATTATATTCTAGCTCCCGGAACGCCGAATTTCAAGGGCCTTTCGGGCAAAAAATTATTAAGCCCTGTCACGCGCAAAAGCCTATCTGATACCGCCGGGTTGCGCCGGACCCGACGCCAACCCGACGCCGCCGCTTGACAACCCGGACCCGGACTGGTATATTGTTATTGCGCAATAGCGCAACTATGTAAAAGGAGACCGCCGTGGCAGAAAAAAACGACAGCAAACTCATCTACGAGATGCACGCCCAGGTCTGCTCGGTGCTCTCCAACGCCAAGCGCCTGGAGATCATAGACCTGCTCCGCGCGGGCGAAAGGACGGCCGGCGGCCTGACCAGGGCGATGGGCGTCTCCAAGACCAACGTCTCCCAGCAGCTGGCCGTCCTGCGGAACAAGGGGATCCTGCTGTCCCGGCGCGAGGACCAGCATATCTATTACCGCCTGGCCTTCCCGGGCATGCTCAAGGCCTACGACCTGCTGCGCCAGGTGCTCCTCCTGCGCCTCCGGGAACAGGGGAAAGCTGCGGCCAGGCTGGGGCGGAAAAACCGCGCTTAAGCGCACAACTTTTCGAGAACCCGATATTCACCGATAACGGAACGGACATGATCAAAGGAGAAGAAAATGAAAAACCTGTTCATCCTCAACGAGCAGCCCTACGGCGGGGAAAAGAGCTATAACGGCCTGCGGCTGGCCGTGTCGCTTGGAAAAAGCCAAAGCGAGCAGATACGCGTGTTCCTGATGGGCGACGGCGCTCCGTGCGGCATTAAGAACCAGAAAACCACCCAGGGTTATTACAATATCGAGCATATGCTGAAACTGGTGAGCAAGCAGGGCGGCGAGATAAGCGTCTGCGGCTCCTGCATGGACGCCCGCGGCATAGCGGAGGAAATGCTGGCGGAAGGCGCCAGGCGCGGCACAATGGCAATTCTTACCGAATGGACAGCCTGGGCGGATAAAGTTCTGGTGTTTTAAGCGCGGGGCAGCGAAACTGGAGGCATTATGACAGAACAGATAGTTCACGGGATCCTGCTGGCATTCCATAATATCGCGCTGGTCGGCTGCGCTGCCGCGCCTTTCTACAACCGCAATTTGGTAAATACCCGCGCGCAATACGGCCCCAAGCTGCATTACGAGCTGGACAAGGTAGTAGAAGAGACCCTCCAGGGGAACGCGCCCTGGTGCATGGCGTTCATCACGATACTCTTCGCCACCGGCATGGGAATGCCGCTCAACCACTACCTGTTCAACGGGGCCTTCCGCGCGCTGCACCCGGCGGCCCGGGCGGCTATCGGTCTTAAGCTCACGGCTATCTTCTGGATGATGTGGATCATGGGCCGGATCTTCTTCGGCCTTAACCCGCGCCTGCGCGAACTGTTCGCCGGCTTCGCCGCCGGCAAAGCGCCTGAGCCCGCGGCCGAAAAGGAATTCTTCGAGAAGCGGGCTCGCAGGAAAGCCCTGTGCGAGACCTGCCTGAAATTAGCCGTAGTCGTCCTTATCTCAAGCGCGTTCATCGGCTTCGCTCCCTGACCGTGACGCGGAAAATCCGGCTTCTATGCCGCGAGGCATAAGTATGACATTGACTTTCCCGGAGGCCCGGTGTATATTATAAGCATGCGGAAGTTTCTGCCGGTCATATTTTCAGTCTTCTTTGTCTTCGTCGCCCTGGCGGAGACCGTCTCCGCCTGCGAGGAGCGTTGCGACAGCCCCTGCCCCGCCGTCTGCCTGGGCAGCGCCTGCGGCGTATATTGCGACGACTCCGCTACTGAGCGCATCGCCGGCCCCGAAGAGACCGGGAACCGCACAGCCCTGGGTTCCGCGGCCGTGCTGGTGGCCCGGCTCTCCGCCGACGAAATTTTCCACCCTCCGCTTGTTTAACCCGCCCCGCGTTCATGTTCCCGCTATAACTCAGTTCCGGCGCGCCGTATAAAGCGCCCTGTTGCCTAAGTCTCATAGCCTTCAGGAGGCCGTGTGAAAAAGTCATTTCCACCTTTGTCAATTCTACGGAGTCCGCTGTTACGGGGACTCGCCATCTGCGTCTGTTCCTTAATGCCGGCGCACCGGGCCTTCGCCCAGGAGGTCCCGCCGCCGGGGAACGAGAGCTACACGCTGGCGCAGCTCGTGGACCTGGCTGTCCGGAACACCGGGCTGCTCGGCTCCCAGGACGCCCGTATCGAAGAGACGCGTCTCTCGGCCAGGCAGGCCCGGGCCTGGCCCGGCCCGGACTTCGAGTTCCTGGCCGGCCGCAAGAACGAAGCCGGCTCGGATGGGCCGGGCTACGAGCTGGCGCTGGCGCAGCCTCTGCCGCTGGCCGGCAAGCCCGGCCTGCGCGGCGGCCTGCTCGACCTGGAATCGGAAGCCCGGCGCTTGCGCAGAAGCGCGTCCGAAACGCTGATCGCTCTCGACGTGGTCCGGCTCGCCTATGAGTACGCCGCCGGCCGCCGGAAGGCGGCCTATGTCGGGGACCGTCAGAAGCGCTTCGACCTGGTCCGGGAATACCTCTCCGGCCGCCCGTTCGAGACCCCGCAGCGCAGGGCGGAAAGCGGGATAGTGCAGAACCGGCTCAGGATACTGGCCGCCGAAGCTGTCAGGAGCCAGGCGGGGTTCAAGAGTTCTTTCGAGAAGCTCAAGACCTATATACCGCTGGCTCCCGGCAGCTATCCCGGGGTCGAGGTGCCCTGGCTCTCCGGAGCGAAGGGCCTGGATGAAAGGGCCTGGCTGGCCAGGGCGCTGGAGAAAGAGCCCGGCCTGCGCGCTCAAAGGCTGGCCGTAGCCGGCGCGGAACTGGAAGGACGCCTGGCGCGGAAGGAAGCCCTGCCGGAACCGGCGCTGTCGGTTTCCTATGAGCGGGCCCGGGCCGGGGAGACTGAAAAGAATTACGCCCTGGGCCTGAGCCTGGCCTTTCCCTTCTGGAACGGCAACCGTTCCGGGATACTGAGCGCGGAGCGGAAAAAACTCGCCGAGGAGCGGCTGCTGGCCTTCGAGGAGCAGAAGCTGAAAGCTGAATTTACCCGCGCTTTCGTGGAGTGCGAAGCCGCCCGCCAGACGGTTCTGCAATATCCGCAGACTATCCTTCCCGGCCTGGAGGACCAGCTCAGGGAGGCGGAAGAGGGCTTCCGCAAGGGGCAGGTGGACCTGCTGACCTTCCTGGAGCTGGACAGTTCGGCGGCCGAAACTTATGACCGCGCTCTCGACGCCCAGGCGGAACTCGCGGCCGCGCTCGCCGGGCTCCTCACCGCTACCCAGGACAGGGACGCCGCCGCGTCGCTCGGGTCCTATTAAAAGGAAATATCATGAAAAGCATTCTTGATTGGGCTTTAAAGAACAGGCTGACGGTCATCCTCTTTTTCGCCGTCGGCGCCGCCCTCGGCCTCTACGCCGTTTCCGTAACGCCGGTGGACGCCGTCCCGGACATCACCCCGGTGCAGGTCGTGGTCAATACCAGGACCGGGGCGCTGGACCCGGAACAGATAGAGAAGACCGTCTCCTTCCCTGTAGAGACCGACATGAGCGGGATAGCCGGGGTCAAGGACGTCCGGTCTCTCTCCAAGTACGGCCTCTCGCAGGTGACAGTCATCTTCGAGGACGGCACCGATATCTATTGGGCGCGCCAGCAGGTGACGGAAAGGCTGGCCGGCGTCCGGGGCGAGCTGCCGCCGGGGCTCTCGCCGGAGCTCGCCCCCATCACTTCGGGCCTGGGCGAGGTCCTCATCTACGCGGTAGCGGCCAAACCCGGCACGCCGCTGGCCGCCATGCCGGAAACGCGGCGCCTGCTCTATCTCAGGACTATCCAGGACTTCGTCGTAGCGCCCTACCTGAAGCGCTCGGTCAGGAACGTGGCCGAGGTGGATTCTACCGGCGGCTACAAGAAAGAGATCCACATAGAGCTGTACCCCGAAAAGCTGGAGAAGCAGGGGGTGACCATCGAGCAGGTAGCCGAGCGCCTGGAGGGGCTCGGCGAGAACTTCGGCGGCGGCTATATCCAGCCCGGCGGCAGGCAGGTCATCATCCGGGCTACCGGGCGGCTCCGGAGCCTGGACGAGATCCTCGGCGTCCCGATAAAGCTGGACGTACGCGGCAAGCCGGTCCCGCTCTCGGCCGTCGCCGACGTTAAGGAGGGCTATGCCCAGAGAATGGGCGGGGCCACCCAGAACGGCCGGCAGACGGTGCTGGGTACCGTACTGATGCTCAGCGGGGCCAACTCCCGCCGGGTGGCGCTGGACGCCGAACAAGCGCTTAAGGAAGCTCCTCTGCCGCCCGACGTGGAACTGGAGCTGCTTTATACCCGGAGCTACCTCGTCAACGCCACCCTGAAGACGGTTGCGAAGAACCTTTCCGAGGGAGCGGCGCTGGTGGTGGTGGTGCTCCTCCTGATCCTGGGGAATCTCCGGGCGGCCCTCTTCGTCTCGCTGGCCATCCCTGTCTCCATGCTGTTCGGCGCGGTCGGAATGAAATGGTTCGGGGTCTCGGCCAGCCTGATGAGCCTGGGGGCCATAGACTTCGGCCTGCTGGTGGACGGCGCCGTGGTGATGATAGAGAACGCACTGCGCCGCCTGGAGGAGCATAAAGGCGGACTCGGAGCCGGGGAAAGACTGCAGCTGGTCCTCGACGCCGCCGCCGAGGTGGTCAAGCCGGTGACGCTCGGCCTGCTAATCATCATGCTCGTCTACGTCCCGATCCTGTCCCTGGAGGGCATAGAAGGCAGGCTCTACCACCCGATGGCGATCACCGTGCTGATGGCCCTGGGAGCCTCCCTGCTGGTGGCCGTGCTGCTGATGCCGGTGCTGGCCTATCTTTTCCTGAAGGCCCCGGCCGGCGGCAGGGGTGAGGAGATGCTGGTCTAC
>JACQPH010000080.1 GCA_016207645.1 Elusimicrobiota bacterium
AAACCCCGGCCAACCCTCCAGCAGCACTTGAGCGGTTACTACAGCTGGTTGAACATCAGCTTGTGTATAAGCCCCTTTATCGGCATCTTCGGTATGCCCAGTTCCTTCACGGTATTGGCTTTTTTTGCGGCGGCTATGTCCTTCCCGAAAGCGGAATCCAGTTCCGAAACGGCCTGCCTGTCGTAGAAATTCAGGGTTATCTCCATGACGTAACGGACGGAGCGGGGCTGCAGGTTGAAAGAGCCTATGGTGCCGTAATTCCCGTCCACCGACATGAACTTGGAATGCAGGCGGTCCGGCAGGCCGCCTTCCTTAAGGTAGATATTCGCGCCGGCTTTCACCAGCTCGGGGAAGCTGCCCAGTATCATCGCGCTCATTATCTTATCGCCTATGGTCTCGAGAGAATTGGAGAGAATGTTCACCTCCACGCCGCGGGCCCGGGCGTCCAGCAGGGCCGCCTTCATGGAAGGCATAAGCACCATGATGGCGTTCTCGATATTGACGCGCTCGCGGGCTCCGTAAACCGCCCTGAGCATGGAGAGCAGTATATAGGGCTCCTGCCCCGGATCGTTCCAGACTATGGCGGCGTCGGCGCCGCCGGCCGGCGCGCCGTCATAAGCCGAAGGGGAGACGCGCGAGGCCAGGCCGTCCTGGGCCGCCTGGGCGTTCCAGGCCCCGGCGAAGAAGCGCAGGGCGTCCCTGAGCGCCGGGCCCTGCATGAAGACGTCGGTGTCGCGCCATTTCTGGTCGCCGGCCAGATGCGAATACTCGTTGCCTATGTTCATGCCGCCCAGTATGGCGTACTTCCCGTCGGTAATAAGTATCTTGGAATGGAATTCGTAATAGTTCTTCCCCGCCGGCTGGTAGCGGAGCACCGGGATGCCGGCCTTCTCTATTTTCGCCAGCACGCCCTTGTCGTAAAGCCCGGCGGTGTCCTTGTCTATCATCAGCCGCACGTCCAGGCCTTCCTTCTTCCTGGCTATCAGCAGGTCGGCTGTGCCGTGGCCGGTCTCGTCGTCGTAGAAGGCCCAGGTGGTGAGGTAAACGCTTTTCTTCGCGGCCCTGATAAGCTCGGCGCGCTTTGAGAAGGACGCCGCGCCGCTGTTAAGCGGCCGCACCAGGTTGCCGCCGGAAAAGGGAGTGCGCTGTATGCCGCCCAACTCGGCCAGGAAAGCGCCCCTGCCGGAGACGGCGGAACCGGCGCGGGTCAGCTCCGTGTGGCGGGCGGTCAGGGAATCCCAGGACTCCACGGGGGCTACGCCTTCCACGTGGCCGTTGGATTCCAGCTCGGCGCCCACGTACATCGAGAAGACCCGGGCGGCTTCCGACGGCTCCATCTTGGCGCCGGCGGGGAAGAACCTTTCCAGGCGGGGGTCGCTCAATACGGCCACGATGACCGGCTCCAGGACCCCTTCCTTGTAGGCGGCGCCCAGTTCCTTGACTATAGCGTCGTCTATCTTCGAAGGATGGTTCCAGTTGGAGGTCACCTGCCGCACCAGCCTTTCCTTGAAATCGGCCACCAGCTTCTCTTTGGATCCTTTCGACTGTGGCACCGCTTCGGGGGAAGCGGCTTCGGGCGCGGGCGCCGCTTTATGAGCTCCCGGGGAAAGCTCGAAAGCCCCGGAAGCGCGGAGCCCGCCCAGCAGGCTTTCTCCGGCGAAGTTCTGCCCGTAGGTCAGGTCGGTGAAACAGGCGAGGAAAATGGCGAATGTGAAGAGAAAAATGAGATTGAAGATCTTGAGATCGTAGAGCTGGGTTTTATGTACCATGCCTATAGTTTAACCCCGAAGCGGACCGGAACAAAGGGCCGTTGGGGTCCCTTAATGGAATAAAAGGGCCTACAGCAAAGGACAAAAGACCTAACCCCTCTTGCGGGGGAAGGTTAGGATGGGGGGCTGGACAGTTTATTTAAGACCGGCTTTCAATCCCCGGTATTTTCCGGCTGCTCCTCCGGGAGGAAAAGCAGGCGGCCGAAATTGTTAAGGGTTTTGAGCGAGGCGGTAAGGGCGCCTTTCCCGGGATATGCCGGTCCGGCTTCGGAAAGTTTCTCTATCACGCCCAGGCCGTTGCCTATGCCCTCCAGGAGTATGGGATCTATGGCGCCTTCATAGGCGGCCTGCCAGGAGCGCACATAGGCCCTTTCCATATCCTCGCGGTTGGCGTCGTCCAGTACCACGTAGCCGCCGGGAGCCAGTGCCCGGAAAACGTCGTAGAACACGGACTCGCGGCCATAGTCGAGGTGCGGGGCGTCTATGAGCGCCAGGTCGAAGGGGCCGAGGGCCTCGAGCAGGCCCGCCGGCAGGCTGTAGGAAAGCAGCAGCCTGGGGCCGTAGAATCTGGGCCGCAGCGGGGCCACGCGGAATTCCACCTTCGCCTGGCAGCCTGAGCCGTCGAAAGCCTCTTTGGCCATTGCGGAGTACAGCGGCGAGGAATCTATGGAAAGCAGGTAGTTGTTCTCCAGCGGCGCTATTTCCCTGGCCATCATGAGGGTGGAGAAACCGGAACCGAACTCTATTATTTTTTTCGCGCCCAGAGCCCGGACGAAACCGGCCAGGAAGCGGCAGGAGGCCGGGTCCATGGCCCAGGAGCCGGGATGCTCGTACCTGGAGACCGGCACCTTGTCCATAGCGGCTACGGCTTCGGCTATATAAGGGTTCATAAGTAGTCACCCGAGGCCGGGCCGCAGTTCAGCAGCAGGTCCAGCGCCGACATATCCGGCTCGAAGCCGGGAAAAGCCTGTTTATATTCGCGCGGCCTGAAATCCTGCCAGGAGAGCTTTATGCCGGCGAAACTGAAAACACCGGGGTCCAGATAGGCCTTGGCCCCCGCCCCGGACAGATACTCGTCCGCCCCGGCCGCGGCGCAAAGGCGGGCCAGCCGCGCGCTGGCGGTTTCGGCCACCCCGTACTCAGAGGAGAACTTCACCGGCGTCTTTATAGCGAAAGCTTCCTTCAGTAGCTCCATGGTGGCTATGGCCAGGTCGGCCAGCAGCCGGTAATCCCGGGAATAAAGCTCCTCCAGCCCCGGCAGGTATTCCTTGAAGAACGACGCCCGCGCGTAGTTCAGTTTTATGGCGCGCAAATGGTCGGCTTTCCAGTCCGCCGTATTCTCTATTTCCACTTCGTTTATCTTCTGCGCGAAGCGGCCCTTGGAGATGACGGGGGTCGTCAGGTACTGCCAGCCGCGCGCGGTGCGGATGCGGTTGCGGTTCTGGAACTCCCGCTTCTCGAACTGCACGTCGTCGAGGTAGATGAACAGGTCGGCCGAGCGCAGCTTGGAGAAGAACCGGAGGCCCGGCCAGTACTGAAGTTGGTGGATGGCTGCTTTCATTACTATGGTAGGCGCCGTATTAAGAGCTATGTCCGTCGGACGGCCGTTTCCCGGCGGTCACGATGAGGGTGGAACCGGCGAAGACGCGGCCTAAAGTAATGAACCACAGCGCCTGGGCCAGCCAATAGTATAGAACTTTAAGGGCGCCGGTAAGAAATCCGCCGAGCGCGCCGCCGGTGCGGTAGGGGTCGCCCGCCGTCGGCGGGGAATTGCGCACCCTGATATCCCCGAACCCGGCCTTCTCCAGCATGAACCGCAGGGTCCGGGCCCTGAAATTCAGGTTATGGATAATAGAAGGACTGATCCCTAAAGGCCTGAATAAGCCCGCCTTTTCCAGGCGGTAAAGAGGCAGGTGGAAAGCGGCGTTGAACTCCCTTATATGGATAACCCCGCCGGGTACGAGCAGCCGCAGCAGCTCCGCGGCGGCCGCGGCCGGTTTCTCCATCTGGGAGAACACCTCGAAGACCGTTACGGCGTCGTAAGCGCCGCCGGCCAGCCCCGCCTCCTCGACCGGCCGCGTGTGCACCTCAAAACCGCGGGCCAGCGCCTTTACCGCCAGCGCCGTATCCAGTTCCACCCCTTCGGCCCTCCAGCCGCGCCCGGCCGCCGCCTTGAGGAATTCTCCTCCGGCGCAGCCGATGTCGAGCAGGCGGCCCTTCCCGTTAAGCATGCTCTCCATGCTGTTCAGGGCCTCGGCGAAAAGCTCCTTTTTGGCCGAGCCGTAGATGCCGTCTTCAAGGCCGGGCGCGTAAACAGGGGAAATAAAAACCCTCTCCGTCCTGAAATACAGGCCGCACGCTCCGCAACGCTTCAGGACGGAAGCATGATCGCGCGCTTTCAGCTCACCGCAGACCGGGCAGGTATTCTCCATGTAGCTGGTCCTTCCGAGCGCTTTGCTTCAATCGGCCGGCCGCAGGCCGAGTTCTTCCGGGTACACCCGCCTGGACAGGCCGCTCAGGACGGTAAAGCCTCCGAGACTTTCCTTCCTGAAGCTTACCTTCAGCTCTCCCAGCCTGGCCAGGGCCAGCTCCTCCCGGCCTGGAAACAGGACGGTGTTAATAATGAAAGCCGGCTCGGCACTGTTCCTGGCCTGCCGGGTATAGTCCGGATATCTGTCCGCGAAATCGGCGTGGTAAAGAGTCGGCGAAGCCACGACTTTCTCTTTCGTCAGGAAAGTCACCATATACGCGGTAGCGTAATCGGAAAAAGCGTGCTTAACCCCCGAGCGTTCCAGGTGGGCCGCCAGGAGACCGTGATCGTACCGCGGTTTTTTCCCGAGCGCGGCCGCCACCGAGAAAATATTGGCGCCGACCGCCGCCGCCAGGACTACGGCGGCCAGTTTTTTCCGGCGGCCGTACAGCAGCTCGAAAGCCCGGCCCAGGAAGAGCGGCGCCGCCGCGTAAAGCGGTACCGCGTATCTGTCGGCCTGCGGCGCGCTGAGCAGGAAAGCGTAAAAGGCCGCAAAGAAAGCGGCGTAGACCAGGGCTACGTCTACCGGCGCCGGGAAGGTCCTTTCCCTTATCCTCCCCGCCGCCTCCTTGACGGCCACGGCGGCCGCGGCCGTGAAAAGAGCGAGGTTAAGGAGGCCGACCGAACGCACGTAGGATAAAGGGAGCTTAAAAAGATTCAGGGGACCGGATATTATTTTCCGCCAGATCAGTTTGGTTATAGCGGCGGCCTTGTCGGGCTCGCCCAGAAAGTTCCTGTCCAGGTCCAGCAGCCTCCCCCCCATCCTGAAAGCCACGTCGCGCGGGTGCAGGAGCGTATGCGCGAGGGCCGGGGCGAAGCCCGCGGCGAAACCGGCGGCGAAGAAAGGCAGACAATTCCCGAAGAAAAGCCTTTTCTCCGAGACAGCGAAGAAGAAAAGCGCCGCCCCCGCGGCCGGCAGCATGCCCGGAGACAGCCACTGCCCGAAGCCGGCCGCCGCGCCGGCCAGGAAGTAGAACAAGCCGGGTCGCGCAGGCCGGGAAGAAGCCCGGTACGCGGCAAAAAGGAAGAGGACGCTGGAAAAGGCGAAGGTTTCGGCGTAGACCCCGGCGTTGAGGATGGTATACCAGAGCACGTTCATGGGAGGGAACAGGCACAGCAGGAGGGCGGCCAGGGCCCCGGCCGGGCTTAAGACCCGGCGCGCCAGAGCGTACTGCGAGAGTATCCAGATCCAGGCTATCAGGATACCCGGCAGCGCGCTGGCGGTACTGGAGACGCCGAAAAGAAGGAAGAAGGCGGCCGCCATATAGCTGGAGAGGGTGCCGGCATAATGGTTGGCCCAGAAATAGAGCGGGAATTCCTTCAGTTGGCTGATATGCAGGGCCATAAGCCCGGCCACGGCGCTGTCGCCGTCGAACACGTAAGAAGCGAACTGCAGGGCCAGCGCCGCGGCGCAGGCCGCGCCTATCGCTATCCTTTTAACCGGCAGAGCCGTCATAGCCAGCCGCACCGGAGGCCGCGGAACGGGCGGGGCCTTCAAGGGCGCCTCCCGGAAACCGCGTCGAACAGGGCCTGTTCTACCCCCTCGGCGTACCTGGTCCAGGAATAATTGTCCTCCACGAATTTACGGCAGGCGCCGCGCATCGCCTCCCTGTCCGCCGAATACCGTGGAATAAAGCCAAGTATGCCGGAGGCTATGCCGGCCGGAGAGCAATCCTCCAGCAGCATCCTGGGGTCCAGGCGGCCGACTATTTCCGGGTTGGCCGCCACGGGAGTGGCCAGCACCGGCGTGCCGCAGGCGAGGGCCTCCACCGTGACCAGACCGAACCCCTCCAGCAGCCTGGTGGGCAGGATGAAAAGATCGGCGCACTGGTAGTAGGCCGGCAGGTCCGCCTCCGGTATATAGCCGGCCAGGCGCACGCTGCCGGAAAGCCCGGCCGCCTTTATCAGCTCCTCGAGCTTGCCGCGCAGATAACCGCTGCCCCCGATCACGAAAAGGACTTCCGGCCTCTCTTTGACCACGGCCGAGGCCGCTTCCACCAGGTTCTCCAGGCCCATGCGGCTCACCAGGTTCCGCACGCTCAGCACCACGAAAGCCCCGGGAGGCAGGCCGAGCCTTTTACGCAGCGCCGCGGTATCCGCCGAAGGCCGGAATTTATCCTGGTCCACCCCCAGCGGGAGTATCCGCGACTCCAGCGTGTGCGCGAACCTCAGTTTGGAGGCCATGAACCGGCTGGCGTTCAGGATGACCCCGGAGGACCTGAGTGCCCGGCGCTCGAGCCAGTTCCTGAGCCCGGCGCCGATGAACCTGCTTATAAAGTTCACGCCGAGGTCCCGGCACCTTATCGAATATTCCTCCGCCCAGGGGGAATGAAAATTATAAACCGCCGGCACCCCTTTGAGCGCGTTCAGCGCCAGGAAGGCCGTGTACGGATGGTGCAGTTCCAGCACGTCTATGCGGCCGTGCCTGGCGAGTACGTTCTTCACCGCCGCCCGCAGCCTGAACGGGCTGCCGCGGTAGCGGTAGATCTCTATCCCCTCCGAGGTCCCGATCTCTTCCTTGCCGGCGGCGCCTTTCGTCAGGACTATCGGCCGGTGCCCCATGGCCGCCAGGCGCTTGGCGGTCTCCCAGGCCACGCGCCCCGAGCCCCCGGCGTCGTCCTCCTGGATTATATCCGTGCAGACCAGCACGTTCAGCGGCCCGGCGGCGAGCCTGATGCCGGAGCTGACGCCGCCGGCGGCCAGCTTCCGGTTCCTGGCCAGCCAGAGCTCGAACATGATGACGGCGTGGATCTGGTCGCTCAGGTTCCTGCGCCCGCTTTCATGCTCCTTCAGCAGGCCCGCCACGGAGCCGGGGGAGAGCCAGCCGTTCTTTTCGAGGGCGCCGGAGTTGAGAACCTCGCGCACGAAACCTTTCAGCTCCTCCCCGTACCACCTGGCCAGCGGCACCTGGAAGCCGCGCTTCGGGCCGCCGAGCGTCGGCGGGGGCAGGCGGCCGGCCATGAGCTTTTTCAGCACCGCCTTCAGCGTGAAACCCCGGGTCTTCAGCGCCAGCGGGGCGGAGGCCAGGAGCTCCGCCAGCCGCACGTCGAGGAACGGCACCCTGAGCTCGAGGGAATTAGACATCGAGACCCTGTCCGCCAGGCAGAGCAGGTCGTCGGAAAGATAGTTCCGCAGCTCGTAGGAGAAGATATCGTCCGGGGAGCCCAGCCGGCCGGGCAGTTTCGGGGCAGTGCCGGCCGCGCCCGCGTGCGCGGGGCAATAAAGGCGGGCCCGCTCCTCCGGGGTAAAATAGGAGATCCAGGAATCGTATGCGCCGCGGAAATCCCCGCGCCCTCCGCCCAGGAACCTCTTTATCCGCCCGGGCACGTTCTTGGCCGAATGCGACTCGGGGAGCAGCCTGGCAGCCGACCAGAAACCCTCCCGGAGCGCGAGCGGCAGCTTCAGGTAGGCGGGCATGAGCCTGGCGCCTAGATGCCTGGGATAGCCGCCGAAGAACTCGTCGCCGCCTATCCCCGTCAGGGCCACGGTGACTTTCCTGCGGGCCTCGGCCGTCACCAGGAAGCTCGGTATGGCCGAAGCGTCGGCGAAAGGCTCGTCGAAAGTGGCGGCCAGTTTCTCCATCACATCCCGCGGATCGGGCTCGAGTATGGTTTCCGCATGGTCGGAACGGAAATGCCGCGAAACGAGCAGGGCCTGGGCGGTTTCGTTGAAGCTGGAGTCCTTTTTCCCGTAGCCGATGGTGAAGGTCTTCACCGGCGCGGCCCCGAGGCTGCTCATATAATACAGCAGCGCGGAGGAATCCACCCCGCCGGAAAGGAGCAGCCCCAGCGGCACGTCGGAAACCAGCTGCTCCGCCACGCCGGCGGCCAGCAGGGCGTCAGCCTCCTCCAGGTATTCCTCCCAGGTTTTGGGCGCGGAAGCCCCGAATTCCGGCAGCCGCCAGTAGCTCTTTATCTCGGCCGTTCCCCCCCGGAACAGCAGGGTCTGCGCCGGCTCCAGCTTGCGTATCGCTTTGTAGACGGTGAGCGGCGCGGGGACATAAAGATTGGTGAAGTAGGCGTCCACGGCCTCGGTGTCCAGCCCGGCGCTTATGTCCGCGGCCGGCAGCAGCGCTTTCATCTCGGAAGCGAAGTACAGCTTGTTCCCGGCCAGGGAATAAAAAAGCGGCTTTATGCCGAAGTGGTCCCTGGCCAGCAGCAGGGCGGCCTTCCGTGAATCCCAGATGGCGAAAGCGAACATGCCGCGCAGCTTCGGGGCGAGGTCCGCCCCGTATTCCTCGTAAAGGTGGACCAGGACCTCGGTGTCGGTCCTGGTGCGGAAGCGGTGCCCTTTCATTTCCAGTCCGGCGCGCAGTTCGCGGAAATTATAGATCTCCCCGTTGAAGACCACCGTCACGGAGCCGTCCTCGTTCGAGATGGGCTGGGACCCGGTGGCCAGGTCTATGATCTTCAGCCGCCGCATCCCCAGGGAGACCTTCTCCCCGTCGGTAAAAAAGCCGTCCTCGTCCGGGCCGCGGTGCGCCAGCCGGGAGGCCATGCCTTTCAGCAGTTCCTCGTTCCTGTAATTAGCGAAGCCGCAGATGCCGCACATTTATTCTGTTCCTTTATTGAGCCCGGCCAAAGCGATGTCCGGCGCCGGGGATATACCCCGGCTGGCCCGGCGAAATGTCTTTGCTCCTGGATTTGTCTGCCATATTTAGCAATCGGCGTAACGGGTCCGGCGGCTAAAAGAATAGAACTCCGATCCCGGCCCACTTCTGCTCCTTATCCTCGATCAGTTCCCGGTGGGGAAATTGCGCCTTGATCTCCCGCCAGAAACGGTGCACACCGCAGCCCTCGCCCACCGGGTGCTCCACGATGTCATGGAACGCGACGACCCCGCCTTTTCTCACCAGCCCGGAATACATCTCGAAATCCCGTTTAGCCCCCTCGTAGGTGTGGTCCCCGTCTATAAAAAGGAAATCCAGCTTCCTCCCGCCGAGCTGCCCGCCGACCCGCTCAAAAGTAGCCTGGGAATGCGAGTCCGCCCTTAACAGGCTCAACCGCTGGCCCGGGTCCGGGAACGAACGGTACAGCGGGATGCGCCATGAATAATAGCCTCCCCCGAACCTGCCCCGGGGCAGATCGACGCTGATGATGCGGGCGTCGGGGGAGGCCAGCCGGCTGAAAAGGAACAGCGTCCCCCCCGCCGCGGTCCCGATCTCCAGCACGCAGGAAGGTTTCAGACCCGCTACCAGCCCGGCCAGTTCCTTGATCTCGCTCCTGACCTGGAAAGGCCTCAGCATCCCCCGGCACCCCTCGTAAATGAGCCTCACCAGGGCGTCCTCCCCCAGGCCGCGGACCCTCCTGCGCAAGGTCAGGGAATAATACAGTATGGAAAGCAGGTCCAGCGGGAAAAAAAAGAATTTGCCGGCCAGGAAACCAGGGCCTCTGGTCCTTTTTATTTCACCGATCCTCTTAAAATAGTAGGAGAGCATTCTTTAAGATCTTGTTTCCATTTTCCTGAGAAACTATACCATTTGTTCAGGGAATAACGCTTAAGCCGGGCTCGAAGCCCGGCAGACAAAGAACAAAGATCTTTTTCAATGCCCGCGGGTCAGGATCTTCTCGAACAGGCCCAGCAGCCGCCCCGCGGCCGCGCCGGGCTCGTACTTTTTCGCCTGTTCCAGGCCTTTAAGGCGCGCCGACTTCCGCGCCGCTTCGTCGGAAAGCAGGGCGGTCAGCGCCTGCCTGATGCTTTCCTCCGAGGCCGGGTCGAAATAGACGCAGGCGTCGCCGAGTATCTCCGGCAGGGAGGAGGCGCCGGAGCTGGCCACCGGGGCCCCGCAGGCCATCGCCTCCACCGGGGGCAGGCCGAACCCCTCGTAGAAAGAAGGGAAAACGAAAACCTGGGCCGCGCTGTAGAGAAAAGGCAGGTCTTCGGAAGGGACGCGCGCGAGTTTCACGAGCGACCCCGGATCGACGCCGGCGGGGGCGGCGTAATCGCCCACCCCGGCCAGGACCAGGCTGCGCCCCGCCCGCAGCGCTTCGGGCAGCGCCGCGTAAGCTCTCACCAGCCCGTCCACGTTCTTATGCGGGTTGGCATTCCCCACATAAAGAACATAGGGCTCCTGGATCCCCAGCTTATTTATGCGCGCGGCGGCGTCCTTGCGCTCGTAAAAAACAGCCGGGTCTATGGCGTTGTGGCTGACGAAGACCTTGTCCGCGGCGACCCCCAGCAGTTTCACTATATCCTGCTTCGAATATTCCGAAACGGTCAGCACGGCGGCGCTGGAATCGGCGTAAAAACGCATCACCCTCCGGTATATTCCCCGGAACCTCGTATAGCCGGGGTAGACCAGGTTCGTCAGGTCGTGGATGGTTATTATAGAGGGCACGCCGGTGAAAACGCAGGTCTTATAATAGGGCGAGAAGAACAGGCCGCATTTCTCACGCTTCAGCGCCGCCGGGAGACTGACCTGCTCCCAGAACTGCGTATTGGCGCCGGGAATGGCCAGGAAGGAAACATTGGCGGGAAGGCTGAAAGGGAGCTCGGTATCGGCGTCGCCGAACAAAAGAAAGTCCCAGTCCGGGCGCAAGGCCGGCAGGTGGGAAATGTAATTCTGCAGGAACCTGCCGATCCCGGTGCTTTTCCCCCTGTAAAATTCCCTGCAGTCTATGGCTATCTTTTTTTTCATTTCGTTCACAAGCCCGCGCGGCTGCCGGGACCTTTATTTCCGGCTGTTCTCACAGGTTTTGTATACCTCGTAAAGCCCTGCCAGCTGCGCCCGCAGATCGAAACAGCGTTCGGTCTTTTTCCTGGCATTACCGCCTATCCGGGCGGCATAAGCCGCGTCCGCCAGCAGCTTCCCGATAAGGCCCGCTATCGCTCCGGGCTCCGGCGGCGCCAGGAAGCCGTCCGCCCCGTCCTCTATTATTTCCAGCGGTCCCCCCATATTTGTGGCTATCACGGGTTTCCCGCAGGCCATGCCTTCTATTATGGTCCTTCCGAAGGGCTCCGGCAAGATGGAGGGATTCACTATCACCGAACACAGATTCATCAGGGCGGCTATATCCTTCCTGTAGCCGGTGAACAGGACTTTGCCCGCCAGCCCGGGCTCCCGGGCCAGCGCCTCCAGCCTGGCGCGCTCCGGCCCCTCCCCGACTATCAGGAAACGACAGTCCGGGTACAGTGGCGATATTTTTCTGGCGGCCGCCAGGAACAGTTCATGCCCCTTCCAGCCGTCCAGCCTGGAGAATATCCCTATCACGCCGGCGCTCCGGTCCAGCCCCAGCTCTTTACGGAGCTGGTCCCGGGCGGGCAGGGGCCGGAAAGCTTCCAGGTCCACGGCGTTATGGACCTTAATAACTTTCCCTGGCGCAAGTCCGCTGAACTTGGCGGCTACCGCGTCCGAGATCACGATTATCCTGGTCGCCAGCAGGGCGATGGTTTTTTCCCTGAGGCCGGCCGTCTCGGCCACCCTGTTATGCCAGATGAAAGGGATGCCGCGCAGTCTCGCCGCGAGCGCGAAAACGAAACTGAAGAAAGTGGTGCCGGCATTGCAATGGATGAGGCCGGGCCGTACCGACCTGAGTATCCGGAGAAGCGCCGGGATGAAGGCGAGAATATCCGCCTTCCCGGCCTTTATCGCCCTGAGCGGAACGCCCTGCGACCTGAACTCCGCCGTTATCGAGCTCGGCCCCGCCAGGACCAGGAAAGGGCGGTAGCCCTCCAGGTTCTTCACTATGTTCAGCAGGCTTAGCTGCCCCCCGCCGGGGCTCTCGAGCGGGAGGTCCAGGTACAGGATATTTTTCTCCAGCCGCGCCGGACCGCCGAAGAACAAAGCGGGACCCTTCAGCAACGCCAGCAGGAAACCGGCTATTTCCGCCGGGCCGCCCGTTAAAGTCCGGTAGAGCGCGTAGAAGAGGAACAAGGGCAGGCCGGCGGCCGTCACCGTGTTCTTCAGGAGGAAGAGGAAGTAGTTCCTTCTATGTATGACCCTGGACCAGAAAGAGGAATAATGGGCCTTGACGGTGGAGCCGGCGTGCAGGTGGTAGACCCTGGCGTCCGGCCGGTACAGGATCCGCCAGCCGAACCAGCGGGCCCTGAAACAAAGGTCCAGGTCCTCGAAATAGAACGGCGAAAATCTTTCGTCGAAAAGTCCCAGCGCCAGGAACTTCTCCCGGCTGAACATGGAGGCGCCGCCGGAGGCGAAATCCATTTCCACGGCTTCCCGCGCGCCCGAACCGGCCGGCCGGACCTCGTACTTGAAGAGACCGAACCTCGAAGAGAACAGGCCCAGGTAGTCCTTCTCCTCGGAACCGGGCTCCGTGACTATTTTCGCCTGCACGGCGAAGACGTCCTTTTCGCCAAGGCTGCCGGCCAGCTTTTCAAGGACGCCGGGGGTCAGTTCGATATCGTTGTTCAGCAGGAAAACGAGGGGGTGCCTGGCCAGCTTTACGCCCTCGTTGGCTGTTTCGGCGAAGCCGCCGTTCCTCTCCCGCCTCACGAACCTGACGCCCGGGAACAGGGCCGGCAGTTCCGCTGCGGTGCCGTCCGCGCCGCCGTCGTCCACCACGATAACTTCGCTCTCCCCTTTATACCTGCCCTGTTCTTCCAGGACTAAAGGGAGATTCTTCTTCAGCAGTTCCTTACCGTTGTAAGTCGGGATGATTATCGAGACACCTTCAGACATTCTATATCCTCGGCTATCCGCCTTACCGCGTTATATGATACTTCCCGTTCTTTCCAAGTCTTCCCGCGAAACCGTCCCTTATTCCGTCCAGGGCCGCCAGCACGGAAGAGGGAGAAAGAAAGACCAGGATCTTGAACAGGTACAGCACCGTCCTGAACACTTTCCACCAGGCGCCGTACAGCCTGCTTACATAGATCTCGTTGCGGAAAGCGTAATACAGCCTGAAGGCGTCCCTGTAAGCGTGGGTGGGCCTGCCGAACCAGCCGCTGGTCATTTTATGGCCGGCGTATCTTTTCAGATACCCGGCGCCGGGGATCACGTACACCGCGAAACCGCTCCGCCGCATCCGCCTGAAATATTCCACGTCTTCGGCGTAGAGGAAAAGCTCCCTGAGCGGCAACCCTATCTTCTTGACCACGGCGCTCGTTATCAGCGCGCCCGACCATAAGGCGTCCGGGACTTCGGCCGGCTCCTTCCCCTTGAAGGCTTCCCACGCGCACCTCACGGCGCCGGCTCTCCCGCCCAGCTTCAGGAGGCCCTTCTCCAACTGCTCCAGCGCGTCGGGCCGGTAAAGATTGTCGTCGTCGGAAAGAAAGACCAGGTCGGCGGCCTCACCCGCCAGCTTTATCCCCTCGTAATAACCGCCGGCGCTGCCCTGGTTCTCCGCCAGCCGGACATACTCCACTCCGGGGAACCGCTTCTTTATCTCCGCCGTACCGTCGGCGCTGGCGTTATCGATGATATAAACGATATCCGGGGGCCTGGTCTGCGACAGGAGGTTCTCCACGGTCAGGCACAGGGAAGCGTAGTTATTGTAGGTCGGGATCACGCAGGCTATTTTCATACCGTTCACGGGAACACTTCCCCTCCTGTTGAATATATCTTGAAGTGCCCGTTCTTATACAGCTCCCTGAACTTAAACCCGGCGCCTGCCTCGGCAACGAAGTATGACGCGCCGTATTCGCCCGCCAGTTTTCTTACTTCATTTTCGTTCAAGCCCGCGTATAGCCGTTCCATTTCCGCCGCCAGGTCTCCCCTCTCTCCCGGCCTGTAGCCGAGGTCCTCCAGCCGCTGCCACCATTTGAAGGAGAAAGGCAGGCTGTAGACGCAGGCGGCCCCGTCCTTGAGTTCCAGGAAGACGCCGCGCAGGGAATGGAGCCTGAACCCCTCGATATGCGGCGGGGTGATAAAGACCGCGTCCTTGGGCGTGTTCTCCCTGGCCCAGAGCTGCGCGGCGGTCCAGTCCCGCCTGAGGGCCTTCCCGGCCCCGGCGTCTTTCGCCGGCCACAGGAACCCCGCCGCGGCCTGGGATAGGACCAGGAAAACCAGGGCGGCCCGCGCCGCGCCGGGACGGCCGGCTTTATAAAGCCGGAAAGCGGAGAACGAGAACAGGAGGACGGCAAGGAAGGCCGCAAGGTCCTTGAAGCCCAGGTCCGAGAAGAGGAGCGCCTTCTTCAGCAGCGGCGTTCCGCCGGCCGGCGGCAGGAGCGTACCCAGGGCGAATACGGCGAGCCCCGAGAACCCGGCGGCGCGCAGCAGCCGGGCGGCGCGTCCTCCGGCGCCGGCCTCGAAGGCCAGGTGCAGAAGGGCGAAACAGACTATAAGTTTATAAAGGCCGAGGAAAACGGCCGCTGCGCTGCAGGCCGCCAATAAGGCCGCGGCGGCGCTCCTTGCGGAGAATTCGATCAGATAGCGGGAGATATAGATGACGAGGAAAAAAAGGAAGAAGATAGTGCTGCGCCATAAGACCAGCTTTATCACCGCGGGAACCGGGAAAAGTTCCGTGAATACCGTGCTCAGGGCGCAAAGCAGACCTATAGCCTTGATAAGCTCCAACACCGTCTCCTGTTTGGGGGAGGGCCTGCCGTACCTGTAGACGATAAAGGCCCAGAGGAACCAGCCGGAATAGTTGAACCAGTCAGAGATCCCCCAGGAGAACGGGAAAACGTGATACCAGGACCGCAGCTTCAGGATCTCCAGCCACCGGGCCACCTCGCCCGGCGCTGCAAATTCGAAAAAGCCGGCGGACAGCATTTTCCAGGCCAAAGGCAGGACCGGCAGCACGAGAAATAACACCGCCGCCGCTACCGCCGGCAGGGGAAGCTTTTTTATCCTGACTATGAAGAAAAAGCAGAACAAGGCGGAAACTATCAAAGCCGCCATGCCCTGGAAATAGAACATGAACCCGCAGAGCAGGCAGGCCGTCCGGTATGCGCCGTTCAGGAACAGCGCTATGGCCAGCAGCAGGAAAGGCGCCGCGAACTCCGAGGGTTCCGGGGCACCCAGATTTATCCCGGCCAGGGCCAGCGACACCGCGCACTTCGGAATTAACAGCAACAGCACGGACAGGTATGCGGTCTTTCTCTCCTTAAAAAGCGTCATGGCCAGGGCAAAAACGGAAAGGGCCGCGGCATAGACGAACAGGCCGTGCAGCGCCGCCAGGAGTACGCCCAGGTCCACATACAGGGACAGGCGGCCCAGGATGACGAAATAGTAGGAATTATAGACGGACTGCGAATTTACGAACAGGTCGTTCGCGAACAGGGAGGGATCGGCGGCTTTCAGGACGAACGGGATATAGTAGCTGTCCGGCAGATAGGAACACAGCAGCAGGCTGAGCCCCGCCAGGCCCAGCAGCGCAAAGAGATCCCCGCCGGAAATTATCTTTTCGTTTCCCGTCACCGGCCGGCGGCCTCCTTTAAAAGGGCGGTATCCTCCGCGGTAAGCGTGCCGCTGGCGGCCAGGCAGAATAAATAGACGGTCAGCCCCAGCAGCGCCGACAGGAACAGGTTCAGGCCCGGCAGGGCGAGCAGGGCGGCGGCCATAACCGCGCAGAAAGCCAGCAGTTTGCCGGTCAATTTCCAGGGCGCCTGATAATATACGGTGCGCCTTAATTCCCTCATGGAGAGCAGGAAGAACACGAGTTCGGACAGCACCGTGGAAACCGCGGCGCCCATATAGCCGAACCGCGGGATAAGGAGGAAGTTCAGGAGGATGTTCAGCAGGCAGGAGATCCCGAACAGCCGGAAGGAATCACGGACCCTGTCGGTGGCGTTAAAGAAATGCCCCATGAAGGCGTTCAGGTACAGCAGGACCGTGGTCGAGGCGAGGACGGCGTAGGGCGCGGCGGAAGCGGAAAAGCCGGGGCCGTAGAACGTCCGCATGATCTTCGCGGCCAGCACCGGGCCGCCGAAAGAGACCGGCAGGCCGGCGAGGAGCAGGAACTTGAACGTCTTTTCATGCGCCTTCCTCAACCCTTCCTCCGAACTTTTGAACAGGCGCGACAGGACGGGGAACACCGCGCCGAAATACACGGAGGAGAACACCCCGGCGGCCATGAAAAGGGTATAGGCGACGCTGTAATGGCCCACGGCCTGCTTGTCCCTGAAGAAAGCGAGCATCACGATGTCCGCGTTGAAGTATACGGTGACCGAGAGGGCGCTCAGACCGTAGGGCAGGATCCTGCGCAGCAGGTCCCCGTAAGCCGGGGGGGCCGCGGGCGGCCCGGGCCTGAGAAAGCCGAGCACCGCCGAGACCATCAGGCCCAGGTAGACGGCCTCGGCGGCCAGGTAACCGGCGGCTATCGCCACCAGGCCGGCTTTAAAAAGCAGGCAGGCCGCGCAAAAAACGAAGAGCGCCAGCTTGTACGCCAGCTCGATAAAGGCCAGCCGGCCCATTTTTTCGTAAGCCCGCAGGAAGCTGCCGAAAAAACCGCCGATATTGCGGAAAATATATGAAAGGCCTATCAGGCAGACTACCAGCAGCATCCGCGGGTCCAGCTTCAGGAGAAAGCCCGCGGCCGCTATGAGTACGGCTACCAGCACGGACAGGGAAAGGCTCAGGATAAGTCCCCCGGACAGATACTCCGGGGCGAGGTCCCTGTTGGCGGAGACCTCTTTTATCGTGTGCACGCTCAGGCCGAAATCGCCCAGGACGGTGAAAAAGCCGACGAAGGCTATGGCGAAAGCCAGCTCCCCGTAACCGGCCGCGCCCAGGTACCTGGCCAGCAGGATATTGAGCGCGAAAGAGATCAGGCGGCCGCCCGCGGTATGGAGCAGGAGCCAGAGCGTATTCCGCGCCAGCTTCTGCATCGTGGTCAAACCCGTGGCGGCCGGCATATCAGGCTGAGCCTCCGTCCCGCGCCCCGGCGCCGGTCGTATTCAGCCCGCTGAATTCTTCGACATACGCGAGCAGCTCCCTCATCCTGTGGACATAGGTATGCTCGCGGTAAGCCCTGCCCTGTCCCCGGCCGGCTATGGCCGCTCTCTCTTTTTCGTTCTCCAGGTAGTACAGCGCCAGGGCCTTCAGCTCGGCCGCATCCTTGTAGCAGACCAGCTCCCTGCCGGGTTCGAAGAAATCCTTCAATACGCGCCGCTCCTCGGTAAGCAGGAAAGCCCCGCAGGCAGTGGCCTCGAAGACCCGCATGTTGGGGTCGCTTTTACCGTGCGAGTGGATGTTGAGCACTATCTTCGCCCCGCTGTACACCTTCGCCAGCTCCTCCCCCCACGCCTCTCTTCCGGCGAGGAGCGGGCGGAGCGGGGAAGACGCGGGAATGTCCCTCTGTATCACCGTTCTCTTCTCCGGCAGATATTCCCTCACCACGGGCGAGGCCCAGATCCTGAGCTTGAAATCCTTCAAAGCCTCCAGCACCTTTACCCTGTAAGGGGTGAGCAGGCCGACGAAAACGATATCGCCGGCGTACTTTCCGGCCTCCTCCGCGGTCAGCCTGACCGCGTGGTGCGCGGCCGGGGAACAGGCGAAGGTCAGGAACCGGGCGAAGCGGCAGCCCGCCGCCTCGTGCGCGGCCACCGAATCGGGATCGTTAGTGAAGAACAGGTCGTAAGCCGGGGACAGCCCGCTGGAAATGTCCAGGAGCCCCGGGTCGTCTATCCACCAGTTCGCCACGGGCGCGCGGGAACGGCTCCTGAGCCCGGCCACCGTTCCCGGCAGGAGTTCGTCCCCCTTGATGACCAGGACCAGGTCCGGGGAGAATTCACGGACCCGCGAGAACAAGCTGCGCTCCGCCATGCGGTATTCGAGCCGGCCGAAGAACCGCCCGCCCGGCAGGGAGGAATACCGGTAAGGGTTGAAAGAAAAGACTTCGGCGCCGAGCCCCAGCTCCCTGAACGCGTCCGCGCAAAAGGAAGCTATTTCGGAATTAGTCCTGGAATAGGAGCGGACGATGAAAATTCTCTTAATGCCCATGCTTTCTCGCGACCACCGTCATCCCGCTGCCGAGGCCCAGCCTGTCCGCCGCGAAACCCACGCTTTTGAAGAACAGCCGCTCCGCGAAATGCGCGGACGCTTTCCAGAGCGGTTTTTTTTCCGCCGCCGGCGCCGCAGGCCCGGGCTCCCCTCCGGAGGGCTCCTGCTTGAGCGGGTACAGCCCCAGGTCCTGCAGGCAGTGGCGGACGCTTTCGGAATAATACATGGTATCCGCCGCCTCGTAAGACCTGTAGCCGACCTCGCGGACCTCGAACCCCGCCTTTTCAAGGAAGGCGCCGAGGGTATGCCTGGTATAATGAAAAAGGTGCTGGGGCAGCTTGAGCCCGACCCATTTATTGCCGAAAAGCCGGCGGTCGAAGCTGTCGAAATTGGGCACCGAGATCACCAGGCAGCCGTCCTTATCGAGCAGGCGGCTTACCTCCTCCAAAGCCCCGGCCGGGTCGGACAGGTGTTCGAATACATGGTGAAAGTTCACCACGCTGAAAAAACCGGCCGGGTACGCGCCCTTCTCGAACATGCCGGTGGAAACTTTAAGGCTCAGCACCTCACGGGCGTAGGCGGCGGCCACTCCCCCCGGCTCCACGCCGTAGCAGTCCCAGCCCGCCCTGGCCAGGTAGAGCAGCAGGAAACCGTCCCCGCAGCCGACGTCGAGGATCCGGCCCTTTCTCCCCAGGCGGATTATCGCGCCGGCCCTTTCCGCGGCGGCCGCCGTCCAGGGAGCGCCGCTGATAATGGCGTCGCTCTCCGGCACCCTGTTGCGGGCCCGGGACCAGTTCTCGGCCGGATAATATTTTCCCAGCTCGTTCTTATCAGGACGCGGGTTCACGAAGGCGAGGCCGCAGCCGTCGCACTTTACGATGGTAAAAACGTCGCCGCTGCCCCAATCCCTGTCCTTGCCGGTCAGCGCCGCGGAAAAGGCGGCGGAGCCGCAAAGAGCGCATGAAACAGTCTCCATTCATCCTCCTGCCCGTTTAACGAACCGCCCGTAGCCCGGCTACGCCCTGCTCTGTGCCGGCCCGTCCGCCGGAGCTCCCCTCAGGATATACAGCCGCATGATCACGGCCGTCAGGAACCAGAAGGGCTCCATTATGCGGACTATGATAAAAGTGTTCACCCCTACGGCCTGGGCGAGCAGGCCCAGCAGCGAAACCATCAGGCCCAGGGACGCCGCCTTTATCCAGGGTTCCTGATAGGCCCTGAAAACCGCGTTCGCCGCCGAGTAGATCCTGTAGACCATCCAGAAGAAAGCGAAGAAGCCCACCAGCCCCACCTCGCCGAGGAGCAGCGCGTACTGGGTATCCCCCAGGCCTACGCCCGTGACGCCGCTGCCCAGCACCGGGTGCTTCGGAAGCCACTTCTGGAAGACGTCGCGGATAGCGGCATACCGGCTGTAGGCCGACTCCTCGAGCTTGAAGGTCACCCCCAGAAAGCCCACTTCGTACACGGCGTACTGCCCGCTGTACGTCATCTCCACCCGCTCGCGCACCTTCCCGGTAAATTCCTTCATTCCGTATAGCGCCGCCGAACCGAGCAGCAGGATGGAGATCAGCAGCAGCCTCCTCCTCTCGGTCTTCAGGATGACGGCTCCCAGCATCACCACGAAGCCTATGTACGAGGCCCTGGAGAAAGTAAGCAAAAAGGCCGGGAAAATGAAGGCCAGCGCCGCCAGCGGCCAGCCGAGCACGGGCCCGGAGGTGAGAAGCCCGAACAGGACGCCCATCACGATCAGGTAATAGCCGCCCAGCGAGGCCGGCTCGGACTCCCCGGGCTTGCCGAAGGCCGCCTCAAAAGGGGCGCTGGCCCTGGCGCCCGCGCCGGCGGTAAAATAATAAAAATAGGCGTAGACGGTGACCGCCAGGGAGATGAAAAAAGCGTAATTCAGATATTTGCGGATATCCTCCCTGGATTCCAGCACGTTCACCGTGAGGAAATAGAGCAGGAAGTACTCCACGTATTTCAGGATGTAGAAAACCGCCACCTCGTAGCGGATATTGCCGCGCAGGATGCCGAATACCGTGGAGAGCACGCAGAGGGAGGTGTAGAGTATTATCGGGGTCTGCACCGGGGTGTCCGTGACAAAGGCCTTTCCCTTCAGCACCGCGCCTTTGGCCAGCCAGGCCAGGAAGATGATGACCAGCAGGATGTCGTCGTACCGCACCACCACGCCCCTGCTGCCGGTCAGCGCGCCGAAACCTATTTCCGGGGAGAAAAGCATGGAGAACAGCAGCAGCCCCAGGCTGAGCTTCGGGGAGGAGAAGGCGAAAAGAGAGACCAGGAAAGCGGAACAGACGGTGAAGAGAAAGTACGGGGAAACGGAGCTCGCCATAAAGCCCAGCCAGCCCGCGGCGACAAGGGCTACCAGGACGAGTATGATCGGCATGGGAACTTACCGCTTGGCGTAGTTCTTGTAGTCTTTGTAGTAATAGCCGTACTGCGGGCCCATCTCGGAGGCGCGCACACCGTTGAGCACCACGCCCAGCATGCGGGCGTTCGCGTTGGTGATCTGGTCGCCCGCGCGCTTGAGGGCGCCGCGCGCTATCTTGCCGGCCTTGTAGATCAGCACCACGCCGTCGGAGGCGTGCCTGGCTATCATCACCGCGTCCACGAAGAGCAGCACCGGGGGCGCGTCGAAAATTATGAGGTCGAACTCGCTCTTCAGGTCCTCCATCAGGTCCCGCCAGTTGGCCGAGTCCAGCACGTCCACCACGTTCTCCGGCTGGGTGCCGCAGTTGAGCACCTTCAGGTTCTCGATGCCGGAGAAGCGCATCAGCTGGTCGAAATCCAGGCCGCCCATGATGAAGTCGGCGCTTTCCAGCGCGGCCTCGCGCCAGTCGGCCTTCCTGGTCAGCACGTCGCTGAGGCCGGGGGCCTTCTTGGTGCCGAAGATCTCGTTGATGGCGGGGCGCCGCAGGTCGGCGTCTATCAGCAGGGTCTTGAGGCCGGAATGCGCGGCGGCCAGCGAGAAGTTAACGGCGGTCAGGGTCTTGCCCTCGGCCGCGCCCGCGGAGCTGATCACCAGGGAGACGCTTTCCTTCGTGTGCAGGTTGGACAGGATATTCGTGCGCATCGTATGGTAGGACTCTATCACGCCGGAGGCGTAGCGCTTGTTCACTATCAGCACGCTGCGGAAAGCGTCCACGGTATAGCGCTCTTTCTTGAAAACGTTGGTCAGCCAGTTGTCCAGATGTTTTTCGCTGAGGATGTTCGGGATGATGCCGAGCACCGGCAGCTTCATGAAGCCCTCGATGTCCTCGATGGTGGAGATGGACACGTCCAGGTTCTCCAGCAGGAAGACCACGACCACGGCTATGAACAGGCCCAGCACCACGCCCACCATCAGGTTCAGCCTGCGGTTCGGGGAGATCGGGGTGTTTTCCGGCTTGGGCCGGTTCACCACGCTGACAAAAGAGACCATGGAGGAGACGCCCAGCTTGGCCTCCTCGTGCTGCTTGTTGAGCGTGGTGTAAAGTTCTTCCTGCAGGCGCAGTTCGCGGCTGATGCGCGCCAGCGTCACTTCCTGCGCGGGGATCTCCTCGAGCTTGCTCTCCGTCACCTCTATGCGCTGCTGCAGGCTGAGCACCTCGGGGTGGTTGGGGGTGTACTTCTCCAGCAGCTGCTTCTTCTTTATCTCCAGGTCCGCGAGCTGGTTGGCCAGCGCCGCGCCCAGCCCGGTCTTGGGGTTCTTCTCCACGAAATTCTGCTTCTGCCTCTCCAGCGCGCGCAGGCTGTCCTCCACCTCGTCCTTGCGCGCGGAGATGTCGGCCAGGGTCTTCCTGGCCTGCAGGCTCTTCTGCTCCAGGTCGAAGTCGCGGTAGGCCGCTATCACGGCGGAGACTATATCCGCGGCCCTGACCGGGTCGGCGTTGAAAGCTGAAATGGCTATCAGGTTGGAGTCGGTCAGGCGCTCCACCTTGTAGGAACCGGCTATCTCCGCCGCGGACCCCGCCCCGGACGGCATGCCCAGCCTGGCCGCCGCGCGCTCGGAGATCTCGGAGGAGGTGATGACCATCAGCTCGGTGGCCACGGCGCTCCAGGGGTCGAATTCCTCGGCTACCGAGCCGGTGATCCTGGAGTAGGACGTCGGCGGCTTTATCTTTATCTTGCCCTGGCTGCGGTACACCGTGGGCTGCAGGCGCGTATAGAACATGGTGGAGAAAACGGTGACCGCGAAGATCAGCAGGGCCACCCACTTGCGTCTGTTGACGATGCGCCAGTAATCGTAAAGAGTGAGTTCGGCGTTCATAGGCTGTTACCTGGTCGACACCAGGCTGACCGTGACCGCGAAGGTGAACAGGGTAGCCCAGGGCACGATGTTGTCCGTGATCCACTTCGAGGCCGTGGAATAGGATTTACGGGGGATATAGACGATATCGCCGCTGAGCAGCGCGGTATTCTTCTCCATTTTACCGGCGAACACGGCCTCGAGATCGGCCTTTATGACCTCCTCGCTGATCTTCCCGTCGGCGCCTTTGACGCGCCTGAAGATCCGGACCCTGTCCCTGCGGGCGTAATCGGAGGTGCCGCCGGCCTGGGCCACCAGGTCCAGCAGGCGCATGCCTTCCCGGTACTCGAAATAGCCGGGCTGGTGTATCTGGCCTATCACCGCCACGCGGCTGAAGGAGAACTTGCGGACGCTCAGCGTGATGGAGGGGTTGGAGACGTACTTCGAGAATTTGGCGGTCAGGATCTTCTGCAGGTCGTCGGGTTTGACGCCCTGCGCCCTGATGGAGCCGAGCATCGGCACCTCAATGCTGCCGTCGGGCTGCACCGTCACTTCCTTGGAGAATTCCTCGGCGGGCTGCACGTTGATGCTGATGACGTCGCCGGCTTCGATGAAATATTCCTTCTCCAGCGCCCCCAGGTCCAGGCTGTAAGCCGGCACGGAGCCGAAAAAGGTCAGGAGCGACAGCGCCAGGGAGATCGTCTTCATATTGATTAATTATATACATTAGCGGCGGCCGCCTCAATAACATTCTATGCCTCCCGCTTTTTCTTCGCTCCGGGCGCTTCCCGCGCCCCCGGGCCCGGCCCGGGCAGCAGGCTCTCCAGCCTGGCTTCCAGGGCGGCGTACTTCTCCATGAACTCCTGGGCCTGCCTGCCTTTTTCGGTTATCAGCAGCAGGTCCCTGGCGCGCAGCTGTTCTTCCAGCCTGGCCTTGTACTCCTCCTCCAGCGCCTCCTTCCATTTCGCCAGGTCCGCCTTCGTTTTCAGCGCCTGGTCCGCTATGAAGGACTTGGTGGAAACGGCGCAAAGGGCCAGCTCGCTCTCATACCTTTCCTTTTCGAGCGCCCAGTTCTTTTCCCTGGCTTTAAAAGCCTCGGCCTGCTCCCGCGCCTCGGCCTCGAGCGCGGCCCTGGCTTTTTTGAGGTCCGCCGCGGTTTCGGCCAGCAGGCTTTCCCGCCTGCCGCTCCGCGCTTCCCGGGCGGCCCGCCCGGCTTCCAGCCGCTCCGCCGCTTCCCGGTTCAGTTCGGCCTCTCTTTCGCGCAGTTCGGCGGCCAGCGCCGCGCGGCGCGCGGCGTGCTCGCGTTCCAGTTCCTCCGCGCGCGCCGCCAGCGAAGCCTTCAGGGCGGCCTCCAGCCCGGCGTACTTTTCAGCCGACCCGGCTTTTGCCCGCTCGAACTCTTCCTCCAGCGCGGCCTTCTCCCCCTCGAACCGGGCCTTGAGCTCGTTCAGCGACTTGAGGTAGGCGTCCCGCTCCTTCCCGGCCTCTTCCCGCCGCGAACGGAGCTCGGCCTCCTTCTCGCGCAGCCTGGCCGCCAGTTCGGCGTAATGTTCTTCGCTCCAGGCGATGAACTGCTTCTCCAGCTCCTTTACCTTCCCGCGCTCCGCGGCCAGGTCCCGCTCTTTCGCCACGAGCTCCGCGGACTGCCGCGCCGCGTACTCGCGCTCCAGCTCCGCCGTCCGCGCCGCCTGCGCGGCCCGCAGGCCGGCCTCCAGCTCGGCGAATTTCTCGCCGGACTTCGTCCTGATCCTCTCGCGCTCCGCCTCCCAGACCTCTTTTTCCTCCGCGAACCGCCCCTTAAGTCCGTCGATCAGCTTAAGATAGGCGCCCCTCTCCCTGTCAAATTCCTCCAGCCGCGAGCGGAACTCGGCCTCCTTCTCCCGCAGCTTCTCCATCAGTTCCGCGTGGTGCTCCTCGTTCAGGCCGAGGATCCTGTTCTCCAGCTCCTTGACCTTCTCATGCTCCGCGGCCAGGCGCCGGTCCTTCGCGGCCGACTCCTCCTCCTGCCACCGGCTGCGTTCCTCGTACTGGCGCTCCCGCTCGTCCAGGCTGGCTTTGAGCCTGGCGCTTTCGTCCTTCGCCAGCGCCGTTCCCTCGGCCGCTTCCTCGCCCTTTTTCTCGGACGCTTTCAGCGACGCCAGCAGGCGGCCGGTCACTTCCTCCACCGCCTCCTGCACGCGGCGCCCGCTCTCCCGCTCGAATTCGGACCTGGCCTCGAACAGGCGCTTTTCCGTCTCGTTCTCCCTGCCGGCCAGGCTGTCGGCCAGACGCCGGCGCTCCGCCGCCAGGTCCTCCAGCTCTTTCTTCGCTTTCCCGAGGTCCTCCCTGGCCCTGGCCAGCAGCCCTTCCTGCCGCCCGGCCTGCGCCTCCGCCTCCGCGCGCTCCAGCTCCAGGCGCTCCGCGGCGGCCTTGTTCAGCTCGGTCTCTTTCGCGCGCAGCTTCTCCTTCAATTCCGCCTGGTGCGCCTCGGTCAGCTCGGAGATCCGCGTCTCCAGCTCCCTAGCCGTGGCGCGCAGCGAGGCCAGGTCATGCTCTTTCACCTCGAGCTCCCCCGCCTGCTGCGCGATGCTCTCCTCGAGCTGCCGCGTGCGCGCCGCGAGGGCGTCCCTGAGCCTGTCGTTCTCTTCTTTGGCGCGGAAGGCCTCGGCCGAGGCGTCGGAGAACTTCTGCTCCGCCGCCTTCAGCGCCAGCAGCAGATGGCCGGTGATCTGTTCCACGGCTTCCTGTATGCGGCGCCCGCTCTCCTTGTCGTATTCCGCCTTGGCCTCGAACAGACGCCTCTTGAGCTCGGCCTCCTGCTCCTCCAGCCTGCCCTTCATGCGGCGATTCTCCGAGTAGAGGTCCTCGCTCTCCTTCTGCGCCCTGCCGAGGGCCTCGTTCAATTCCGCTTTCTCGCAGGCGAAAGACACGCCGGCCTTTTCCAGCCTGGCCGTAGCCGCCGCCCGGAGCTCTTCCAGGGCGCGGCCCGCCTCCTCGCGCAGTTTTTCCCTTTCCCGCGTCCAGTTCCTGTCTTTTTCCCTGATAGCGGCGTTGCGCTCCCTGGCCGAAACATCGAACAGGGTCTCATTCAGGGACCTGACCTCCGGTTCCGCGTCCTCCAAGATCGCGCCGAGCTGCGCGGAGGCGGGGTTCCGGGTCTCCCAGAGCCGCACCAACAGCTTTTTCAGCCTGTCCACCATGTCCGCGGGGACATAGTGCACGAGTTTCTCTTTTTCCATACCGGGACCTATTCCAGCCCCACCGCTTTGGTGAGGGACTTCACCAGCACCCGCAGCTCCTCCACCTTATGCTCCAGCTCGCGCTCCCTTTCGGAGCTGCCGGCCGAAGCCTGCGCCCCGCCCCCCAGGGCGGCCCTGGAACTGAGCGTTTCGATCTTCCTTGAAAGCGCGTCGACGCGGTCGGCCAGGCCGGGCGCTTCCGCTCCGCCGCGGCCGGAAGGCAGGCAGACCCTGAAAAGCGCGAGCAGCATCACCAGCGAAAAGAGGGCGAAGAAGATGGCGCCGATGAGGGCCAGGTAGTCGAGGCCGGCCAGTACGCCTCCCAGCGAGGCGGTCAGCGTGGACAGCATGCCGAAAAGCATGCTCTCCTTGTTCTCGCTCCAGGCCGGGTTGTGCTGGCCGCCGAAGAAAGGCGGCGGCTCCGCCGCCCGCTCCGGCCTGCCGAACCGCTCCGGCCTGGCCGGGACGGGCTGCGGGCCGCGCTGCGGCGCCGCGGGCCGGGGCGCCTCGAATTCAGGCAGGGGCCTTACTTCCCCTTTAAGCCTGTCGAGCAGGTCCTTCAGCTCCCTGGTCCCGCTCATAACCCTCCGCCGGCGGGCTTTCCTTCCTCGCGCCCGGCCAGCTCTTTTTCCTTGGCTTCCAGACCGGCGCGTATCCGGTCGAAGGTCTTTATCAGGTCCGATTTCCGCGCGTTAAAATCTTCCTCGAGGGCCCTCTCGCGCTGCTTGAACTGCTTGGCTTTCGCAGCGCATTCCTCGTCGAACTCCCTGGCCCGTATCTCCAGGGACTTGTTCTTGTCCTCCCACCGGGCCAGCATTTCCAGCTCCTTTTTATTGATCTTCTCGTAAAGCTCCTGCATCCGGGCCACGTATCTGGCGTTGAGCGTCCCTTCGTCCTCGGCGGTCTTGATCCTGAGCTCCGCCACCAGCGCCTCGCGCTCGTTGAAGGCCATCTGCATCTCCTCGTTCTTTTTGAGCGCGCCGCGCAGCGAGTTCTCGGTACCGGCCAGGCGCGCCTTGAGGTCCTCCAGCTCTTTCTTGAGGCGGACCTCCTTCTGTTCGAACCGGCTCTGGCCGGAGGCCAGGCGCGCGGCATAATCGGATTCGGCGTCCTTCAGCACATTGCCCAGCGTCTTCACGTCCGGTCCGAATTCCTCCAGCAGGGCGTTAAGGGCCACGGAGGTGGGGTTCCTGTCCGCCCAGAGCTTCGCCGACAGGGCCGCCAGCCTTTGCAGGAACTCCCCCGGCACGCATTGCATGGCGCGTTCTTTTTCCATATTATTTCTTCCTGTACTCGATGATGGCGCGGGCGAGCTCGCCCTTGAGCTTCTCCAGTTCGGAGTTCCTGATGGCGTAGTCCTTCTCGAGCTTGAGCCTGAACTCGTTGAGCGCTTTCTCCTTTTCTCCGAGCTCCTGTTTCTGCGCGAACATGTCCTCGTTGAACCCGTTCAGGCGCATGTTCAGGCCGGCGTGCAGGCCGTCCAGCTCCAGCTGCTTCTGCCTGTAGAACTTGTCGCTGTCGGCCAGCAGCTTTTCCTTGGCGGCCAGCAGGCTCTCGAGCTGCCTGATGCGGGCGTCGCCGCGGGCCTTCTCCTCTGCGGCCTGCTCGCGGAAGCGCGCGTCCTGCTCGGCGATGTTCCTCATCAGCTCTCCGGAGGCGTTCTGGCGGTACTTGAGCATCGTATGCTCGAGCTCCTGCAGTTTCTCGTCGGCGCTCTCGATGTAGCGGTCGCGGCGGCCCAGTTCCTCCAGCAGCTGGTCCTTCTCGGCCTCGAAGCCTTCCCGCAGCAAGCCCACCTCCTCGCGGTTGGTCTTTTTCATCTTCTCGAGCTCTTCCTGCGAGTGGCGCAGCCGGTCCTCGGCCAGTTCCACGGCCGCGGCCACGGCGTCGCCCACCGAGGCGTCGAACTCCCTGATCTGGGCCTTCTGCAGCTCGACCTTCTCGTCGTGGAAAGCCTTCTCGGCCGCCAGCAGCTTCTCCGCCATTTCCTTGGCCCCGGCTTTGGCCTGGGCGGCGGCGGCGTCCTGCTTCTCTATCTCCTTCCTGAGGACGGCGTTGTCCTCGGCGAGGCGGTTGGACTTCAGGTCGAAATCGCTGCTTATCTCCTCGAGGCGCGTCTGGTAGTCCTCTTCGAAAGCGGCCTGTTTGGCGGCGTAGGCCTTCTCCAGTTCGGCGCGGCGCACGGCCAGGCCCTCGGAGATGGCGGAGATCCGCTTCGCTTCGTTGTCGCGCGCGGCTTCCGCGGCGGCGTTGGTCAAAGCGCGCACGGAGCTCTCGCTGGCCTCCAGAGCGGCCGAAAGCTCGGCCTGCTTCGACAGGGAGGCGTCGAGGTTCCTGACCAGGTCGGAAGTCAGCGCGGCCACGGACTCCTTCACGCGGAAAGTAAGCTCCTTTTCGTAGCCGGCCTTGGCCTCGAGCAACTCCCTGGCGTAGCGGTCCTCGCGCCCGGCGTTCTCCATTTCGGCCTGGCGCTGCCTGGCGTTGAAACCTTCTATCTCTTTCTGCGCCGCTCTGAAAGCGGCGGAAGTCTCGGCCAGCGTGGCTTCCAGCCTGACGCGCTCCGCCAACCAGTTTCCCCTGTCCACCTCTATTCTCATCGCGACCTTGGCGTCGAACTCCGCGTAAACGCTTTTCTTTTCCTCTATGAACTCGGCTTCCCTGCGCCGGAGTTCGTCGGCGAGCTTATTTATAGTTTCATTATAAGCCTGTTTCTCGGCCTCGAAGCCGGCCAGCTTGTCGCGGAACGAGGCCTCCCCGGCGCGGAGGCGCTCCAGCAGGTCCTTGTGATGCTCCTCGCGGGTGGCCGTGACGGCATGCTCCAGCTCTTTCAGCCTGGCCGAAGCGGCGGCCAGCGCCTCTTCGCTCGCCAGCTTTTCCCCCTCCAGAATGTCTTTTTGCGCGTCCATGGACTGCCGCTCGGCCTGCAGGCGCGCGTCGAATTCCTTTTCGAAAGCGGCGCGGCTGGACTCTATCTCTTTCTCTATCTCCTTCCTCCTGTCCGCGAAAGCGTTCTCGAGCGCGGCGGCGCGTTCGCGCAGGCCGGCTTCCATGGAACTGAGCCTGCCGTCGAATTCCGCCTGCAGCCTCGAGCGGTCCGCCTCCCAGCTGTCCGACCTCTTTTCAAGTCTGCCCTGCAGTTCCCTGACGGTCTCCTCTTTGGCGGCTTTTTCGGCTTCCAACCCGGCCAGTTGGGCCCTGAAAGCGGTCTCTTTCTCGGTTATGATCTTAAGCAGCTCGTTATGATGGGCCTCCTGCTGGGCGGCCAGGGCGTTCTCTATCTCTTTTATGCGGTCCTGGGCGGAGGCGTACTGGGCCTCGCGCACATGCTGCTCCTGCAGGAGCCTCGCGCGCTCTATCTGCCAGGAGGCTTCGAACGCGCGCACCTGCTCGGCGTGGTCGGAATCGGCGGCGCGGAGCTTCTCCTCCAGGCCGGCTTCCAGGAGGTTCTTCAGCTTGCGGTAATTCTCCTCGGCCTCGCGCTTCTTCTGGAGGTATTCGGCCTCCAGCGCGCCGCGGCGCGCCTCCACCTTCTCCTCGGACCGGAGCACGCTGCTTTCCAGCCCGGCTACCCTTTCGGAAAGGAATTTCTCGCGCGACCTGAAATCGGCCTGGAGCGAGTTCATCCGCCCCTGGTACTCCCCCTCCAGCTCCGCGCGCAGGCCGTCGTATTTCTTCTGGGCCTCGGCCAGGCGGCCGGCGTACTGGCTTTCCACCTCCAGCAGGCGGGAGTTCCAGCGCTCTATCACCGAGCGCTGGTTACGGTCCAGTTCCTCGAATTTGTCGGAATATTCGGCTTCCAGGCTGTGGCGCAGGGAATCCAGCTTGGCCTCTTTCTTCAGCAGCTGCTGTATGTCCAGCTTGCCCTCGCCCAGGAGGGACATGGTGGCTTCAAGCTTGGTGTAAAAATCCTCTTTTTCCTCTATGGTCTTGTTGCGCGAGGTATAGGCGTCGGTGAGGGAGGCTTCCTTGACCTGCAGCCGCCTGGCGGTTTCCTCGGCCAGGGTCAGGTTCTTCTTGAGGTCGGCCTTTTCTTTTTCGATGTTGTTGAGCCTCTCCAGCGCCCAGCGCAGCGTCATCCGGGCGGTGTCCAGGCTCGTCACATCGTTGACCAGCTGTTCGAGTTCGTTATAATCGTTCGCCATAGTTTTTTGCCCTTGCTATGCAGGTGCAGTATCGGGAGCTATGCTCATCAGACGGCCCTTTGAATACTCTATATCAAGTTTAATACACACCCCACCCTAAGTCAATATAAGGAATATTAAATGAATGTGAACAGAATATGTCATAGGATCACAGATAGCAGCGGCCAGGAGGGCAACGCAAAGCTACGGAAGGCGGGAGCGGGCGTTTCCTGTTTTCAGCCGCCTTCCGGCGCTTTCCCCGGCTTTCCCGCTTTCCGCGGCTATAACTATATTTTGTAAAATCTACTTATGCGCAAGAGGCTCATCTGGACGGTAGTGCTTGCGGGGGCCGGCTTTATAGCCTGGCGCTTCGGCTACCCGTACGCTCTTAAATATTTTTTCCGGGTTTCCGGTACGGTCGGCGTAGCCCCGCAACTGCTCCAGGGCCTGCCCGGGGCCAACAGCATGCTTTTCGTGGTGGCCAGGAACGAAAGCGGCGTGCCGGTAGCCGTCAGGAAGATAATAAGCCCGGTTTTCCCGGCCAAATTCGAGCTGACCTCCTCCAACCTGATCATGCCGGACCTGCTGACGCGCAGGGTCTACCTTGACGCCATCCTCAACACTCACGGGCAGCTGGGGGTTCCGCGCAGGGGAGACCTGAAAGGGGCCCGCCAGGACCGGGTCAGCTTCTTCAGCAAGGGTCTTGAAATAACGCTGGACACGGCCCAAAAATAAAACCCGGGACCGCCTTCGGGCGCATCCCGGGTATTTTGCCCGCTCTTCCCTATCTTTTGAACTGCGGCCTTTTCCCGCTGGAGAGCGAAAAAAGCCAGATAAGCTTGTCCGTGGACTTTAACAGGTTATCCCAGTTCTTCTCCAGCTTCGGCAGCTTTTTTCCGGGTCTTTCCACCTTCGTGTCCTGTTCGTACTTCTTGGTGATCTCCTCCCAGGTCATATTCTCCTCCCCCGTTTTTTACCCTCGCTATATTGTACCCCGGAACGAAAAAAAGCCAAGGGCCTAAAGGCCTACCAGCCCAAAGTCCTTGAGACGCCCATATAGACCAGCACCCCGCCTACCAGCAGCAGCAGGAAACCCCAGTTCTTGCGGTGCAGCGCCACGTAGGAATCGTTGAGGAAAGTCTCTTTTATCAGGCGGTTCACCCGCTCTATGATCTCCGGCCTGTAGATATACCCCAATCCCAGCAGGACGAAGAGCAGACCGAAAAAGATCTTAAGGAACGGGTTTATCTCGTTCATGATTGTAGCGGTTCATCGCTTTCTCCACCCCGTCCTCGAAGGCCGCCTTCAGCGCTTCGCAGGCCAGGTCCAGGAAAGCGGGCAGCCGCGCCCCCTCTTCTTTAGTAAATCCCGACAGCACGAAATTCTTGCCGGGTATATGCTCCGGCCGCGGCCCTATCCCCAGCCTCAGCCTCGGCAGGGCCGGCCCCAGCGCGGAGATGATCGAATCCATCCCGTTATGGGAGCCCGCTGAGCCGTCCTTGCGTATGCGCAGTTTGCCGAAGGGCAGCGCCAGGTCGTCATAGACCGCCAGGACGGCCGCCGGCGGGAGCTTGTAGAAAGAGGCGAAGCTCTGCACGGCGTTCCCGGACAGGTTCATGTAAGTCCGGGGTTTCAGCAGGAAAGCCTTGCGGCCGGCGGCCTCGAATTCGAGGTACAGCCCCAGGCCTTTCCAGTCCCGCCAGCTCCCCCCGGAAGCGAAGCCCCGGGCGGCGAGGTCGGCCAGCATAAAGCCTATATTATGCCTGGTCTTCTCGTATTCCCTGCCCGGGTTCCCGAGCAGGGCCGCCATTTGTATCCGGTCTTTCATATCCCCTAATGCAAGGAGCAGAAGCCGAACATTTAAGGTCCAACTTCTGCTCCCTTGCTCTGGCCCCCGTTACTTCTTGGGGGCGGGTTTCTTGTCCTCGGGCTTGGCGGCGGCGCCGGCGGCGGGTTTGGCCCCGGCGGCGGGCTTGGCGCCCTCTTTGGCGGCGCCTTCTTCACCCTCTTCCTTCTTGCCCTTGGCTATAACTTCGGGTTCCGCACCCGCCGCGGCGGCGCCGGCCGCGGGTTCCTCGACCTTCTCCTCCTTCGGAGCGGTCACGCTGACCACGATCTGCTCGGGGGCGTCCAGGAGCTCGGCCTTGCCGGCCTTGATGTCCTTGATGCGCAGGGAATGGTTGATATGCAGGTCCGTGATGTCCACTTCGATCTCGTGCGGGATCTCGGTGGGCAGGCAGGAGACGTTCAGTTCGCGCATGGTGTGTTCCACCAGGCCGCCCTGGACCTTCGCGCCGTGGCACTCGCCGGTGAGCTTCACGTGGACCTTCACCTTGATCTTCTCTTTCAGCGAGATGCGCTGGAAGTCGAAATGGGTGTACTTGTCGGTGACGGGATGGCGCTGTATGGCCTTCACTATCACCGTGTCCTCGCCGCCCTGGTGCTTCATCGTTATGATGGCGTTGGGGTCGGCCCTGAGGATGGCGCAGATGGACTTATAATCCACCACGATGGTCATGGGCTGCTTTTCCTGGCCGTAGATAACGGCGGGGATCTGGTCGGCGGCCCTGTGGGCGGTGAGAGTGCCCCGTACGCCGGCTTTAGTGCGCGGCTCGGCTGAAATTACCGTCTGTTTCATACTGCTTTCCTCCTGCTGAAATACAGCTATCACTTAAAGAGTTCGCTTATGGACTCACCCATGTGATTGCGTTTGATGGCCTCCGCAAGGAGCGCGGCCACGGATACTACCTTTATTTTAGCACTTTTTGAGGCGTTTACGGGAATAGTATCCGTCAAAATGAGCTCTTCTATGGGCGATTTGTCTATTTTCTCGATAGCGTCCCGCGATAGAACCCCGTGCGTCGCGGCGGCTATGATCTTGCCGGCTCCCTGTTCCTTTATGGAATGGGCCACCATGCAGAGCGTGCCGGCCGTATCCACCAGGTCGTCGAAGATGAAGCAGGTCTTGCCCTTCACGTCGCCGATGATATTATAGACCACGGCCTCGTTGGGGCGGGGACGGCGCTTGTCTATGATGACCAGGCCCAGGTCCAGGCGCTTGGCGAAGGAGCGGGCGCGCTCCACGCTGCCCACGTCGGGGGAAACCACCACCATATTGTCGAAATTGCGGCCCCTTATGTAGTCCAGCACGACGGGCCGGCCGTAGAGGTGGTCCAGGGGTATATCGAAGAAGCCCTGGATCTGGGCGGCGTGCAGGTCTATGGTGATGACGCGGTTGGCCCCGGCTTCGGTGATCAGGTTGGCCACCAGCTTGGCGGTGATGGCCACGCGGGGGGCCGGCTTGCGGTCGGCGCGGGCATAGCCGTAATAGGGGACGACGGCCGTGATGCGGCCGGCGGAGGCGCGGCGCAGCGCGTCCATGAGGATGAGGAGCTCCATCAGATTGTCGTTGACGGGCGGGCAGGTGGGCTGCACTACGTAGCAGTCCTCGCCGCGCACGTTCTCCAGGATATGGGCGTCTATCTCGCCGTCGGCGAACTTGGACACCTTGGTCTCGGAAAGCGGCACGCCGAGGATGTCGCAGATCTTCCTCGCGAGCGCCGGGTTGGCGTTGCCGCTGAATACCTTGAACGAACCCCTTTTCCTCAGTTCGGGAGTCATTTAGTCCTTTTTTTGAGTTGTTTCACCACCTGCCGTGCGCGCGCTATGGCCAGCGCGCCGCCCGGGACGTTCTCGGTTATGGTCGAACCCGCGGCCGTGTAAGCGCCGGCCCCGATGGTTACCGGAGCCACTAGATTGGTGTTGGAGCCGATGAAAGCGCCGGCCCCGATGACGGTTTTATTTTTATTGACGCCGTCGTAATTGCAGGTGATGGTGCCGGCGCCCACGTTGACCTTCTCGCCCATCTGGGTGTCGCCGACATAGCTGTGGTGGTGCATCTTGGAGCCGCGGCCGATGACGGACTTCTTGACCTCGGCGAAATTGCCTATTTCGGCGGAGGGGCCGATGTCGGAGAGGGGGCGCAGGCGGGCGAAGGGGCCGACGATGGCGCCGGCGCGGACGCGGCTTTTCTCTAGGGCGCAGGAATATCTTATTTCCGCGCCGTCGTCGATGCGGCAGTCCTCGAGGACGCCGCAGGGGCCTATTTTGCAGCCGCGGCCTATGGAGGAGACGCCTTTTATGAAGACGCCGGGATAGATGACGGTGTCGCGGCCGATCACGGTGTTCTCTTCTATATAGGTATTGGAGGGGTCCACTACCGTCACGCCGGAGGCCATCAGCTCGGCGGCTTTGCGCCGGTTGAGCATGGCGTAAGCGGCGGCGAGGTCGCCGCGGGAATTTATGCCGGTCATCTCGGTGGGGTCGGTGAGGCGGAAGGCGAGGGCCCTGCCGCCGGCGGTGATGATATTTTCCACGGCGTCGGTAAGGTAGAATTCGCCCTTGGTGCCTTTTTTCCTGAGGTTCTTGACGGCTTTTTCGAGGCTTTTTACGCTGAAGAAGTAGGTGCCGGAATTGACTTCGCGGATGGCCAGCTCCCAGGAGTCGGCGTCGGCGGCTTCGACTATAGCGGCTACGTCGCCGGCATGGTTGCGCTTGACGCGGCCGTAGGAGCCGGGCTCGGAGAGGTCGGCGGTCATGACGAGGCAGTCGGGGGAATGCTTGAGGTAGTAGCCGAGCATTTTCTTGACGGTCTCGACCCTGAACAGGGGGGCGTCGCCGCAGAGGACCATTACGTTGGCGTGCTTGCGTATCTGCGGCATGGCTTCCTGCGCGGCGCGGCCGCTGCCTTTAAGGAGTTTCTGGCGGACGAAAACTATTTTCCCGGAAATGGCTGCCCCGAGTCTCCTGGAGAGTTCGGTTTCCACGAGGTCGGCGCCGTGGCCGGTGACGACTATTATTTTTCCGGGGCCGAGCACGGCTATTTTCCGTATGGCCCGCTCGATCAGCGACATGTCGCCGAGGTAATGGAGGACCTTGGGGAGGTCGGACTGCATGCGCGTGCCGAGGCCGGCCGCCAGGACCACCGCCGCGAAACCATTGTTTTTGGGCATAGTTTAAAAAGAAAGAAACTAAAAAATTCCAGAAACGGATAGGACTACGCTTAAATTCTACAAAAATAGCCGCACAGGTAGGAACGATTATTTGGGTTCGCGGGGCCTGTCGGGGGACCGGAACGCAAAAACAGGGTCGGGCACACCGTGCCCGCCCTTCCCGCTCTCAGGTTCGGCGCTTACGCAAGCCGAACCTTCCGAGAGGGTTTTGCTTATCCGGCTCCCCCGCCACCCGCTCCTATAAGGAATGGGGATTAATTAGGGACAGACACGAATTTCCGCCTACTTATTCGCAATGAGAGCGTCTTTCTCTTTACGCGAAAGCTTCTTGATAGAGGCCTCCAGGACAGAAGCCGCGGACCTGTCCTTCTTCCTCTTCTTCCAAACCACCGTCACCGGCCCAAAAGCCGCCGTATACTTAGCCCCCTTCCCCGCATTATGGTCAGCAATGCGCGAAGCCAAATTGTTAGTAATCCCCGTATATAAGGACCCGTTAGCGCAGCGCACGATATACACGGACCAAGATTTATTTGAGGGAAATGCTGTTTTTTTCATTGACCAGTACTTAGTCACTCCACATGGCCGCAAGGGGATTTAACCACCGAATTCAGACTTCGGTTCCAGTTCCAAATAATAACCCGCAAAAGGAATATGTTAATCTGCTTGCTCTAGCGCTGAATTATACTCATCCATTTTCTGTTGCGCAGTTTTAGCCCAAATGCTGTCTGGATACTTGCTTATAAGTTCATTGAAATAGCTGAATGCCAGGTTCGTGTTATAGCCCACTTCCCACGTATTCCAGTCTACCAGCATGGCGTCGAAATAAAGATTCCCGAGTTCCCAAAGTCGCTGGTCCTTTGACATCTTCTTGCGACTGATTTCTTGATATTTGTTCTTAGTCGCAATCATAAGTTCCAAATCATTCTTTTGAATCCACCCAAGACAGATACTGTCAGGATATGATTTTCTCAAGATTTCAAAATATTCCATTGCCTCAACTGGCTTGCCAGCCCCAAATGCGCTCGTAGCAAGCGCATAATATCCTATCGGCTTTTCAAGCTCGGTTAACTGCGCAAAATCCAGCTTAGGCGCAAACCAGTCTCCCCCTTCCTTCTGCATCCTTAGTGCATGTCTCGCCTCAGAAGTGAGAATATTAACTTCGCGATTGGTTTTATCCTTCCGCAATAATTCAAACAATTCCACTATGTATTTAATTCTCTGAACGATATCAATATCTTCTGCATGACGTAAGAAGCCCCCCAATTCTCCAATTCTATTTTTCGCATCTTCTAGTGATTTGTCAATTTTAAACGCTTCATTTAAGTTAGCTTTGGGAATCATTATCAATCCATCTTGAGAGCTCAGTGCCCAATAGTTGCTTTTGTCCTGAAGCATTGTTGTTAAAAACAACTGGGATACATCCATTTGCCTTGTTTTTCTATTGATTCTGGCCAAATAATTGTCCGCTAAAAACAGCAAAAAATCCCCATCCTCATATAGACATTTAGCTCCACCATGGATATGTGTGTATTTCTCGGCGATAGACATGCTGTTTAAATCAAATCGTGCGATATCACCCCAATATAGCCATATAGCTCCCTCCCCGCGTGTTGCATAAATGGCCTCCACGTCATCCAGTGATAGAATAATTTTGTCTGCCGACCCTATGATCACAACCGTTTTTCCGTATGAGTCAAAAGAGATTTTATATGGTGGCAAAAAACTAAAACTACGAACCTCTTTCATGGGCCACTTTTCCGCAACGGACACTTCTTTTATCTGCAAGTCTGTGCTATCGACGAACGAACTCCCGTTAACCCAGATTCTAATGCCATCAACCGCGAGACTTTTAACCCAAGTGTTACCAAACGCATCCACCTTTTGCGTTGTTTGCGAGTCCCGAGAAAGATAATACAATCCGGAGGCAGTTCCCACCCAAATGCGATTCTTATCAAGTGCAACTGCGGTAACAGGATGGCCGCCAAAAGACGAGCGAACTGTGTATACCTGTGAACTGCGATTTATCAGGTTATAATGCAGCAAACCATCATAAAAATTAGCACTCCACAACCAACCGGGAGCATAAGCATCTTCAACTAAGTTTATATAGGGGTCAGAAGCACAGTTCCCTACAGACTTTCCCAACGCAGTCCAACTACCGGACTCAATATCAAATTCGTATGAGTCAGCGTTCCTCCTAAATATCCAAATTCGTTCCTTCCCTTTAACAAAAGTCATTGCTGATGCATTGTTAAATCCTGACGGGAATGAGAACTTTTTGATTCTTATAGCATCCGCATGTGCCATTACGGCTGCCATCACCACTATTCCACCTACAACAGCAACTTTAAATATTTTCATCTTCCACTCCATCCAAGCCGCTTCCGATTGTTAGAGGGAACCGCTGATTTCTAAATGGCTTTTTTATTCTCCCCTGTCCCAACTGGGATATTCTACATAACTATCTAAAAGTGGATTCCGAAATAAGGGTCAGGGACCGCTTATAACTAATCCAATCCATATTTAGTCAGGGGTTGTTCGGGGGCGGGAGGACTTCGTATTTAGCTTGGATGACTTTCCGGAATTCCTCAGAGATGGCGTGCCAGTCCAGGATATCTACGCGGTAAGGGATATCCGATTCTTCGAAGGCTTCCCGGAGACTTTCGAGGATGGCGGGATTCAGTTTGGCAGAGCCGACCAGCGCGAGGTCGAGGTCGGAATAGTCCTTGGGGGTGCCGACGACACGCGAGCCGAAGGCGCGTGCTTCTACACCCGGAACATGGGCAACGAGGATAGCGCTGATTATCCGAAGTTGCTCCGGGGTCGCTTTAATCATTTCTCTGTTCGAGGATTTTAAGCAGGCTCCGCGCGTCCGCGGCGAAGGGAGCCGCAAGCGCGAAGATCGCGGCGGCCTTGGCGGGGTCGTAGGTGTGCGCGGTTTCGTTGCGGGCGGCGTGATATTTGAACCAGTTCTCGACGCCCGTAATAAGCCGGCTTTCCGCGGCCAGCCTGAACAATTCTTTCCTGGTGGAACCGTCCACAGTGGAAGCCCCGGCGTTGAGTTCAAGCCACCTTTTCATGAATTTCCAGCACAGCTCGTAAGTCACTTCAAAATTATGTATTACCCCGGCCCGGATCACCTCTGCCTGCTCGGAATTCATGCTCCCGCCCGCCACTTTTAGGGTTCGGTCCAGAGAATCAACCGCTTTTTTCAGGCTGCCAAGATCCAGCGCCATTTCTATCTCCTGTGCCCCAGCTTAACCATTAAGCCTACAGCTATTCTATAATTTTCCCCGCTATTACACTCCTGTTAAGCAAGCGATATCAGGCTCCTGCCGCCTTTTTTAAGACTCTTTCCATATCGGAAAGAAAAACCTGTGTATATTGTTCCCCTTTCTGGGCTTTATCATCAGAGATCAGAACGCCGAAGCCGGCCTGTTCAAAGGCGGGGCGCAGTTCAGCCATGAGAGCGCGGAGTACCGAAGATGTCAGAAGAGCGTCCAGGCGCTGGAATTCAACGGAATTCAATTTCAGCCAGACGCGCTCAAGCGCGCTGAAAAGCGGCGGGCGGCAGGACCAGATCAAGGCGTCCGGTTCCGCCTTAAGCAAGGAGGCCCAGGAAGCCTTATCCAGCCGGTACCGCTTTTCTCTGCCGACTGTCCTCACCGAGATAACTCCGGACCTGCTCATTTCAACCATCGCGTCCTGTACCGCTTTCTGGCTGAAATAGGTTTCCCTGGCGATAATGGAGGGATGCGCGCTTTCATGGGCAAACAGATAGGCTACGATTTCCGGCCGGACCGTAACACCGAACAATGCCCTGAGCCGCAGGATGAGAGCGCTTTTTAAGTACCGCGGATGAGCGGCCTGCCCGCGGCTTTTTATTTTACCGCGGCTCAGGCCATGACGGAGAAAAGTTCTGTCGGCGTCCCCAAAATGCTCAAGCGGGATATCATCGGAAGAATAAAAAAGAGGCTCCGGCCTGTTAACCGCGGCGGCCGGGCCGAACAAACTTTTCCATTTGCGGGCCCTGTAGCCTTGACCGATGGTTTCAGCCATAGCCGCCAGGACCGCCCTTCCGGAAAACCCTTCCCTGGTCATTATCATTTTCAGGCGTTGGACATTTATCAGCTCGCCATTGGTCCCCAGCCAATCCAGCACCTCGTCAAAAAGCCGCGGATCGCTTCTCGCTATAGTACAGGTGAAGAGCAAAAGCGCTTCCGGGTCCACTATGCTGTTCTCTTCCCCCCCGGAATAACCGGGCACGCCGATGGCCGCCCATTGCCTCCAGAGCAGGGAGAGCAAGTCTTCCTTAAATTTTTTATTAAATTCTATCAGAGACTTTTCCATATCCGATTTTTTTCAGCATATCCTTCAGGATAAACC
>JACQPH010000013.1 GCA_016207645.1 Elusimicrobiota bacterium
AGCTCTTGATACGGCATGACCATAGGTCTAATACGGCACAGCCACAGGCTTGAAACCGCGCATATATTTTTATATGATATTATTGGTTCTCTTACAGAAAGCCGCGGAATTAAAGCAGTTATTTTTTGGGCGTGTAGCTCAGTTGGGAGAGCGCCTGCATGGCATGCAGGAGGTCGCAGGTTCGATCCCTGTCACGTCCACCAATTTAAAAGCCCCGGCACGGGGCTTTTTTTAATATAGCCGCTCTGGTCGCGAAACAATACCCCGTCCAACCCTCCAGCGGCGCCTCAAGCGGTTACTTTTTAACTTGTACGTAAAGCGGGCCGGCAATATCAAATGAAGATCCTGATAGTCTCACTGGACAATATCGGCGACACCGTGGTCAGCCTCGCCGTCTACCGCGCCCTGGCCGCGCAGCCCGGCGCCGAAACCGCTTTCTGGACCAAGGAATATTCCCGCGGCGTCGTGCCGCTGGCCGGAGCGGGCATCGAACACTACCACTGCGACCCGTTCTGGGACCGCTCGCCGGGGAAAGAGAAAGGCGGGTTCGCCGCGTACCTCAGGACCCTGCTCGCCATACGCCGCGCCGGCTTCGACGCGGCCCTGATACTGCACGGCAACTGGCGCAAGAATTTATCCTGCCTCCTGGCCGGCATCCCCAGAAGGTACGCGCTGAAGGGCGCCTTCGCCACCGACCGCGTCGAACCGGAAGGCCGCACCCATATCCTGGACACCTCCCGCATACTGGCCGCCGCGGCTCTCGGGACGGATCCCGGAGAGCTGAGCTACCCGGTGTCCTCCGCCGGCTTCGGAGAAACCGCCCGCACCGCCGCGCTGTTCTCCTCCGGCTCCTGGGCGGTGATCCACCCGTTCTCCGGCAACGCCAGGCGAAACCTGCCCCTGGAAACCTGGACCAGCGTCCTGCGCTCCCTGGAGAAACGGGGCCTGCGCGTCCTCGTCAACGCCAGCCCGGAGGAAAAAGAGCTCTTCGGTGGCCTGGCCCCGGCGTCAGATCTCGTTTTTTCCTGCGATCTCGGGCTCGACATCGCCAACCTGGCCTTCGCTATCTCCCGCGCCGCCATTTTCATCGGCAACAACTCCGGCCCGCTGCACCTGGCCAGCGCCCTCGGGACGCCCTGCCTGGGGATCTTCCAGAGAAGCTGGATAGGGAAGATCTCCCCCCGCGGCAAAGTCCTGCCAGTGCTGGCGGTCTTCGAGCACGAACCCTCCGAGATCAGCGCCGCCGAGCTGCTGGAGAAAACGGAGAAACTCCTGCGCCCCCGACGCCCTAATTGTTAAGATATCCCTTTATGACAGGATCCAGCCTCACCGTATTTCACCTCGACGACGGGAAAGAGCTGCGCGGCGGCCAGCGCCAGCTGCTCTACCTCGTAAAAGAGCTGAACCTCCTGGGCCACGACAATACCGTGGTCTGCCGTGAGGGCTCCCCCCTGCACATGGCGGCGCACCGCAAAGGCTTCAGGACCCTGACGCTGCCGTATTTTTTCGAATGGGACCCGGTTTCGGCCCTGCTGCTCCGCCGTAAGCTCAAAGGTCTGCCCGCCGGGCGGTTCCCCCCGGTGCTCCATTCCCACACCTCCCACTCCGCGGCGGTCTCCTGGCTGGCCTCGGCCGGCCTCGACTGCGTGCGCGTGGCCCACCGCCGGGTGGATTTCATCCCCGGCGCGTTCACGGCCCGCTATAAGTACGGCAGAGCCCATGCAGTGATAGCCATTTCCGACGCCGTGAAGGAGATCCTGCTGAAAGCCGAGGTCCCGGAAGAGAAGGTCGCCGTGGTCAACAGCACCATAGACCTGGACGATACGCCCTGGAAGCCCGGGGAATTCCGGGCTTACCGCGAAGCCGCGCGGCAGGCCCTGGCCGCCGAGCTGGACCTCCCCGCCGGCTCTTTCTGGGCCGGCTCCCTCATCGCCCTGGTGCCGCATAAGGACCCGGAGAACCTGGTGCGCTCCGCCGCCCTGGTGCTCAGGGAATCCCCCGACGTGTATTTCCTCCTCGCCGGCGAAGGCCCCCTGGACCGGAAAGTGGAGCATCTGGCCAGGATGCTGAAGATCCAGGACCGTTTCAGGCTCATCGGCTACCGCAGCGACCCCTACAAGGTCCTGGCCGCCCTGGACATGTTCGTGCTCTCCTCCGCCGAGGAGGGGATGGGCAGCGTGCTGGTGGAGGCCATGAACGCCTCCCTGCCGATAGTCGCCACCACCGCCGGCGGCATCACCGACGTGGTGGAGGACGGCGCCAACGGGCTGACGGTGAGGCCGCGCAGCCCCGAGGAACTGGCCGGAGCCCAGCTCCGGCTGATAAACGACTCCCCGCTCCGTGAGCGCCTCGCCGCCGAGGCCCACCGCCGCCGGGAGGATTTTTCCTCGCCGCGCATGGCGGCCCTGACCCTTAAGTGCTATGAAACAGCCATTGAGAATTTTAAGCGTAATCGACATCCCGTGGAATAGCGGGCTGGCGGCCTACGCTTTCGACCAGGCCCGCGCGCTGCGCGGGGCCGGGCATACCGTGGTTTTCGCCTGCCCGGAGGGCAGCGCCGCGTCGGACCTCGCCGCGCGGGAAGGCTATAAATATTTCCTTATCCCCGGCCGCAGGGAGTACCTCCGCCTGCCGCCGGCCCTGCTGCGCCTGCGCGCCGCCGTACGCGGCGAGAGGATAGACGCGGTCTGCGCCCATACCGGCCGCGCCCAGACGCTGGGCTTCCTGCTCGGCCCGCCGCTCCTGCGCGTAAAGGCGGACGTTAAAAAGCCTTCCGCCGGATCCGCCTTCTCCCCGGTAAGGAAGACCATAGCCGCCTCGGCCTATATCGGGAAAATGTATCTCGACGCCGGGCTGGACAGTTCCCGCCTGGCGGTCATACGCCAGGGGGTAGACCTGCCGCCGGCCTCCACCCCGAAGTCCTCGGCCCCGTTCAGGATAGGCCTGCTCGGCAGGCTGGATCCGGTCAAAGGGCATGAATGTTTCCTCAGGGCCGCGGCGGAACTGCTCCGCTCCGGGGTGAAAGCGGAATTCCATATAGCCGGCTGCGAAGCCAACCTGAAATACGCCGACCTGCTGGGAACGGCCGAAGAACTGGAAATTGACGGCAGCGTGGTCTTCCACGGCAAGGTAGCCGATCCCCGCGCCTTCATGGCTTCCTGCGACGCCGGCGTGATAGCCTCCCTGGGGAGCGAAGCGGTTTCCCGGGCCGCCCTGGAATGGCTGGCTTCGGGCCGGGCCCTGATCGCGACCTCCGCCGGCAGCCTGCCTGAATTCGTGGCGCCGGAATATCTGGTCCCGCCCGGGGACCATTCCGCCCTGGCCGCGAAAATAGCCGCGCTGCTCTCGGACCCCGGAAAATTAAAAACCCTGGGCGAAGAGAACCGCGCCCGCGCCGCCCGGGATTTTTCCCGCGAGGCCTTCGCCTCCGCTACCTGCGCCGTCTTCGAGGAGGCCCTGGGCTCCGCGCTTTAGCGCGCCCCGACCGCTATGCCGACCATTTCCATCGCCATGATAGCGCATAACGAGGAAAAGAACCTCGCCCGCGCCCTGGCCAGCGCCGCCTGGGCCGACGAGGTGATCTTCGCCGACTGCGGCTCCACCGACGGCACCGCCCTGGCCGCCCGCGATTTCAAGGTGAAGTTCTTTTCCCGCCCTAACAGCCGCGCCGTCTACGTGAACAAACAGTTCGCGGTGGACCAGGCCTCTTCGGACTGGGTGTTCATCCAGGACGCCGACGAGGAGATCACCCCGGCCCTGCGCGGCGAGCTCAAGCGCGCCATAGCCGCGCCGGCCGGCGCCGCCGCCTTCGCCCTGCCGCGCCGCAATTTCTATTTCGGCCGCTGGCTCAGGCACGGCGGCAAGTACCCGGACATCCAGCTGCGCCTCTTCAGGCGCGGCGCCGCGCGCTTCCTCCCCCTCCCCGTCCACGAACGGCTGGAGGTCGACGGGGAAATAGGGACGCTGAAGGAGCCCCTGCTCCACTACCCTTATTCCGACGCGGAGGATATGAGGAAGAAGCGGGACTTCTACGCCGAGATCCTGGCCAGTTCCTACGCCCTGAAGGAACGCAGCCGGCTTTTCATTTTTTTCCGCCCCTTCACGAGGTTCCTCTCGGCGTATTTTTTCAGGCTCGGTTTCCTCGACGGGACGGAAGGCCTCAGGACCGCGCTCCTGGACTTCGGGAACGTCATGGCCGCGGCGCTGCGCTACGCGAATTACCCTAAAGTCCCAGGCCCGGCTAGGCCCAAAGGCCTTTAAGTGAACGCGCTTTCTCGGTTATAATCATTATATGCCGGCACGCTTCAAAACCGCCCTCCTTGCTCTGCTGCTCTCCCCGCCTTTCCTGCCGGCCGCGGCCGGCGCCGACGAGAGCGCCGCGGTCTTCAAAGACCTTCCCTACCCCATATCGGCCCTGCTGCCCGTGACGCTGAAAGAAGGCTCCGTGCTGTTCGAAACCCCTTTCAGCGGGGCTCCGGCGGGGAGCTACGACACCGTGCTTATCCAGGGCGAAATGCCCGACCCCGGCGTGCGCGTGCAGCTCGTCGTGAAAGCCAAATCGTTCTTCTCGGCCTCCCCGCGCTACAGCGCCGAGGCCTTCAACCGTTTCCCCGGCGGGCGCTTCTGGGCCAGGTACCGCGTCCCGCTCTCCCGCCAGCCGGTGAAATTCAGCGTGGTCAGCCTCGGCACGGACTCCGGCTCGACGCTGACCGTATACGAGACGGAACTGCTGGTGCGGGAAGGGTCGGGGGAAGAGACCCCTCCGGAAGTAAGCACGGGCGCCTATGTGCCGGCCCCGGAACTCTTCCTCCCGGACCCCGCCCCCTTCAAATTGGTGCGCCGGGCGGGCTGGCAGGCCGCCCCGCCCAGGGAGCCCTACACCCCGCACGAGCCGCGCTATTTCACCCTGCACCATACCCAGGCGCATTATCCCGCGACTTTCGACAGGGCCGTGGCCGAGATGCGGTTCATACAGGATTTCCACCAGAACGGACGCGGCTGGATAGACATCGCCTACCACTTCCTGATAGACCCGGCCGGGAATATTTTCGAGGGCCGCCCCATAAAGGCCGTGGGGGCCCACGTAAAGAACCGCAATACGGCCAATATAGGCATTTCGATCATGGGCGACTTCCACCCCCCGAACAGCGACGTTTTCACCGGCGCCACGCGGGACTCTTTCGTCGCTGTCGGCCGTTATCTCGCCGGCACGTACGAAGTGCCGGTCAGCAGCTTCTACGCCCACCGCGACCTCGGCAAGACCGATTGCCCCGGCGACGACCTCTACGCGAAAAAAGAGCTGCTGCGTGGCCTGATCTTCGCGCCCCCCCGGCCGCAGGACCTGCCGCCGGTTCCCGACGGCGCCCAGCCGCCCACCCCGGCCCAGGAGCGGAGCCTGCGCCAGCTGCTGCAGTACCTGGATAAACAATAGCAGTAACTACTTAGTCCCCCTCTCGGGTCCGGGTTGGCCGGGGTTTTGGCCGTCTGATGAGCATAGCTCTTGATACGGCACTGGCATAGCCTTGCCCCGCGAACCCCGGAAGAGGGAAACCCTTGCGTCGGTTTCCCCCCGCCCGGCGGGG
>JACQPH010000083.1 GCA_016207645.1 Elusimicrobiota bacterium
CTTAATATTCTGCGCCGGCTTGTCCCTGTCCCTGGCGGCGGTAGCCGGGGCCCAGACTTCCGGAACGGGTTCCCTCGACCTCAAGGGAGGCTTTAACGCGGTAACGGCCGGCTCCGAGGAGAAATTCCAGGAGTACCGCCAGTTGAGCGACGGTTTCCTTTTCTACGACCTGCGGTACATGGAGGACCTGTCCTCGCCTTATTTCCTGGACCTCAAACTGAAGGGCGGGGCGGGAGCGAACGATTCCTACAGCGCCAGGGGAGGCGAGTACGGCAAATGGGACCTCGGGGTCTCGTACGACCGCCTCACCCATAACTTCAATAAAGGCACCCTGCTGCTGAGCGGCGCCGGGGAAAACCGGCTGACCATTAACGGCTCCGTGCAGACTTCGCTGCAGGCCGTGGAGCAGACCCGCCAGGAACGCGGCAGCGTCGCCCTTACGGACACCACAGGCGAGGACGCGCAGGCGCAGGCTATAGTAAGGAACCTGCTCGCCGGCACCGATCCCACCACCTTCAAGCTGGAGCGCAGGAGCGCCGCCCTGGCGTTAAATCACAATCTCACGCCCGAGGTCAAGACCTGGGTGAACGTAAAGAACGAATGGCGCGAAGGAGCCCGCCTGATAAGCGCCGGCGCCTACGAACGCTACTTCCAGCCTTTCCCGGCCACGACCGGGCTAGGCCATACAGGGGACCAGTTCGTGGTCAGCGGCACGGAGCTGGCCGAGCCCCTGGACTTCCGGACCAAGACCTTCAAAGCCGGCGCCGGCGTCTATAAGAAGACCTGGCTGGCCGACCTGGAGTATACCCTCACGGACTTCAATAACGAGAACCAGTCCCTGATCTGGGCGAACCCCTACCGCAGCACCTACGCCATAGCGCAGAGCTCGTACGGGACCAACGCCAATACCTATGACCGCGCCCGGTTCGCGAACGGACAGATGGCGCTGGCGCCCTCCAACCGGACCCACGACCTCTCGGCTTCCGGTTCGGTGGAGCTCCCTTGTAATACCCGGTTCACCGGCAATGTGAGTTACGGCCTGACCACCCAGAACACCGCGCTGCTGCCGTATACGCTTAATACGGCTATGGCGGGCGTGGGCGGCGCTCCGGCGAACGTCACCGATGTGGCGGCTTTGCCCGTCTCCCGCTTCGGCGGCGAGGTTAAAACCATCACCCAGAGCTTCGCGCTCACCACCAGGTTCACCGACGCTCTCGGGGCCTCGCTGAAGTACCGTTACTACGACTACGCCAATAACTCGGACAGCATCCTGTTCCCCGGCTACGCCGCTTTCGGCGAATCCTACTGGCGGACCGTGAGGAACGACAATAACGCTCCCGTCCGCAACGACACCGCCTCCTATACGCGCAAGACCACGAAGCTGGGAGTGGACTACGAGCTCTCCCATCCTCTCTCGGTGGACGCCGAGGCCTTTACCGACAGCTATGACCACAAGGAGCAGCGCGTGGCGGCCACCAACGAGTCGGGCGCCGGCGCGGGTTTCACGTATAAGCCGGGCCGTTCCTACAGCGTCAAGGGCGCCTATAAGTACGCGCACCGCACGGTGAGCGGGTATAAGACCGGCGCCACCGCCGCCAATCCCGAGGCGCCGGGCCTGGCCAACTTCAACTGGGCGGAGCGGAACCGCAACCGCGCCGACCTGCGCGCCGACGTTTCCCTGAACTCCAGGCTGTCGCTGGGCGCGGCCGGCCAGTACCAGAAAGACACCTACGGCGTGGGCAACAGGTTCGGTTTCAAGAGCCAGAAGAACCTTATCGGCAGTCTCGACGCCGTCTACGAGCCTTCCGAGAATATTTCCCTCACCGCCAGCTACAGCCGCGAGAACCGGAAGGGCAGGACCGATAACGGCGCCAAGGACGATAAGTTCAACGCGGCCGGGACCCTGGACGACGCTTATACCGGGGACAGCTTCAACCCGTACAACTACTGGAGAACGGACATCACCGAGGACGTGGATACCGTCGGCCTCGACGCCCTGCTGAGCGTAGTCCCGGAGAAAGTGGACGTGAACCTGGGGTATTCCTACTCCGACAGCCGGATGAAGTACGACAACAGCAACCAGAACGGTACGGTCAAACTGGCCAACGCCGAGGCCATCGCCTGGCCCACCGTCGTCAACAGGCTGCACGAGCTGCGCGCCGGCTGCGCCTACAAGGTAAAGAAAGACCTGAAGGTCGGGCTGAACTATCTGTTCGCCTGGTACAAGAACAAGGACTTCGCCAATACCGGCGCCTACCTGGCCGGGCTGACCCCGGAGAACACCACCAAGTTCGTCATGACGGGCGCGACCAGGGCTTCGTATGAAGCGCATGCCCTGAGCGCTTATATGGCGTACAAGTTCTAGGCTATCCGGTCAGCCGGCAGGCTGCTTGACCAGCCCCCCCGCAAGGGGGGGCTGGTCTGTTTTGGGCCCTCCGGGCGCCGTGTAGGGGAGAGCCATAGTATTGTGTAAGGTCAAGCCCGACATTGCCTTAAATCAATCAGGGGATTGCCTTACATCACGTACCTCTGGCTCGCTTTTTTGTATTCTTTTCTGGTCGTACGTGTCCGGATGGACATAAAAACGCCGTTACCGGGCGGTGAAAGATTTCAGCGGCGGCGGTTTACGCCGGGAGCGCGTCGGAAATTACGGAGGTTAAATGAAAATGAAAAAAATAAGCTGGATAGCGGCGGCCTTCGCCCTTATCGTTCCTTTCAGGACGGCTTCCGCGGAGACCGCGACCCCGGTGGGGTCCGACACCTGCATAGCCTGCCACGCCGAGCGGGGCGAGAGCTTTAAAGCCTCCCTGCATAACAAAAAGATCACCGTGACCAAAAAAGTCGAAGCCGACAAGGCCTGCGAAACCTGCCACGGCCCGGGCTCGCTGCACGCGGCCGCCGCCGGCGACAAGACCAATCCGGGCTTCGCCACTATACGGAATCCCTCCAAAACGGATCCCAAGGAAACCTCGAAGATCTGTTTCACCTGCCACAACAACAAAGACAACATGCTCTGGAATACCAGCGCTCACGCCGCGAACGGCCTGACCTGCACGAAATGCCACAGCGTGCACAACGGCAAGGGCCCGAAGAACCTCAAGCTGAGCGCCAACGACACCTGCTACCAGTGCCATACCAGGCAGAAGGCGGACGCCAACCTTCCTTCCCATCACCCCCTCGCGGAGGGCAAGATGGAATGCGTAAGCTGCCATAACCCCCACGGCGGCCCGCTGGGAAACCTTAAGGCTGAAAGCGTCAACGAGACCTGCTTTAAATGCCATAGCGAGAAGGCGGGTCCCTGGACCACCGAGCACCCCCCTGTTGCCGAAGCCTGCACCGTCTGCCACAAGCCCCACGGCTCGGTTAACGAGGCCCTGCTCAAGCAGCCCATGCCCTACCTGTGCCTGACCTGCCATAAGTCGGACCACGACATCAAGATCACGAAAGAAGCGGTCCCCGCCGGCAGCCTTAATAAGTTCAGCGCCCAGACCCGGCAGCGCTGCACCAACTGCCACAGGGAAATTCACGGCACCGACGGCAGGGCCACGTTCAAGAACTAAGTCAGCCGGTGATCAGCGGTAGATACATTTCAGGAGGTATAAAATGCGTTTTTTAACGGCAATTCTTCTTCTCGCGGCGGTGATCCCCTCATATGCCCAGACGGCCGATAATTATTCCGCCGTTTCGACTGCGAGGTTCCTCGACCTTAACTACGGCGGCAACAAGGACTTCGTCCAGGAATACGACGGCCGCCAGAACAGCGGGATGGAGACCGATCTGGAGGTGGCCGGCGTTAAGGATAACACCTACCTGGACTTCGAACTGCAGGGGATCAACGGCCCCTCCTACAACGGGTATGTCGACGTGAACTTCGGCTCTTCCCTGAGGGTCAGGGGAAACTTCAAGAACCTCGTCCACAGGCCGGCCTTCCGGACAACCGCGCTCCTGGAAGACGGACGGTTCGTGGAGCACGGCTCCATGACCCTCGTGAACCAGTCCAAACGGCCCGGCGGCCTGTTCAACAGGACCGAGAGCGAAGCCCAGCTTATGTATTACGTGCCCGAGAGCAGGGGGGCCAGACTGATCGCCGGCTATTGGCAGGAATACGAAGCGGGAACCACCTATAACCGCTACAACAGTTCGGTGCTTAATATCGGTTATGTGGACAGGCAGACCTCCGAACTTTCCATGGGCGTCTACACCCCCCTGGCCGAAGGCGCTATGTCGGCGGACCTCACCCACCGGCGTTTCGTGGATTCCGCGGATTATAACGGCATCGCCCTCGGCACCACGGCGCCCCGCGCCCCCGACCTCAGGATGAATCTTGTAGATATGAGGTTCCGCACCGGCTCCGATGCCGTCGTCCCCATGACCGCCGCGCTTTCCGCCCGGACAAGGACGAATACCGAGAATGGTTATACCAGCCACGCTTATTCAGCCACCCTGGGCGCCGCTTACAAGCCCACAAAGAAGACTTACGTTACCGCCAGGGCTTACGGCCGCACTGTCGGGACCGATGAGAACAGAAGCTTTATAATAAGGTACGGGAACACCACCAAGGCCTGGGGCGTGAGCGGCGGCCCGCATGCCGAGATAGACCGTTATAACCTGGCCGGGGACCTGAAGGCCCGTTATATCTACTCGGACAAGCTGCGCTTTAAAGCCGGCTATAAATACGAGAACAACTACCGCAAGAACACCAACGAGTACTCGTTCGAAGGCGAGGTGGGCGACAATCAGAACGGCATCAAGCGCTTTTACGACGGCGTTACCTTCTCCACCGGCTCCCAGAACAACGTGCCCGCCGTGCAGGATACCCGCAACACGGCCAGCGCGGGTTTCGAGATCTCGCTTCCGTTAGATATGGACCTCGACGTGGGCTATACCAAGATGACCGCGAACCACGCCGTTTTCAACGGCACGTCCGACGATTCGGACAAGGGCGAGGCCACCCTGATCATGCCGCTTCCCGCCAGGCTCACCCTGGTGGTCACGGCCGGCTACGCGGCCGAGAAAAACAAACGGGATCAGCAGAACAGGATGAGATCCCGCCAGAACAGCTACCAGACCGCTCTCGAGTGGGCCGGCACCTCCAGGTTCTCGGCCGGCGCGAACTACGCCTACGAGCAGAACTCCACCCACGCCGATAACTACTGGGGTTTTAACTCCACCGGCATGATCCATATCCCCCAGGCTTTCTCCCGCTACGAGAATAATGTGATAGGCCTCCACGCCAGGTGGGAACTTCCCAGGGGCTTCAGCCTGGCCGGCAATGGTTCCTACATCATCTCCCGCGGCCAGCTCACCGATAACCTGAACGTGCTGGGCGTGGCGAACAGGTACTCCGCCGCCGAAGTGCGGTTCGCCCCCACCGACGTGCGCATAGCCAGGGGCGCCGTCGCCCTCACGTATCTCCCGCCCGGTCATAAGGACCTTTCGTGCAGGCTTGGCTACCGCCGCGACATGTGGATAGATAAAGTGTACTTCATGAATTCCGGCTGGGCCAGCACCGTGGACCTGTCGGCCTCGGCGAAGTTCTAAAAGAAGCGCGGTACCCGGCGGCCGGCAAGCCCTCCGAAAGGAGGGCTTGCCCATTTGGGGGAGCCGGGCCGTTGTTTTTGGTGAACCCGGCCGGTATTATAAATCAATCCGGGTATTGTGCTTTGCCGTGTACCGGGAACCGCCCTTTTTTCTATACTTACCGGGTCAGGTCCGGTACAGGCCGCGGTCCGGAGACAGGGTATGAAGGTTCCGAACTACAGAACAGCCGTTCTCGCCGCGCTGCTCGGCGCGGCGGGCATTTATCCGGATGCCGTCGCGCTACCCGCTCCGGCTCCGGCGGAGGGGAACCCCTGCCTGCTGTGCCACGGTGAAAAAGGCTCCGGCGCGCCTTTCGTGGACCCCGGGAACATGGCCGCGTCAGCGCACGGCGGCCCCGCCTGCGGTTCCTGCCACCCGGACAAGGACGGCTACCCGCACCCCGGGAAAAAGGTCCCGGCCGTTTTCTGCGGAGGCTGCCACACCGGCGTAGCCGACAGGCTGCTGGGCTCCGACCACGGCAAGGCGATCGCAAAGACGAAGTCCGGTCCCGCGCTCTGCCTCTCCTGTCACGGCAGCCCGCATAATATTCGGCGCCCCTCGGAGGCAGCCTCCCCGCTGCACCGCTCCAATATCCCGGCTACCTGCGACACCTGCCATAAAGAACTTTTCGCCGCCGGCAAGCTGCTGTTCGAACCCAGGGCCACTTACGACAAGACCGTGCACGGCAGGGTCTTCCTGAAGGACAATAAAGCGAAGACAGCCGTCTGCACCGACTGCCACGGCGGCCATGATATAGATCCGCCGGGGAATTCCGCCAGCCGCATCAGCGCGGCCAGGGTCCCGGCTACCTGCGGCCGCTGCCACGCGAAGCAGCTCGCCCTGTATTCCGGCTCTATACACGGCAAACAGGCCGCGCGGGGCCACAAGGAAGCGCCCGTCTGCACCTCCTGCCACGGCGAGCATACCATCCAGGCCCACGGCGAGTCCGGCTCCAGCGTTTTCTCCGGCTCCGTGGTGAAGACCTGCAGCGGCTGCCACTCTTCGGAAAAGATAATGGCCAAGTTCGGGCTGCCGATAACCCCCGTGAACAGCCATATGGACAGCTATCACGGCGTGGCCTTCCGGGCCGGGAACCTGACGGCCGCCAACTGCGCTTCCTGCCACAGGTATCACGACGTCCTCGCGTCCTCGGACGCGAATTCCTCCGTCAACCCGGCCAACCTCCGGAAAACCTGCGGCTCCTGCCATAAGAAAGCGGGGGAACTGGTAAGCAAGGGCAAGGTACACGCCGACCTGAGCCGGCCCCAGCCCCAAGGCAGCTATGAATGGGTGCTGGACCTGGTCAGGAAGCTGTATGTCATCCTGATCGTCCTGACCCTGGGCGGCATGCTGCTGCATAATCTGCTGGACCTGTACCGGAAAGGCGTCGGCGGCTGGCATTCCCACCCCGACGAACTCCGGCTGTCCGTGAACGAGCGGCTACAGCACGTCTTCCTAGCGCTCACCTTCATCGGCCTCGCCTATACGGGGTTCGGCCACAGGTATCCCGATTCCCTCTTTAATACCGTGTTCTTCGCCGGGGCGGATGGCGGCGCGCTGCGCACCCTGCTGCACAGGGTTTTCGGGGCGCTGTTCATAGCCCTGGCCTTCTACCACGCCGCCTGGCTGGCGAGGTCGCGGGAAGGCCGCAAATGCCTGCCGGAGCTGCTGCCAGGGCTGAACGACATCGGGGATTTCTTCCAGCTCCAGAAATTCAACCTCTTCCATAAAGGCCGGCCGCCCAAGTTCGGGCATTTCAGCTACATGGAAAAGATCGAGTACTGGGCGCTGGTCTGGGGCAGCTTCGTGATGGCGGTCACCGGCTGCATAGTGTGGTTCAGGGAACTGTCGCTGCAATACCTGCCCAAGTGGGTCATCGACCTGGCCCTCCTGATACACTTCATGGAAGCCATCCTCGCCTGCCTGGCGATCCTGGTCTGGCATTCCTACTGGACCGTGTTCGATCCCGCCGTCTATCCCATGAACTGGGCCTGGCTGACCGGGAAAGTGGCCCCGCCGCATAAGCAGCGGATCAAGGATTAAGGTTCCGAACTATCACGAAGGACCGGTTCAATAATGAAAAAAATTTCGGGATTTCCGCGTTTTCTCGGGATAAACCTGACGAAGGACAGCGGCGGCTGGCATTTGAGTTTCGCCCCGCGCTTCAAGATCGCGGCCGCCGTCCTGGCGGTCGGCGCGCTGGTGACGCTGCTGTCGCTCATGCGCTATTCCGAGTCGCCCGGTTTCTGCAATTCCTGCCATATCATGAAGCCGTATTACGACGCCTGGAAGGGTTCCAGGCATAACAAGGTGGCCTGCGTGAAATGCCATTACCCGCCGTCCTCCGTCAAGACGCATCTCTGGCATAAGTTCCAGGCCCTGTCGCAGGTGGCCAAGTACGTTACGCGCACCTATTCTTCCAAGCCCTACGCCGAAGTGGCGGACGCCTCCTGCCTGAGCTCGGGCTGCCATTCCACCAGGCTGCTGGAAGGCTGGGTGAAGGTCGGCGACAAGGGTGTGCGGTTCGACCACAGGCCGCACCTGACCGAGCAGCGCCGCGGCAGGCAGCTGCGCTGCACCTCCTGTCATTCGCAGATCATGGTCGGCAGGCACATGGAAGTCACTTACGACACCTGCTATACCTGCCATTTCAAGAACATGGGCTCCGGCAAGGAAATGAAGCCGCTGGGCGGCTGCCTGTCCTGTCATAACCTCCCGGTAAAGAATTTCAAACTGGGCAATATGTCCTATAACCACAAGGAATTCGTTACTAAGCAGGGCTTGTCCTGCCGGAACTGCCACCTCGGCGTGGTAAGCGGCGACGGCGCCGCCCCCAGGGACAGGTGCCTCACCTGCCATAACCAGCCCGAGAAGCTGGATAAGTACGGGGACGTCCCGTTCCTGCACGAGAACCATGTGACCAGGCACCATGTGGCCTGCTTCCACTGCCACCAGGAGATAAAGCACAGCTCCCCGCTTAAAATGGCGCAGGAGCCCGCTCCCGCCGGGGCGGCCGCGAAAGGCGCGCCGGGCAGCCATCCCCTGGGCATCAGCTTCGACTGTTCCTACTGCCACCAGGACAAGCACTCTACCCAGTTGGAGCTCTATTCCGGCAGGCTGCCTGAGGACATAAAAGGCTCGCTGCCCGAGCTGGCCAGCCCGATGTTCAAGGCCGGCGTCAACTGCATAGGCTGCCATTACCAGGACAAAAGCGAGAAAAACGGTTTCAGCGGGCATACGCAGAAAGCCTCCGAGCAGGCCTGTATGAAATGCCACGGCGGGAAGTTCAAGGCCACCTGGGGCCATGTGCGCGACGACGTGCGGAGCTCGCTGAAACAATTGGCCGCCAAGATAGCAGGCGCAAAGGCCGAACTGGCCCGCTCTACACGGCCCGAGGGCGAACTTGAAAAAGCGCGCCTGGCCTTGGCCCGCGCCGCGAGGCTGGAGCAGTTCCTGGGGACCGCGCACGGCGAGCACAATATCTACCTGACCTCCCTGATAATGCGGGAGGCGGACCGGACGCTGGGCGAGGCCGGCCGCGCCCTGGGCGCGGAGCTGGCCGATATCTCGGCGGAACCTCTTATCTCCGGGTCCTACTGCGCCACGCAGTGCCACCAGGAAGTGGGAGTGAAGGTGCCGCCGGAAACGGTGCGGGTCCCGGCTTCCGTCGGCATCGCCGCCTTGGCGAAGAAAGCCATGCCGCATAAGGCCCATACCGAAATGCTGGGCTGCGTGAAATGCCACGACATAGGCGGCCATAAGAACGTGCCGCTCAGGAAGAACTACGGCGAGACCTGCAAAGAGTGCCATAAGTAAATGCCTTGCCGGGACGTAGAGGGGGCGGGTTCAGCCTGTTCCCTCCGCCTTTTGCGGGCCCGGCGGGGGTTTTGATATAATTGCCTTGTCGGAGTTTCCTTCAATCCCCCAGGTTCCGGCGTTTGCGCGTACGGCTTTCTTATTAAGGACCTTGAGATGAAACTTATTAACAACCTCGCTTCCGTCAGGTTCTTCTTCATCCTTTCGGCGCTCATGCTGGGCGCGTTCCTGCTGGGCGGGGTGATACCGCAGGGGGAAGCCGCCGAGAACTACAAGGAGATGTTCGGCCGCATCGGCGGGGCCTGGGTCATAAACCTGCGGCTCAATAATGTTTTCTCCAGCCGCTGGTTCCTGCTCATCCTGGCCGGCGGCTTCCTTAACATGCTGGCCTGTACGGTGAAGCAGTGGAAAGTCCTTAAGCTGCGTCCCGGGGTTTTCCTGAGCCACCTGGGCGTGATGCTGATGTTCGTGGGCGGCGCGGTACACGGGGTCTTCGCGGTCAAGGGCGTACTGGCCATGGAAGCGGGCCAGGTCTACGGCGAATTCTCCGGATACGACGGCGCCCCGGCCCCCCTGCCTTTCCAGGTCCAGCTCAAGGATTTCAAGGTCCATTACTGGGACCAGGAGAAACATATAGTCCACGCGCTGAAGAAATGCGACGAGCCTGGCCACTCCGGCGAGGACCTCCTCGAGTCGGTGGAAGTCGTGCCGGGCAAGGACGCGCATTTCGCTTCCGCGGCCGCCGACCTGGCCATCGTTAAGTTCTATCCGAATTTCTCCATCGGTAATTCCGGTCCCATGACCGTGGACGAGTCCCGGCAGAATCCGGCCCTGGAGATCAAGGTCGTAGGCGCCAAGGCCGCCAAGCCGAGCTACCTGTTCGCCAACCACCAGGACTTCCACGGCGCGCAGGATAACTCGGGGATAAGGTACGTTTACGAATACAATCCGGGCAGGATAAAGCAGTTCGAGAGCCGCCTCGCCTTCATCGAGGACGGCGCGGAGAAGTTCGAGAAGCTCATCAACGTCAATTCCCCGGCGAAATACAAGGGCTACCGGCTGTACCAGTCCGGCTACGACCCCAAGAACCCGAACTTTTCGAGCATACAGGTTTCCAAGGACCCCAGCGTCGCTTTCATCTACGCCGGCTTCGCCGTGCTGATGACAGGCCTGACCATGGCGTTCTGGAAGGAGATGAAGTAATGGAAATATCACTGAAGGCTTCTTTCGTTCTTTACGGGGCCGCCATGGCCGCTACGCTGCTCGGTTTTCTTTTCAACAAGGCCTGGAAGTTCAGGTATTCCATCCTGGCCCTGTTCGCCGCCTGGCTCTGCGGCACTTACCACATCGCCGCCCGCTGGTATCTTGCCGGCCGGGCGCCCCTGTCCAACCAGTACGAATCGCTGATCTTCCTCATCTGGGCCTTCGTAGGCGCCTACCTGCTCTTCAGACATTTTTCCGGCCGCGAGCTGGACTGGCTGGCTCCCTGGACGGCCGTGGTGGCCGTGCTGAGCATGGGCGGGGCCTCCTTCCTGCCTTCGGACATCTCGCCGCTCGTTCCCGCCCTGCAGTCCAACTGGCTGCTCATCCACGTCAGCACCGTCATGACCGGCTACGGCGCCCTGCTGCTCTCTTTCCTCGGCGCCGCGGTCTTCTCCTTCCTGGGCAGGGAGGAGCACGCCGACAAGAGGAAAGGCCTGGAATCCCTGGTCTACCGCTCCTGCCTGGTCGGTTTCTGGCTGCTCACCCTGGGGATAATCACCGGCGCGGTCTGGGCGAATTCGGCCTGGGGCTCCTACTGGTCCTGGGACCCCAAGGAGACCTGGTCCCTGATCACCTGGCTCTATTACGCCGTGGCCATCCACCTGAGAAGGACCAGGGGCTGGAAGGAGAAGAAATTCGCCGGCCTCATGCTCTGGGGCTTCATCCTGGTCATGTTCACCTACTTCGGAGTCAACTACCTGATGTCCGGCCTGCACAGCTACGGTTGAGCGCACATGTACGATTTCCCCGACTTCGCGGCGATCTCGGCCTGGTGCGTCAGGCTGGCTTTCGCTTTCACGCTCCTGGCCCTGGGCTTCGGGCTCTTCTTCATTTTCAACAGGGCCGCGAAGATCTTCAGGGCGGCGCTGGTCTTCCTGGGCGGCGCGGTGCTTTTCCAGGCGGCGGCTTTCATAGCCCTCACGCTCTATTTCTGGCTGGTCCCGGAGAACAGGTTCGTCACGCCGCTGAACACGCCGCGCGGCATGTTGCTGGCACTCGGTTTCTGCGTGAACGCCCTGCTGCTCGGGCTCGAGCTGCGCAGGGGGACGGGCATTACTTTCGTTTTCGTCCTGCCCTGGAGCCTGCTGCTGCTGGCGGTGCCGCTTTCCCTGGGTTACCCCGGCCTGGAAGCTTTCACGCCGCAGGCGGCGAGCGGATTCGCCGCCGCGCATAATTTCCTGTTCATAGTTTCGTACGCCCTGTTCATAAACGCTTTCGGGGCCAGCTCCTCCCTGCTGCTCTCCGACCGCGAGCTCCGGGCCCACAAGCCGCATGAGGCGGCCTTTGCCCTGCCCTCCATAGGCGACATGGACAAGCTCATCTGGCGGCTGGTAGAGGTCGGCTTCCCGCTTTTCGCGGGCGGCTTTTTCCTGGCCAGCGTGCAGCTCTGGGTCAAGTACTCCCGCCTGCCCGGCCTGGACGTGAAGGAGCTGGGGGCACTGGCCACGCTGCTGGTCTACGGCCTCTACCTGGTGCTGAGGAAGTACGGCGACTGGCGCGGCACCAAGGCCGCCTGGGCGAACGTCGCGGGTTTCAGCTTCATAGTCGCCACCCTGCTGCTGTCCAGCCAGGCCCCGAAGTACCACAGGTTTTTCAGCTTTTAAAAATGGAACTAGTCCTCGTCGGCCTTTCGCATAAAACCTGCTCGGTGGAAGTCCGGGAAGCTTTCAGCATAAGCCCCGAGCGCCGCCGCCTGCTGCTCCAGGCCATGCTTTCCGGCCGCCTGGCGGCGGAGGAGCTGGTGTGGGTCTCCACCTGCAACCGCGTGGACCTTTACGCCGTCGGCAGGAAGAAGGACTGCGAGGCGGCCCTGATAGGCTTCCTGAGCGACCCGTCGCTGCACGAGGCCGGCAAGGCCGGCGGCGGCCACCTTTACAGCAAGACCGGCAAAGAGGCCCTCGACCATCTGCTGAACGTGGCCTGCGGCCTGGATTCCATGGTGGTGGGGGAGAACGAGATCCTGGGCCAGCTCAAGGATTCCTACTACGGCGCGAAGAGCGCCGGCAGCACCGGCCGGCTGACCAATACCATTTTCCAGCGCGCCATCGGCGTGGGCAAGCATGTGCGCGCCAATACTAAAATAAGCCAGGGAGGCCGCTCCGTGGCCTTCGTGGCCGTGCAGTACGCGGGCAGGATCTTCGGCGACCTCGACCGGGCCAAGGTGCTCCTGCTGGGCGCCGGCGAGATGGCCGAGGCCGCGGCCCTGGCTTTCACCGAGAAGAAGGCCGGCCTCACGGTGATAAACCGGACCCACGCCAAGGGGGTCGAGCTGGCCGCGAAGTTCTCGTGCGGTTGTCTCCCCTGGGAGGACCTGGAGCGGGCCCTGACCGCCGCCGACGTCGTGCTGGTCTCCACTTCCGCCGCCGAGCCCGTCCTGACGAAGGAGCTGATGACCAGGGTCATGGGCCTGCGGCACGGCAACCCCATCTTCCTGGTGGACATCTCGGTCCCGCGAAATATCCAGCCCGAAGCCGGCGCCCTTTCCAACGTCTACCTGTACAATATCGACGACCTGCAGCGGATAGTGGCCGACAACCTGGCCCAGCTTACGGAAGAGATAAACAAGGCGCGCGGGATGATAGAGGCCAAGGGCGCGGAGATCTGGGACAAGTTCAACAAGGATTCCTCCGTCGACCCGGCGGATTTCAAGGAGCCGCTCAAAATAGGCACCCGCGGTTCCCGCCTGGCCCTCGCGCAGACCAATATCATCCGCTCGCTGGTCAAAAAGGAAGGGGTGGAGACGGAGCAGAAGATCATCAAGACCAGCGGGGACATGTTCCTCGAAGAGTCCGCGCAGAAGCTCATCGCCAGCGGCGGCAAAGGCCTCTTCGTGAAGGAAATAGAGAACGACCTCCTCGCCGGCGGCATACGGATGGCCATGCATTCCCTGAAGGACCTCCCCGGCGAGCTGGCCGAAGGGCTGGCGGTGGCTTCTTACCTGAAGCGGGAAGACCCGCGCGACGCCCTGGTCGCGCGCGGCGGCGTGAAACTGGCGGACCTGCCGCCGAACCCGAAGATAGCCTCCGGCTCGCTCCGGCGGCGCTACCAGCTCGCCAGGCTGCGGCCCGACGCCGTTTTCATGCCCCTGCGCGGGAATATGGACACGCGGCTGGCCAAGCTGGACCGCGGGGACTGCGATGCTATCGTGGTGGCCCACGCCGCTTTCAAGCGCCTGGGCCTGCAGGACAGGATCACCCAGGTCTTCACTCCCGACGAGGTGGTGCCGGCCCCGGGCCAGGGCGTGATAGTCGTGGAGGCGGGGGCTTCGGACCTGCCCGTACTGCGCCTGGCGCGCCGGCTGGACCATCCCCGCACGCGCATCTGCGCCGAGGCGGAGCGCCTGTTCCTCGCGGAGCTGGGCGGCGGCTGCGCCACCCCGCTGGGCGCTTACGCCGAGCTCACCGAGGAAGGCATGCTGTTCCGGGTCTTCTGGTCCGCCCCCGACGGCAGAAAAAAGCTGAATTTCGAGACCTATCTCGATTGCTCCAAGCTGAGCGAAGCCGTAACCGACTTGGTCGCCAAAATAAAACAGATCGTTTGAGCGGTGCTCGATCCCGGATCCGATTACTGCGATAGCAGGTCCGGGAATTATTCATCATATTAGTCCCGCCTTCCGTAAAGCGCGCATATTCAATTCCGCGTGAAAATGGCTTTGCAATTACGCGGAGGGTTTTGTATTACCAACCTATAGGTTAGTAACCTTAAGGTTTAAGGATGGGCGTGTGGGTGCGGCAGAACTGTTCTTGATACCGGTCGCCGAACAGGGCCTGCTGTTCAGGATCTTCCGGCAGGCTCCCGGCATTTTTATAAATGCTACAATCAAAAGCGATGAAAAAGAATGCAAAGCCCCCTCAAAAGATCTTTTGGGGGCCGGAGGACTTTAAGAGGGATGTCTGGATAAAGCTCCCCGCAGCCGAGCGCCTTGCGCGGTCCTGGGCCATGCGCAAACTTCTCAGGAACCCCGGAGCGGTTCATGATAAAAAACTTTTTCCGCTGCCTTAACGCCTCCGGAACACGGTATCTCCTTATCAGCGGGCAGGCGGCCGTTATATACGGCGCCGCGACTTTTTCCGAGGATATCGATCTATGGGTGTCGCCGGAGGCGGATAACTGGGAGAAATTCAGGGCGGTCCTTGCGAAAACCGGGGCGAGGATATATAAACTTACGCCGGAACTGTCTCCGGAGTTCGTTCTGAAAGGCCACGGGTTTCATTTTACGTTTCCCCGCAGTTCCGGAGAACCGGAATGGTATTTGGACGTGATGGGCGTCGTTCCGCGGGCGGGCGGTTTTCAGCCGGCGTTCGGCCGCAGGGAAATTTACAGGACGGCCTGGGGCGTTTTGCCGGTTATCGGGCTCAGGGAACTGGTTGAACTTAAAAAAACCAGGCGGCTGGCCGATTATCCGGTCGTTTCGGAGCTGGCCAGGACGGAATATGAGAGGCTTTCGCGCAAAACCATAACCGCCGGGGACTGGCGGTGGATACTCTCCAGCAGTTTTGAGGCGGAGGATATAATCCAATATCTGAAAAACGGCGGAGCCCGGAGAATCGCCGGACAAATGAAACGCCCATGCCTGGCTTTCTGCATTAAGGCGGCTGAGAATTCCGTTCCCGGGGCGCCGCAGTTGTCCGGCGCGGCGAGGGAGATCGCGTTCGAGATCGAGTCGCTCAGGGCAAAAGACCGGCTTTACTGGCAGCCGGTGCTGGACGATTTAAGGTATTTGAATTCAAAAAAACTGCTGTTAAATAAAGGCGACCGGCTGTCCTTTATAAAATAAGCTTAGGGCTCGTTAAAAAGTTACGCGAGCTTTTGGGCGATCTGGATATGCAATAAATCCGACATATCTGTATGCCACAATAATATAATATGCGATCGAGAAGTTCGGGGGCCGCACTCCCCTGTCCGTTTTATTCCTGATATCCTCCTCACAATAGGTCCCTTATATGGTCCGGAAACGGCTGTTCAATTACCTGCATGGAAGCAAAAGAGCGGGCCTGCTTGGATCATGCCTGGCCGTTGCTTGTATAGCCCTCCTCCCGGCTCGGGGCGGCGCCCAGTATTATATCTGCGGCGCTTGCAACTGCTCGCCTTACGGCACTTACAGCACTTGCTCTATAAATTCGGCTCCGGATCAGCCCAGTTGCCAGGCCAGCATTCCTCTTACTACCACTTGCGCCGCCCGTTTGAGCGACGGGACCGCTATAACCTGTTCCTTCGGGGGAGGTTATTGCACCGCCTCGCCTTTTTATAATGCTCCGGTATTCGATGTTCCGGGTGGCGGGGGCAGTCGGGGCGGCAACGGAATAACGACCGGCGCCGGCGGGCTGAGCAACGACTTCGGCGCCACAAGGCTGGCGGGGCCGGAGCAGGGCCTGCCCACTTTCACCTCGCACGCCACCACGGCCAATAAACAGTGGCTGGAAGAAGCCCTGCGCCGCCAGACGGCCATCGGCTCCCTGAGGGATACTCCCGTTCCCAAAACCACTCTTGATTACGAGCGGAATTACCTCAAAAAAACGAATCCGGCGGCCGCCTGTGCTGGAGTGACCGGCCCGTGTATCGGAAGCCTTGACAAAAAGCCGGACCTAAGCGTGCTCGGAAAGAAGGAAACCCCGGCCCTGCTGCGCAGCGCAAGGGGTCCTCCGCTTCACACCGTAAATGTATCCGGCCTTGAGCGGGCGCCCGCCGAGCAGCCCGGAACGATAGAAAAATACGCCCGGGAGGCTGTTCCCGCGGACTCGAAGTTCTTCCGGTCCCTAAACAGCGTTCTTAAGGACTTTTCGGGCATCGGGGTTCCCAAAGAAGGCGAGCAGATACTAGCCAGCCTGAAGGACATGAAGAGTAATTTGCAATTTCTGAACGATAATTACCGAAGCGCGGACCTTCTTTCTCCGGCTGACTTAAAGGCCAAGCAGGCCCTGCGGGGCGCTATCGGCCAGCTCGACCTGTTGGAAAAGGGCAGTGAAAAATTGGAAGACATAAAGTTCTTCTCCTCGGTCGCCGATCTTTTCACGGGAAAGCCGGAAAAATTCATAGAGCAGGCCACGGACGCCGTCGCCGGCGCCATGAAAAAAGCGGCGGGCGCCCTATCCTGGATGGCAGAGATTCCGGATACCGCTCTTAAGGCCGGGGCGGGTATTAATAAGATCCTCGAGAAAGAACGCAAGGGCGAAAGAGAGCAATACTGCATGCTTAAGTCCGGAAGGGCGAATTGCGGGGCCTGGCAGCCGGAAAAAGCCGAGAAAGCGTTATCGGACGCGCTTAATCGCGCCGGCAAGGACGGCGTATTCAAAGCCGGCGCGGCCGCGGTGGTAGAAACCAGTGTTGAGCAGGGTTACGGCAAGTTTAAGGAAGTTTATGGCAAGCCCTGATAAAACACGGGTTCTCTTCCCGGCGCTCTTGCTGGCGTTTTGCGTCATGGCTTACTGCCCGGCTTCTACGGCGCAGACGGAGGGCGGGCGGCGAGCGCTCCGGGAGGGCGTCAAGCTTATGCTTCCGGTACGTCATGCCAGGGCGGAATGGGTATGGGCTCCGGAGAGAACCGTGTTGAAGGATTTAAAGGATCTTCGCTTTGCCGTGGACGGGAACGGGCGGTCCTGGTTCAGTCAGAATAAAAAGAGCCTTCTGGCCCCGCTCCAAGGCCTGGTTTTGGGAGTGGATGCGCCTTTTGACGATTTCGCCTGGCTCGGGAACGGAGAGCTGGTCCTGTGCGCACGGGATTCCCTGGGCTATCTGGAGCGTTCTGAGGAGTCCGCCGCGGTTGAAAGAAAAAGATCCCGGCTCGCTCCGGCGCTGCGTTTTGTCCCGGCGGTCAAACTGCCATATAAGGGAATGCGGCTGTTCGCCGGAAAAAACGCGACACTCTACCTGGTCGGGCATAATGCCAGGACCGGGAACGATGAGGTGTATCTCTATGAAGTGCGCCGGGGGGGGGAGGGGGCGGAGGCGCGCGTCGGTAAATTGCTGGCGGCGCCGCGGAGAGTTTCCGCTGTCGCGGGGGACGCCGAGACTACCTTTATCGCCATGGACAGGCTGATCGTCAAATTGACGAAGGGAAAATCCGAAGCTGAGCGGGTTTTTCTCCATCCGGGCGAGCCGGTCAAAAGCCTGGCGTATGCGGAAAACGCCGGTCTCTTCTACGCCACGGCTTCGGCGGTCGGTTTTCTGGGCCGCAAACCTTTCGAATTCCTTACGGCAAAAAAGGCGCAATTGAGCCTGCGCGGCGGGACACTGTATATTTTCCTTCAGGAAACGCAGGAAGTGCTGAAGATCGAAGGCTTGCAGGGCTTTGCCTTGTAGCGCTCCGGCGAGATCCCGGTCTTTCGGCAATTTCAGCGGTTGCTGGCCGTTAAATGGTCGTCATGAAAAGCAAACTGCTATTGATCGCGCTGCTGGCCGCTCTTCCCGGCGCGCTGTCCGCGGGCTCGCCGCGCGAGAAGGCGCGGGAATCGGCGCTTGACGGCGCTTATGCCGACGCGGTCGCGGCCTACAATCCGCTGGCCCGGGGCTCCCGGGACGCCGTGCTGGCCGCCGAGTACGCCTACGCGCTGGCCCTGGCCGGGAACGGCGAGCTTGCGCTGGCGCATCTTGACCGGGCTTTCCTCGCGGACGCAGCCAACCCCGAAGTCATGTTCTTCGGCTCGGCCGTATTTCAAGCGCTGGGGATGAAGCTTGTGGCCAATGAGCTTCACCGCCCTCCGCCCGCCTGGCTGGCCGGCGGCGCACCTGAAATAGCGGCTTTGAAGCTGCCGGCGGGGGAATACCCGGATCTTATAGCCGCCGCGAACCTGTTCGTTTACCAGCGCAGGTACGCCTCGGCGGCGGCGCATTTCGCCGCCCTGGTCAGGGCCTACCCGGACGAGCAGCTGCCCTGGGCCGGCTATGCCATAGTCCTGGAAAAACTGGGCGTGTTCAAAGCCGCCGCCAAGGCGGTGGAGAAAGATATCAAGCTTGCCGGAGAGGAGGACCGGGAAACGATGAACCTGCGCGCGGCGCATAAAAAGGAATTGGAAGCGCGGCCGCCGGTAGCCTACAACCCGGCTCCCAAAGTCAATGAAATGCTTAAAGGCCGCTACCTTGTTTTCCTCGGCCTGAACTATACTCATACAGAGGCGGCTTCAGTAATTAATCTGAATACCCGCCTGGGCAAATTCCTTACCAACCGGATAGACGCTGGCGCGTCGGCCGGCTTCACTTCCGGGTACGACGACAGCGATTATAACGGGCTGAGCTTCGGCGTTTCCGGCCGCTATAACAAGCCCCTGCCGGTCAGTATGCCGCTTAACTTCACGGCCGGCGCACGTTTTGAATACCAGCCCGGCCCGGAGAATAATTTCGCTATTGTCCTCTCTCCAGGCCTCAGCTATGTGCTGGCCAACGGCGCGCTCGACCTCTACCTGGACTTCGCCCTGACGGGGCCGAGCAAAGGCACCCAGACCATTTCCCTGGGCTACACTATTTATTTCGGAGGCGCCCGGAAATGAAAAAGTACCTCCTCGCGGTATCGGCGCTGATATTCTTCTCCCCGCCGGCGGCGGCTGCGGATTACCGGCAGGCTCTGGAGGGCTTGAACCAGCGGCTGGACGCTTCGCTCTTCAGCGGCGCCGCTTTGTCGGCGCAGAACCAGCTTATACTGGAGGCCACCGATAAATACGCGGCCCTGCCCGCCTCCGAACGCGGCCGGCGGGCTTCGGCGGCGCTTGCGGAATGGCGCAAAGCCCTGAGCCCGCGCCCGCCCGCGAACCTGCTGCTTTCCATAAGGTGGAAAGACGGCGGAGAGCTATGGCTGCTGAATACCGCCGGGCCGGTGAAGATCGACGAATGGGCGGACACGCGTCTGCCGTTCGCTCCGGACCAGCCGAGGGCGGACCGCTTTTTCGGCTATGTGGGCGGGCAATATATGAACGGGACCGAGGAGACCGGCAATACGACCGGGTTTAACGGCCGCCTCGGTAAAACTTTCATGAGCGGCCGTTACGACGCGGCGATACTTTACGGTTACGCCAAAACGGGCGAGGCCGCCGGCAGTTCCAATTATGGGCTGACCGGACGCGCGCTTTTCCCGCTGAACGAACGCATGGGCTGGAACCTGGGCGGCAGTTATATCCGCAGCGTACCCTCCTCGGGCGACGCGGTTAATAATATGGCCGCGCTGGGCGGAGTTAACTTTTATCTGCCGGGGGGGAGCCTGGACCTGACAGTTTCATTGGGCAACAACAGCATGTATTCGTTCATGGCAGGCTATACTTTGTATTTGACCCGCAAGTAAAAGAAAATGGCCGGAAGCCCGCCCGGGGCTCTCATTTTCCCGGCTTTCCCACCGGTTCCACGAAGACCAGCATCTCCCCGCCGCAGACCGCTCCTCCGCCGGTGCCCAGGTCGTCGGTCAGGTCCACCTTCACCAGTTCGGGTTTCTTAGTGGTCAGGAGGCAGCGCAGCGCGGCGCTGCGCACCTTGTTCTCGCCGCAGCCGCCGCCCACGGTGCCGTAGGTGGCGCCGTCGGCGCAGACTACCATTTTGGCTCCCGTCTCCCGCGGGGTAGAGCCGGAGGTTCCGGTGACAGTGGCCAGGCAGGCCGGCACGCCCAGCGACCTGAGCTCGGAAAGTTTCCTGAAAATTTCCCGGTTAGTCATTCGTGACCTCCCGCGCCGCCCTCAGCGCCCGCGCCGCCCGCGCGCCCAGCCTCCTCACGCAGACCAGCTCCGCCGCTATGGACAGCGCTATCTCCCCGGGTGATTCGGAGCCGATGGGGATGCCTATCGGCGTGAAAACCTCGTCCAGCCTTTTCCGCGGTATTCCTTTCTCGCCCAGCATGGCCAGCACGAAGGCCACCCTCCGGCGGCTCCCGATGAGGCCGGTATAGGCCGTTTCCCTGGGCAGTATTTCGGCCAGGCATTCGGCGTCATGCTCGTGGCCCCGGGTGATAACGACGGCGTAAGAGGAGGGCCCCAGCGGCATGGCCCGCAGGGCGGGGATAAAACTTTCGGCGATGACCGCGCAGCCCGGAAAGCGGGCCGCCGAGGCGAAATCCGGCCGGTCGTCCAGCACGGTCACATTGAACCCCGTTTCCAGGGCGAAGCGCGCGAGGGGCAGGGCTATATGGCCGGCCCCGCAGATCAGAAGGCCGGCCTCGGCGGAGATAACGTCCAGGAAAACCGATAAGCCGGGCTCGGCTTCCACGGTACGGCTCTCTTTTTCGTTAATGGCCGCCAGCGCCAGGTCCCGCAGCCCGGGTGCGAGCCCGGGGGGGAGGGAGAGTTCCTCCGGCTCTCCTCCGCTCCGTACGATAGCCTTGAGCCCGGGGGGCGCGTCCGGCCTGCCGGAGGCGATGACGGTGGCCAGGCAGAAGGTCTCGCCGGCGGCCAGCAGTCCGGCTGCGCGGGAGAGAATGTCCGGCCTTTGATCCGCGTCCTTGATTTTTTTCATGGCAAATTTGGTATATTGATACTACTTAACCACAAGAGCCTTTGGCGGGGCGGACCGGCCTCGTCCGACAAGCAGGTTGAACGGCGCAGTTTAAATGATATCATGTTTACGAGATTTGGAAAATCCTGTTTTTTCCGTCCGGGGGGGCGGGCTATGAAGCTGAACGAACTGCCGACGTGCCTTGCTTTATTCCTCTCGCTTTCCATGCCGGCGGCGGCCGGGGCGGCGCGCGGCAAGGCCCTTTTCGAAGAACATTGCTCCGCCTGCCACACCATTGGCGGGGGGGATTCCGTCGGGCCGGACCTGAAAGGGGTGACCGACCGCCGCAAAGCCGGCTGGCTGGCGCGGATAATAACCGGGCCGGACGGACTCACCGCGGAAAGCGACCCGGAGCAGCTTGCCCTGGTGAAGAAGTGGGGCCTTGAAATGCCTAACCTCGGCATAAGCCCGGAAAATGCCGGGGAGATAATCGAGTACCTTGCGGCGGGGAGCCGCCCGTCGGTAGCCGCGGCGGGCGCGGGGCGGGGTCCCGGTTCCGGCAGGCCGGCGGCGCCGGCGCTGAAAACCCCGGACTTGAAACCCGCGGGCTCGGCGGCTAACGGGCGGAAGCTGTTTTTCGGCGCCGGGAAATTAGCCGGCGGCGGCCCCGCCTGCGCCGGCTGCCATTCGCTCTCCCCGGGCAACCTGGCGGCGGGAGGGTCGTACGCCGCGAGCCTCGCTAAAGTTTTCGATAAACTGGGCGCCAACGGCATTAAAGCCGTCCTCACCGGCTTTCCCTTTCCCGTTAAGGCGGCGGCTTTTAAAGGCCGGCCCGTCACGGAAGGCGAGATCGCCGACCTGGCGGCTTTCCTGGAAGAAACCGCTAAAGCCGCCCCGGAGGCGGGCAGCGGCCCGGGAAGTGCGGCCCTGGCCGGCCTTCTCGGGGCCGTCTGCGCCTTTCTCCTTATAGCCCTGGTGTGGAACGGAAGGAAAACGAAAGGCGTAAAGGACGAGATCCTTTCAAGACAGGCGAGAACGCATTAAGATCGTAACTACTCAGGTGGTGGAGGGTTGGCCGGGGTTTTGTTTCGCGAACCCCTTGCGGAAGGGGGGGCCCCGCCCGGCGGGGGAAAACCGACGCAAGGGTTTCCGAAGCTATGCTAGTGCCGTATCAAAGGGCTATGCCCCTCAGACGGCCATCTTCCGGGGTTCGCGGGGCAAAACCCCGGACGACCCGGACCCCATGTAGCGACCCGGGTAGTTACAAGGATTAAGGATTATGGGCTTTATTAAAGACCTCATTTCGCCGGAAAGCAGGGCCTGGGAAGAGTTTTACCGGAACCGTTTCCAGCATGATAAAGCGGTGAGGAGCACGCACGGCGCCAACTGCACCGGGGGCTGCTCCTGGAACGTGCACGTGAAGAACGGGGTGGTGGTCTGGGAGACCCAGGCCCTCGATTATCCGAAGCTCGCCGGGGAAATACCCCCTTACGAGCCCCGCGGCTGCCAGAAAGGCGCCTCTTTTTCCTGGTATATCTACAGCCCGGTCCGCGTCAAATTCCCGCTGGTCAGGGGCGCGCTGCTGGACCTCTACAGGAGCGAAAAAGAGGCTAACGGCGGGGACCCTGTGAAGGCCTGGGAATCCCTGCAGGGGAATAAGGAAAAGAGGGCCAGGTACCAGCGGGCCAGGGGCAAAGGCGGCTTCAGGCGGATAAGCTGGGACGAGATCCTTGAGCTCATCGCGGCTTCCAACCTTTATACCGTGAAAAAATACGGCCCCGACCGCCTGATAGGCTTCTCCCCCATCCCCGCGATGTCCATGATGAGCTACGCCGCCGGCGCGCGGTACCTGCAGCTTATGGGCGGGGTATCGCTCAGCTTCTACGACTGGTATTGCGACCTGCCCATCGCTTTCCCCGAGATCTTCGGCGAGCAGACCGACGTCTGCGAAAGCGCCGACTGGTTCAACTCCAAATTCATAGCGCTGGTGGGCGCCAACCTCTCGATGACCCGGGTGCCGGACGCGCATTTCTTCACCGAGGCCAGGCATAACGGCACGAAAAGCGTAGTCTTCGCGCCGGATTTCAACACGGTCTCCAAATTCGGCGACCAGTGGATCCCGCTGCACGCGGGGCAGGACGGGGCGTTCTGGCTGGCTGTGACGCACGTGCTCCTCAAAGAGTTCCACCATGAGAAGAAGACCCCTTATTTCCTGGATTACGCCGGGAAGTACACCGACGGCCCTTTTCTGGTGGAGCTTGAGCGCGGGGAGGGCCCGGCCAGGCCCGGCAAATTCGTCAGGGCGGACAGGCTGGCGAAATACAGGGACGCCGAGAACGGCGGCTGGAAGTTCCTGAACCTGGACGCGGAGACGCTGCAGCCGGTCATGCCCAGGGGCAGCGTCGGCCACAGGTGGGACAAGGCCGGCGGCAGGTGGAATATGAAATTCGAGGACGGCCTCACCGGGGAGCCTTACCGGCCGCTGCTCAGCTTTCTTGAAAAGAACGAGGGAGAGCTGGACGTGGAGTTCGCCGAATTCGCCGGGGACAGGAAGTTCAGAAGGGCCGTCCCGGTCCGGCGCCTCGCCGCCGCCGACGGCTCCAGGATAACCGTGACCACGGTCTACGACCTGCTGATGGCGCAATACGGGGTCTCCAGGGGGCTCCGCGGGGAGTACCCGGCCGGCTACGACGACGAAGCGGCCTCCTACACGCCGGCCTGGCAGGAGAAGTTCACCGGGGTGAGCCGCGAGACCCTGATAAAATTCGCCAGGGAATGGTCGGAGACGGCGGCGGCCACTAACGGCAGGTGCATGATAATCATCGGCGCCGGCATCAACCACTGGTTCCATTCCAACCTTATTTACCGGGCCGGGATAACCACGCTTATGATGTCGGGCTGCGTGGGCGTCAACGGCGGCGGCATCAACCATTATGTCGGCCAGGAGAAGCTGGCGCCGATGGATTCCTGGAGCGCGCTGATGGCGGCGAAGGACTGGCAGAACGCCGCCAGGCTGCAGCAGGGCACCCTCTGGCATTACATCAATTCCGGCCAATGGAGATACGACGCGGGGCAGAAGAACTACAATAAGTCGCCGGAAGGCGGGGCCGCCGCCATGCACAGCGCGGATTTCGTGGTGAAGGCCGTGAAGAACGGCTGGATGCCTTTCTACCCCCAGTACGGCGGCTCCAATTTCGACATAGTGAAGGAAGCGCAGGCCGCCGGCGGGAACACCGACGAGGAACTGCGCGAGCGTATCGTGGACAGGCTGAAGACGGGTGACCTGGAATACTCGGTCGCCGACCCCGACAAAGAAGTTAATTTCCCGCGGGTCTGGTTCATCTGGCGCGGCAACGCCCTGATGTCCAGCGCCAAGGGCCACGAGTACATGCTCAAGCATTACCTCGGCACGCACCATAACGAAACGGCCAAAGAGGCGGCCAAGGGCGAGGTCAAAGAGATAAACTGGTTCGACCTCGCCCCGCAGGGAAAGATGGACCTGGTGGTGGACATCAATTTCCGCATGGACACCTCGGCGCTCTACTCCGATATAGTCCTGCCAGCCGCGAGCTGGTACGAGAAATCCGACCTGAACAGCACGGACATGCATTCTTTCCTGCATCCCCTGGCGGCGGCCATCCCGCCGGTCTGGGAAGCGAAGAGCGACTGGGAGATCTTCCGCTCCATCGCCGCCAAGGTCAGCGAGCTGGCCTCCGAACACCTTACGGGAACCTTCAAGGACGCGGTCAACCTCCCTTTGATGCACGACACGCCCGACGAGCTCTCGCAGCCCTCCATGCTGGACTGGGCGAAGGGCGAGTGCGAGCCGGTCCCCGGCAAGACCATGCACAAGATAGTCTTCGTGGACCGCGACTACACGCAGATCTACAATAAATTCATCACGCTGGGGCCAAATATAAAAAAGACGGGGCTCGGCGCCCACGGCAATTCCTACGACTGCTCCGACGAATACGACAAGCTGCTGCTGGATAAACGGCACACGAGGACCATAGGCGGAGTGGAGTATCCCTCGCTGCACGAAGACGTGGAGGCGATCAATGCCGTCCTCGCGCTGTCCACTCTTACTAACGGCAGACTCACCGTCCGGGCTTACGGCAATATGGAGAAGAAGACCGGCCTGAAGCTGGCCGATCTTGCCGAAGGCGCGAAAGAGCTCTTCATAAGGTACGAGGACCTGCAGGCGCAGCCGAGAAGGTATAATACCTCGCCGCTCTGGTCGGGGCTGATGAACGACGGCCGGCCTTACGCCGCTTTCACCTACAACATCGAAAGGCTGGTCCCTTTCAGGACGCTGACCGGCAGGGAGCATCTGTACCTGGACCACGACGGCTATCTGCTGTACGGCGAGAACCTGCCGACGTTCAAGCTTTCGCCGACGCCCGCGCAGTACGGGGACCTGGCCGTCACGCCCGGCGACGGCAAAGCCAGAATGCTCAACATCCTTACCCCGCACGGCAAGTGGCAGATACACTCCACTTATTCCGACAACTGGCGCATCCTGACCCTGCACAGGGGGATAGAGCCCTGCTGGCTTTCCCCCGAGGACGCCGCGGGGCTGGGCGTCAGCGACAATGACTGGGTGGAGATCTATAACGACCACGGCGTCTACTCCACCAGGGCGAACGTGTCCGCGAGGATCCCGAAGGGCGTCTGCCTGGTCTACCATTCGCCGGAGAGGACTTACTCCACGCCCAAATCGAATATCCGGGGCGGGAGAAGGTCCGGCGGCCACAACAGCCTGACCAGGACAAGGTTCAAGCCGAGCTTCCTGATAGGCGGCTACGCCCAGTTCACTTACCACTTCAATTACTGGGGCCCCATCGGCGTCAACCGGGATACGCATGTCCTCGTCAGGAAGATGGACAGGGTGGAGTTCTGATATGGACATAAGATCGCAGATAGTCACGGTCTTTCACCTGGATAAGTGCATCGGCTGCCATACCTGCTCCGTCCTCTGCAAGAACACCTGGACGGACAGGAGGGGCGCGGAGTATATGTGGTGGAACAATGTGGAGGCGAAGCCCGGCACCGGCTATCCTTCCAAGTGGGAAGACCAGGGGATCTACAAGGGCGGCTTCGAAGTTAAGGGCGAAGCTCTCAAGCTTAAAAGCGGCGGGAAGCTCAACGTCCTCAAGAATATCTTCCACAACCCCGATCTGCCGGAGCTCGAGGATTATTACGAGCCGTGGACCTACAAATATAACGAGCTCTTCGAGGCGCCGGAGGGGGACGACCAGCCGACGGCCAGGCCCGTCTCGCTCATAACCGGCGAGCACATGGACGTGAAATCCGGCCCCAACTGGGACGACGACCTGGGCGGCTCGGAAGATTACGCCGCCAGCGACGTCAACCTGAAGCACGTCCCCGAAGCGGAGAGGAACGCGATGCTGGAAATAGAGCGCATCACCTATTTCTACCTGCCCCGCATCTGCAACCACTGCCTCAGCCCCGCCTGCGTGGCCGCCTGCCCGTCGGGTGCGGTCTACAAAAGGGGCGAGGACGGCATAGTCCTGATCAACCAGGAGCAGTGCCGGGCCTGGCGGATGTGCGTGTCCTCCTGCCCCTACAAGAAAAGTTATTACAACTGGACGGCCGGCAAATCCGAGAAGTGCATCCTGTGCTACCCGCGGCTCGAATCGGGCCAGGCGCCGGCCTGCATGCACTCCTGCGTCGGCCGGATCCGGTATCTCGGGGTCATGCTCTATGACGCCGGGAAGCTGGAGGCCTGCGCCAAGGCGCCCGACGCCGAACTTGTGGACAGGCAGCTCGAGCTCTACCTGGACCCGAACGACGCCTCCGTCATCGGCGCGGCCAAAAAGGCCGGCATAGCGGATTCCACGATAGCCGCCGCGCAGCGGTCGCCGTCGTACAAGTTCATAAAGGAGTTCAAAATAGCCCTGCCGCTGCATCCCGAGTTCAGGACGCTGCCCAACCTGTTCTATGTGCCGCCGCTGTCGCCGCTCATCGGCGTGGTGGAACAAAGAGGTTATTCTTTCAACTCTAAAGGCCTGCTGGGCGCGGTCTCCGAAATGCGCCTCCCCGTCGGCTACCTCGCCTCGCTGTTCTCGGCGGGCAACAGCGAAAAGGTCTCCGGCGTGCTCGCCCGCCTGCTGGCGGTGAGGCTCAGGAGAAGGGCCGTTACCGTTCCCGGCACGGAGGCCTCCGGCGCGGAAAAGGCGCTTGAGGAGTCCGGCCTCACCGCGGCCCTGGCCGACGAAGCGTACCGGCTGACCTCCCTGGCGACGTTCGGCGAAAGGATAGTGATCCCGCCGGCCCACCGCGAGGAGGCTATAGAGACGCTGGAGGCGGCGTCGGATTATAAAGGTTCCAACGGACTCGGCTTTACCCGGAAGCCGGAAAGGGCGCCCTGAGATGGAGAAGCGCTTCCTGGAACTTGTTTCGCGGGCCTTTAACTATCCCTCGCCGGGGTTCGCGGACCGGCTGCTGGAGCTGGAAGCTTATTGCCGGGAAACGCCTTCCCGGTCCGGCAAGGCGGGCGCGGCCGTAAAAGCGGCGGAGAAATTCACTACGGCGGAGCTTGAAGAGATCTACGCCGATCTTTTTTATATCAAACCGCTGGTTTCGCTCGAGCTGGGCTACCAGCTGTTCGGCGACGAGAGGAAGCGGGTGGAATTCCTGCTGCACGTAAAAGGTCTGCAGCAGAAGTATTCCGTGGACTGCGGCACCGAGCTTCCCGACAGCCTGCCGAACGTCCTGACCCTCCTGACAAGGATGGAGGAGGGGGAAGACAGGGAGGAGCTCTTCGGGCTGGCCCTCGCCGCGGCCCTGGCCGGGATGCTCGCGGTAATGGAGAAGGCAAAACAGGAAAAGGACGCGAAAGAGAAAGAGACAAAGGACCACGAAAAGAGGCGCTCGCTGGGGATCCCCGTCTACCTGCCGCTGACGGAACTCCTGGCCGAATATGTAAAGAGCTGTAACTGCTCAGGTTCGGGGCGGCCGTGGCATGCCCCTGCTCACCCGGAAGAGGAAACCCTTGCGTCGGTTTCCCCCCGAAAAAGGTGCCA
>JACQPH010000084.1 GCA_016207645.1 Elusimicrobiota bacterium
CCCGATATGAGCAGTTGGCAAAAGGGCAAAAAGGAGGCTGGCACCTTTTTCGGGGGGAAACCGACGCAAGGGTTTCCGAAGCTGTGCTAGTGCCGTATCAAAGGGCTATGCCCCTCAGACGGCCTCTCCCGGGTGAGCAGGGGCATGCCGCGGCCGCCCCCGAACCTGGGTAGTCGCATTTTGTTATAATAGTCATATTATGACAAAGGCGGAGTTCAAACGGCTTTCCACTATCGTCGCGGGGTTCCGCGGGCGGAAGATAGCCGTATTCGGCGATATGATGCTGGACCGCTACATCAAGGGTTCCGTCAAAAGGATCTCCCCCGAAGCCCCCGTGCCGGTGGTCCGCGTGACCTCGGAAGCCGCCGTCTGCGGCGGCTCGGCCAACGTGGCCGTCAACCTTTCCGCTCTCGGCGCGGTCCCGACGCTTGTTTCGGTGGCCGGCCGCGACGCGGCCGCGGACGAACTTTCCTCGCTGCTGGCCGCCGCCGGGGTGAGCCCGGACTCCCTGGTGCGCGACGCCGGCTTCCGCACCATTGAAAAGACCCGCGTCATCGCAGAGCACCAGCAGGTGGTCCGCTTCGACCGCGAGCACCCGGCCCCGCTCGGCCGCGGGGCCGGGAAGGCGGCGCTGGCCGCGCTCGCGGCCGCCCTGGAGCGCGGCTGCCAGGCGCTCATACTTTCGGACTACGGCAAAGGCCTGCTGGAGCCCGCCGCGATAAACTCGGCGCTGGCGCTGGCGGCGAAGCGCGGCGTGCCGGTCTTCGTCGACCCCAAGGTGGAGCATTTCCGGCTTTACCGCGGCGCGGCCTGCATCACCCCGAATACCGCGGAAGCCTTCGGCGGCATGCGTCTCACCCAGCGCGACGGCCAGGAGGCGGCCGAGAAGCTGGGCCTCGGGATCATGCGCCGGCTGGCCCTGCGCTCGCTGCTTATCACGCAGGGCGAGCACGGCATGACCCTTTTCACCCGCAAAGGCTCCTCAGTGAGCCCGCGCCATATCCCGACCCGCGCGCGCGAAGTCTACGACGTCACCGGCGCCGGCGACACCGTGATCTCGGCGCTGGCCCTGACCTGGGCCTCCGGCGGGGCTCCCGAAGAAGCCGCGCTGGCCGCGAACTTCGCCGCCGGCATCGTAGTCGGCAAACTCGGTACGGCCTCGGTCACCGTGGAAGAACTTCTCGAAAGCGCAGCCTCATGGATAAAAACTGCCTGATAGTGATACCGGCCCGCTACGGGTCGCGGCGTTTCCCCGGCAAGGTGCTCGCGCCCCTGGCCGGGAAACCCGTCCTCCAGTGGTGCTGGGAGGCGGCCGTTAAAACGGGCCTCGGCGAGGTGATAATAGCCACCGAGCATGGGAAAGTGCTGCGGTTCGCGCGGTCCATCGGCGCGCGCGCGGTCATGACCAGCCCCCGCTGCCGGTCGGGCACGGACCGCGTTCACGAGGCTGTGCGCGGCACGAAGGCGAAGTTCGTCGTCAATATCCAGGGCGACGAGCCTTTCATGAAGGCCTCCACCCTGATAAAGGCCTTTAAAAAGCTGAAAGCCTCCCCCGCCTGCGATATAGGCACGGCCTGCTCGCGCATCGAGGACCGGAGGGACATCGGGAACCCGAACTGCGTGAAAGTAGCCATGAACGCCGGGGGGCGCGCCCTTTACTTTTCCCGCTCCCCCATACCTTTCCACCACCCGCTTTCGGAGCTGAAAGGCCGCCCGTACTACAAACACTGCGGTTTCTACATCTTCCGCAGGCGGGCCCTGGAAAGATTCGTAAAACTCAAGCCCAGCCCCCTGGAGAGGCTGGAGCGCCTGGAGCAGCTGCGCGCGCTTGAAAACGGCATGAACATAGCGGTGGCCGAGGTGCCCGCGCTGGGCCCCGCCATAGACGTGCCGGCCGATATCAGGACGGCCGCGGCATTCCTGAAGAAAAAGAAGGCTGACAAATGACCCGATACATCTTCGTCACCGGCGGCGTGGTAAGCTCTCTCGGCAAGGGCATAACGGCGGCTTCCATAGGGCGCCTCCTGAAAGCCCACGGCCTTTCGGTGACCATAGTGAAATGCGACCCGTACATCAACGTGGACGCCGGGACCATGGCCCCTTTGCAGCACGGCGAAGTGTTCGTCACCGACGACGGCGCCGAGACCGACCTGGACCTGGGCTATTATGAGCGCTTCCTCGGCATAGACACCAGCCGCATCAATATCGTGACGGCCGGGCAGATCTACCAGACCGTGATAGCCCGCGAGCGCGCCGGCGGCTACCTGGGCCAGACCGTCCAGGTGATACCGCATATCACCGACGAGATAAAGCGCCGCTTCGTAAAAGCCGCCGAGGGCTTCGACATCACCATCGTGGAAATAGGCGGGACCGTGGGCGACATCGAGAGCCTGCCCTTCCTGGAAGCCGCCCGCCAGATGCGCCCCGACCGCACCCGCAACGACGTGCTGTATCTCCACGTCACGCTGGTCCCCTACTTGAGCGCCTCCGACGAGCTGAAGACCAAGCCCACCCAGCATTCGGTGAACAAGCTGCGCGAAATAGGCATCGACCCCGATATCATAGTCTGCCGCGCCGAAAAGCCGCTGGCGAAGGATATCAAGAACAAGATCGCCCTTTTCACCAGCGTTCCCAAGGAAGCCGTGATAGACGCCCCGGACGCGCCCTCCATCTACGACGTGCCGCTGATCCTGAAGAAACAGGGCCTGGACGAGCAGATCATGATGCTGCTGCGCCTCCGGAGCGGGAAATGGGATTTCGACGAATGGTCGGACTTCGTGCAGCGGCTGAAGGCCGCGGCCAACGCCGAACCCGTACGCATAGCCCTGGCCGGCAAATACACCAAGCTGAAGGACTCCTACAAATCGCTGGTGGAGGCCATCCAGCACGGCGCGATCGCCAACGGCGTAAAAGCCGAGTTCGACTACGTCGATGTGGAGGACGAGGACCGCGAGGAACGGCTGGCGAAGGCCGACGGCCTGATCGTGCCGGGCGGGTTCGGGGACAGGGGGATCGAGGGAAAAATAGAGGCGGTGCGCTACGCGCGCGAGAACAAGATCCCCTTCCTCGGCATCTGCCTGGGCATGCAGTGCGCCACCATCGAGTTCGCGCGCAACGTGCTGGGCCTCAGGAACGCCCATTCCTCGGAATTCGACCCTAAGACCAGGTACCCCGTCGTGGACCTGATGGCGGAGCAGAAAGGCGTGAAGGATAAGGGCGGCACCATGCGTCTGGGCGCCTGGCCCTGCGAGATAAAGTCCGGCACGCTGGCCCACCGGATCTACGGCGCCTCTTCCATCTCGGAGCGCCACCGCCACCGCTACGAGTTCAATTCGAAGTACACGCCCCAGTTCGAAAAGAAAGGCATGATAGTGAGCGGCGTCAACCGCAGGCTGAAGCTGCCCGAGATGGTCGAGATCAAAGGCCATCCCTGGTTCGTGGGCGTCCAGTTCCACCCGGAGTTCAGGTCCAAGCCGCTGCTGCCGCACCCCCTGTTCTTCAGCTTCGTCGCGGCCGCGGTGAAGAACAAGAAGAAGGAAGCGGTCAGGGAGCCGGCGTGAAACAGAAAGAGGTAAAGGTAAAGAACATCGTTTTCTCCAATGACAGACCTCTGGTCTATATAGCCGGGCCCTGTGTCATCGAAACCCCCGAAGCCTACGCCGCCGAGGCGAAAAAGCTGAAGGCGATCTTCTCCGCCCTGAAGACGCCCTTCGTGCTGAAGGCTTCCTTCGACAAGGCCAACCGCACCTCCCACCGTTCCTTCCGCGGGATAGGGATGGAGGCCGCGCTTGGCTTCCTGAAGGACCTGAAGAACCGGCTGGACGTCCCGCTGCTCGTGGACGTGCACGAGGCGGCCCAGGCCTCGCGCGTGGCGGAGGTCGCGGACATCCTGCAGGTCCCCGCTTTCATGTGCCGCCAGACGGACCTGCTTTTCGCCTGCGCCGATACCGGCCGGGCCGTCAACGTGAAAAAAGGCCAGTTCCTTTCCCCCTGGGACGCCGGGAACATAGTGAGGAAGCTCGAGAGCCGCGGCGCCGCGGGCATCATGCTGACCGAGCGCGGCTCCTCCTTCGGCTACGGGAACCTGGTGGTGGACATGCGCGGCCTGGAAGTGATGAAGGACTTCGGCTATCCCGTGATCTTCGACGCCACCCATTCCGTGCAGAAACCGGGCGGCCTGGGCACGGCGACCGGCGGGGACAGGCGCTTCATCATGCCGCTGGCGAAAGCCGCCGCCTCGCTGAAAATAGCCGGGCTCTTCTTCGAGGCCCACCCGGACCCGGCCAAAGCCCTTTCGGACGGGCCCAATTCGCTGAAACTTACCGCGGTCAGGCCCCTGGTCGGGGCGCTTAACCGCGTGGACAGGCTGGCGTACGAGATCTCCGGAGTCAGCTCGCGCTAAAGGTTCGGGGGCAGCCGAGTAGTTACGAAGGATCGTAACTACTCAGGTAGTGGAGGGTTGGCAGGGGTTTTGTTTCGCGAACCCCTTGCGGA
>JACQPH010000104.1 GCA_016207645.1 Elusimicrobiota bacterium
CGCGAAACCCTCTCCATCACCGACCGCTCCTACCTCATCCACAGCGGCCGGATCCTCATAGAAGGCGGCGCCGACATCCTCCTCAACGACCCCAAAGCCCGCGAGCTCTACCTCGGCTGGGACTTCAAGCTGTAATACGCCTGGATCTTTTTCAGGTCAAGTAAATGTCTCCAGGTGCGTGTGGAGGCCATGTTTGCGGATGAATTTCAGGGCGGCGGCGTGCAGGCGCTCGGCCTGGGCGGTTTTGCCCATGAGGTAGTGGAGGGCGCCGAGAGAGAGGAGGGTCAAGGCTTCGCCGCGGGGCTCGGAGCGGCCTTTGAAGAGGGCGGCGGCTTTGCGGTAATGGGAGAGGGCCGAAGAGAGATCGCCGTTCTTTTTTTTGATCTCGCCCATGCCCCACTCGACGAAACCCAGGTCGGCCCGGTCGGAGAGGGCGGAGTAAAGCTTATGGGCGCGCGTATAGCCGGCGTAGGCTTCCTCCAGGCGGCCGAGCTGGCGCAGGACGTTCGCCGTGCCGCACTCGGCGTAGGCTTTGGCGAAAGCGTCGTCGGTGGGCGCGAACAGCTTGCGGGCCCGCACATAGCAGTCCAGGGCGCGGCCCATGAAGCCGGCCACGCGCAGGATCCCCCCCAGCCCGAACAGGGCGTAGCCGGAAGCGGCCTCGTCCTTCTCCCGCCCGGCGAATCCAAGCGAGTCCTCGAAAGCGGCGATGCCCTCGGCATAGCGCCCCTGCAGGCGGTAAAGGCCGCCCAGCGCCCAGAGCGCGAAAGCCGCCCCCGACCGGTCCCCGGCCTTCTTATAGCCCCTCAGCAGCTTCTCCAGCAGCCTGGCGGCCTCGGGAAGGCGCCCTTCCAGCCGCAGGGAGAGGGCCCATTCCAGTTCCGCGTCCTCGACGCGGATTTCAAGCTTTTTCGAGAGCGCCAGGGCCTTCCCCGCGGCGCTAAGGACCGCTTTCCCGTTGCCCAGGGCCCGGTTGCAGCGCGCTTCTCCCAGCCGCGCCTCCAGGTCCAGCTCCCGGTCGCCTTTGGAAGCCCCGCGGGCGGCGGCGTATTCCCTGAGAGCCCCGGCGAAAAGTCCCAGTCCCCGCAGCGCCTCGCCCTTAAGCAGGAGCAACCGGGCTTTCTTTTTTCCGGGCTTAAGCTTCCGCAGGCGGGACAGAGCCCCGGCGAAATCCCCGGCGTCGAGCAGCGCGCCGACCTTTTCGATGTTTTGCATGGATGAGGCTCTCAGACTTTCGGGAGAAGCCGCTTTATCTCCCGCAGCAGGTCCTCCAGGTTGTAGGGCTTCTTCATAAAGTTGCGGGCGCCGCAGGTCTTCGCCTTTTCGACGCTCTCGGGCGTGTCCAGGGTGGAAATAATAAGTATCGGGGTATGGCGGGTCAGGTTGTCGCGCATCAGCGCGTTGCAGACCTCGTAGCCGTTCAGCTTGGGCAGCAGCAGGTCCAGCAGTATAAGGTCCGGCTTCTCGCGCCGCGCGAGCGCCAGACCGGCGACGCCGTCAAGGGCGTGCAGTACGGTATGGCCTTCCGCCTCCAGCACCTCCTTCAGTACCGTGGAAGCGGCCTTGCTGTCCTCTATCAGCACTATCCTGCGCCCGCTCATCGCGCGGCCTTATACTTCCCGGCCAGCGCGATATAATCTTTTTCGGACTTCACCAGGCCGGCGCATTCCTCGTCGCTAAGAGGCCTCTTCACCTTGCCCGGCGCGCCCATCACCATGCTCCTGCCCGGTATTTTGGAACCGGGGACGACCACGGCCCCGGCGGCGATAACGCAGTATTCGCCTATCTCGCAGTCCATCACCACCGCCCCCATTCCTACCAGGCAATGAGCCCCGATCACCGAGCCGTGGATGATGGCGGAATGCCCTACGGTGACCCCCTCGCCGAGGAGCACCGGCCTGCCGGTATTGGGGTGCAGGACGGCGAGGTCCTGGATATTGCAGCCCCGGCCTATCTCTATGCGGTCCACGTCCCCCCTCAACACCGCGCCCGGCCAGACCGAAACTTCATCCCCCACCGCTACCCGGCCTATCAGGCAGGCCGAAGGGTGTACCCAGGCCCCGGCCGCGACTTCCGGCGCGCCGCCCATGAAATTTTCCTTCATTTTATACCTCCGTCATGCCGTTCGCCGCGGCCGTGGCGGTGATGCACGGGGCTCGGGGCCGGCTCCGTGGCATGCAGCGCCCAGTATATGAAAACGCTGGCGAAAGCCGGCAGCAGGTAATAGAAAAGCCTGAAAAGGAGGCTGGCCGTCAGGGCCTGGGCCACGGGGATGCCCATCCCCGAGAAGGCGGCGGTCATCGCCGCCTCCATGGCGCCCAGCCCGCCGGGCAGTATCGGGATGATGGTCATGAGCATGCCGAAGGAGAAGCCGGCCAGCAGCGTGGCCGCCCCCAGAGAGACGCCGACGGCCTTGAAGGCGAAGTAGAGTATCATGATATTGCTCACCCAGTCGCAGAAAACATAGCCCACCACCTTGGGCAGTTCGAATTTCCGACCGTGGATGGTGCGGATGCCCTCGTCGAGCTGGCTTTCGAACTTCTCGAAGTTCTCCCGCGGGATCTCCTTCTTCGAAAAGAGGAAAATAACCCGGTTCACGGCCAGGAAAAGCTTCCTGGCCCAGGCGGCGCGCAGCTCGTGGTGGAAGAACAGCAGGGTAAGGGTGAAAGCGAAACCCAGCACCGCCGCTACGCCCAGCAGCGCCTGCGCCATGCCGCGGTTGAAATCCGGGGTCTGCAGGAACTGGAGCACGGCGCCCTCCGCCACGATGAACGCCAGAGCCAGGTAGATCAGCACCGTTATCACCACCGAAGAGGTGACGCTGGCCCCGTAAGGGACCTTGCGCTTTCCCAGCAGGTGCGCCCTGGTGGCGAAGCCGCTGATGCCGGCCGACGAGACGAAATAATTGACCGTGGTGGATACGAAGGCTATACCGGCCACCTCCGGGAAAGGCAGGCGTATCCCCAGGATGCGCAGCACTTCCCAGAGGGTAAAGCCCATGAAGGCGTAGCTGGAAACGGCGAAAGACAAGGAGAGCAGCAGCCAGCCCGGGTCGGCGTTGCGTATGGTCCGGGACAGCTCCCCCAGGTTGGGGTAGATCAGCCAGACGAGGATGCCCAGGGAGAGCAGCAGAGGGGCATAAAGCGCCAGCTTTTTACCGGCAGAGACCTGTTTCATAATTTGATAAAATCAGGTAACTGCTCAGCTACCGGAGGGGGTGGCCGCGGCCTGCCCCTGAGCACCCGTTGCGGAAAGGGGGCCCCGCCTTAATTTCCCAGGGCGGGGGGAAACCGACGCAAGGGTTTCCTCTTCGGGGGTCGCGGGGCACGCCCCC
>JACQPH010000087.1 GCA_016207645.1 Elusimicrobiota bacterium
CCGGAAGTTGGAAACCCTTGCGTCGGTTTCCCCCCGCCAGGCGGGGCCCCCCCTTCCGCAAGGGGTTCGCGAAACAAAACCCCGTCCACCCCTCCAGCAGCACCTGAACAGTTACGCTCCTTTACAGTTTCGAGACCAGCGTCTTCGCCAGCTGCGGGTAGAAATAGAGATCCTGCGCCCCGATGGGCCGCACCAGGGCCCCGCCGAAGCGCGCCTTGAAGGCCGAGAACTTCGCGTAAGGGTGGTGGGGCTTGTCCGTCGGCGCCACCCCGTACATATCGTACAGCCCCAGCCCCCTGTCGCGGGCGTCGCGCATGATGCGCCAGTGCATGACATAGCTGGCCATCGTATGCCGCAGAAAAGGCGAAGTTCCGCCGTAAAGATAGGTCGCCTTCCCGCCGAAGAAAACGGCCGCCGCCGCCGCCGCCGGCATCCCCCGGTACGTCGCCAGGTAGACCCGCGCCATCCCCGCCGGCCCAAGCGCTTCCAGCAGCCGGGTAAAAAAGCCCACCGGCTCGCCGGAGAAGGAATGCCGCATGCAGGTCAGCTCGAAAAGCTCGTGGAAATCCCCGGTCAGGTCGTTGCCCGGCGTGGAGACGACCTCCACCCCTTTGCGTTCCGCCAGCCGCACATTATAGCGGCCCTTCTGCGTCATGGCCGCCAGCATCTCCTCGTCGCCGCCCAGCCTCACCAGCAGCGTAGGCGTGGGCACCAGGTCGAGCGGGGCCCGCAGCGCGCCGTCCAGGAAAGGCGGGCGGGAAAAGATAAAAGGCTCCAGCCTCGCCACCGGCGAGCCGGTGCGTTCGGCCAGGGCGGCCAGCTTTTTCTTCAGCAGGTTAAAACAGGCTTCCGCTTTGCCCGCATCGTTCCACGGCAGCACCGGGCCGTGCGGCATGGCCAGCGGCGACACGCCGAACGTGGTCTCCACCCTGTATACCATCGCCCCGGCCAGCAGCTTCCCGCCGTCGAAAACCCCGAGCCGCTCCACTTTCGCCCCTTCCGCTTCCTTGAACTCGCTCCACTCCCAGCTCTGCATGAAGCCGGAGCCCTCCGTAGAGGCCGCCAGGGCGTTCCAGACCCTGAAATGTTCTTTTTTCAGCCCGGTAATTTTCATTTAGCCGCCAGCAGCCGCCCGTAAACCGCCCGCATCGGGTCGCCTTCATAAGTCTGCGCCTCTTTCGAGCGCAGGACGGCCGTGATGAACGTGCCGAGGCCGTCGCTCTCGGGCAGCGCGGCGTAGCGCAGACCGCGCGCCTGCCGGTAGGGGTACGAGAGAAAGACTCCGGCCTTGTTCAGCAGCACCAGCTCGGCATTGTCCACCAGGAAAAGCCCGGGGACCAGCTGCAGCCACCCCGCCGGGATCTCCGGCCGCGCCGCGGCGGCCGTACCCTGCTGCAGCCGCTGCGAAGCCTTGAGCAGCGAACCGCGGATGAGGGCGATATTCTTCGCCTCGTTGGAATTCGCGCGCACCTCGCGCGAGAAGACCGCCGCCGGCCTGGCCCAGGCCAGCCACTTTTTATACGAGGCCAGGGCCTGGTCGGCCGCCTTAACATGTTTCTCCATGCCGCCCAGCGCCACCTGGATGGCGGTCGGGTCGGGATAGAACTCGAAGAGCGGCTCGGGCAGCAGCTTATCCAGCAGTATGAACCTGTCCGGCCTGGCGTTCAGCAGGTACCCTGTGTGCCCGGCGTTAAAAAAGAGCTCGCCGTTCTTCGAGACGAAGGAAATGTCGGTGAGCGCGAAATAAAGGCGGTCCTCTTTGATGCCGGCGGGCCCCGCCGGGGCCTCGGGCGCCCGGTAGCGCAGGTACTGGGCTGCCCCGGTCCGGCCGGTAGGGAGCAGGGTCTGCATTACTTCTTCGCCCTGGAAGACATTGTGATGCAGGGGCGAGGGGTTGTTCGGCATGAAAAAAGTTATTTCCAGCTCCCCGCCGCTCCCCCCGCCGGAACCGCCGCCGTAGGAGCCCTTGGCGTAGGCGTTGTCCGGGTAGGCCATGTTCACGAAGACCAGCACCGTCATCAGCAGCGCGAACACCTGCCAGGCGCGGCCGGTATCCGGCATAGCGCCTTTCAGCAGCTCCGGCAGGTTCTTCCGCAGAAGGCGGACCTCTTCCAGCGCGCGGCCCGGCAGCGGGGCGGCGTTCTTTTCCAGCTCCTCCAGGAAGGGCTCCCAGTCCAGCAGCCGCAGGATCTCCAGCAGCCGCCATTCCCATTCGGCCGAAAGCTGCGGCCAGCGCAGCTTCCCGGAGCCGGGGATGCCGGCCAGCAGGGCCTTCGCGGCCGCCGAGTCGGAGAAATCGGCCATGGCGCCGCCGGAGAAAACATGCTCCTGCAAATTTATCAGGCAGAGCAGGTCGCCCGGCTTTTTTATTATCCCGCTGAGCGGCAGGCCCTGTTCTATGCCCGTGACCCGCAGCCGCAGCGTCTCCCTGAAAGCGCCGGACTTCAGCCGGACGCCGTCGAAGCGCAGGGCGGCGAGCTCCCGGTCCCTGATAGGCCGGGGCGAGGCCAGGAACATGCCCCAGTCCCCGTAGCCGTGCGCGGTGAAAGAGGGGATGGAGACCCGCAGCGGCCGGGGGTAGAGCCTGGCGTCGGAGAGCGTCCTGTAGACGGACCAGAAGGCGGCCGGGAAGCGGTCCGGGGAGACGGCGTTCAGCGCGAACAGCCCGCCAGCCGCCAGCCGCGCGCGCACCGAGGAGAAGAAGGGACGGGTGAAAAGCGAGCACCCGGCCAGGTCATCGGGGAAAGTGAAGTCGGCCAGAGCCAGGTCGAAAAGCCCGCGGCCGGAGGCCAGGTACTTCAGGGCGTCCGCGGCGCGCACTTTCACGCGCTTGTCGTCGAGGGCGCCGCCGTTGAAGGCCGAAAACTCCTTGCGGGCCAGGGCTATGACGCCGGGGTCGTGATCCACCAGTTCCGCCCGCTTCACGCCGCCGTCGAGCAGGCGCTTCAGCGCCAGCCCGTCCCCGCCGCCCAGCACCAGGGCGGAAAGCGGGCGTTTTAACCGGGCCGCGGCCAGGGCCAGCGGCGGCAGCGCCAGGGCTTCGTGGTACACCGCCTCGTCGCGGCTGTCGAACTGGAGGCTGCCGTCTATATAGAAGGCCCGCCCGCCGGGGACCTCCCTGATCTCGAGCCTATGCCCGCTCATCGGAGACCCCTTTAAAATAATAAACCAGGTAAACCAGGAGCGCGGGCAGCGCGGGGAGCGCGCAGGCGGCCAGCAGGCCGCTGGAGTTATGCGGCCGCGGGGCGGCTTTTATGTAATGCGCGAAACCGATGATGAACAGAAGCAGCAGCGTGGCGTTGCCGGCGGAGCCGGGTTTATCCGAGGAGCGGATGCCGCCGAACAGCCTCGACGCGCCCTCGATTATAGCGGGGCCGGCCAGCAGGCCGTAAACCGCGTACTCCCAGTAGGAAGCGCCGAGCCCGCGGACCTTCAGCACCAGAGCGGCGCCGGCCAGCGCGGCGGCTGCCGAGGAGAGCAGCAGGCCCCGGTGCGCGCCGGTCACCAGCGACATATAGACGCAGAAAGCCGGCAAGAGCAGAGCGAGCAGGTATTCCGCGGCGATGTCGAAGGCGGTCAGCATGCCGCCGGCCAGCGGCACGAAAAAGAGGCAGCCGAAGGCCGCCGCCACGGCGTAGCCTGCCGGGCCCGCTTCCCCGGGGACGGCGCGGCGGCGGGCCCGCCCCGGGCGCGGGGGGAGCGGGGTGACGTCGGAAGGGCGCAGCACCCGGCCGTCGTAGGCCTCGTAATAGTCCGCGTCCGGCTCCTTCCAGACCTCGATGGCCAGGTTGCGCGACCGGGTCGGGTCGTAATAGTCCCAGGTCAGCTTATCCACGGTATCGCCTTCGTCGTCCTCGGCCCGGCCCTCGGTCCGCCCGTCCAGGGAGAACTCCAGCCCGTCGAACCGGACCTTCTCCGGCGCGGCTTCCATGGAATCTTTGCCCTTGAAGCCGCGCCAGCCTCCGGACTTCGCCGGCAGCTGGACGCCGCCAATGGCTGTCCGCCTGGTGCAGACCCAGACTTCCTCGGTGCCGGCCGCCTTCTTTTCCCGCGAGAGCACCAGGTAGTGGGCAGGGCCGGACCCGGTCTGCAGCTCCCACTGCGTTTCTAAATAATCGGAGGACTCGCGGTAATTGTCCCGGTCCGTGACTTCCCAGTCGCGGGAATCCCAGCGCACCCAGTCCCCGACGCGCAGATCTTCGAGCTTCGGCATTATCTGTCCATTCTAGAATTTACCGCGTCCGCGCGCAATCAGCGGTCCGCTGAAAACCCCCCTTTCGGGGTCTTTTGGCGGACCGTTAACGCTGTGTCCCGAGCGCGTTCAGGGCCGACTGCATAAGGCCGAAAAATTCGCTTTCGCCCAAATTATCTTTTTCATTGTTCCAGGAGGCGGAAAGGCAGAACGACTCCGAGCTTTTATTTTTAAGCAGCCAGGTCATGGAAAGGACGCCGGGCTCGGAGCCGCCCTTATAGCCGGCATAAATTATTTTTTCCGCCGGGACCTTCAGGCCCGGGTTCAGCGCCAGTATTTCAAGCGCCTTCGCGTCCTTTTTCTCCGCGAAGTAAGCCATAAGGCGGCACAGGTCCGCCGGCGAGGCGAACCATTCTATTTTATCCACCCCAAAAGGGCTTTTCGTGAACCCTTCGGCGGACAGCGGGGTGCCGGACAGAGAGGCCAGGAAGCCGTATTTTTCCTCTCCGGCCAGGTTCAGGTATTCGAGGGCCGCCCCGGTGCCGGACTTGAGCTTGAACATCTCGGAGGTCCTGAGAAAGGGTTTGAGCCGGCCCGGGTCGGAATGGCCCAGCGCCGGCAGAGCCGCCTCGATGGTCCGCCTGCCCAGCGCCGAGATCAGCGCGTCGGAGGCTGTATTGTCGCTCTCGGAGATCATCAGGGCCGCCAGGGTATGGAGCGTGAGCGGGGAGCCGGCGGGCCAGTCGCGCAGGCGCCCCGTCGGCAGCGACTTGTCCTCCGCTTTCAGCCTGTAGAGCTTCTCCCAGGAAGCCCCCTCCTTCAGCAGCGTCCCGAGCACGTAAAGCTTGAAAGCCGACCCGACCGCGAAATGTCCGTCCGCGTTCAGCGATTCCAGGTCCTCCGGCTTTTCGCCGAGGCGCCTGACCAGCAGGCCGGTCCTGCCGGGCAGTGCGGCCAGCCTTTCCCTGACGTCCTTGAGCGAAGAGTCCTTCCTGTAGGGCGGGCTGAAAAAGATGCCGTTTATCTTCCCGCTGTCCGCGTCCAGGGAAAGCGCCATCGGCACGCGGTAGCCGCGCTCGGTGTCCAGGAAGAAATGCCCGGAGCCGGCCGCCGAACTGACGAACACCGTCCGCTCCACGGCCCCGTGCTGCGCGTAGAGCCCGGCCAGCACTTCCGTAAGTTTCTCCAGGGAAATATGCCGGAAAACGCTTTTGTCGAAGAGCCCGGCCACGCCGGCCGGCTTTTCGGCTATCCGCGAGGAGACTTCGCCGGCCGCGGCTTCAAGACTTCCCCCGGCGCGGACGGGCGGAACGAAGAAAAAGAGAGAGCAGAAAAAGAGCGGCAGTATTTTCATCCTAAAATTATACAATCTATGCTGGCCTTCGGCCTTTGTTGATCGAGGAGGGGAACATGGACCTGATACTTAAAGAGATAAAAGACGGCATAGGCGTGCTTACGCTCAATAATCCGACGAGGCGCAACGCCCTCAGCCTGGAACTCTGCGGCCAGGTGGTCTCGGCGCTGGAAGAGTTCAGGAAGAAGAAGGTCCCGGTAGTGATAGTCCGCGCGGAGAAGAGCGCGCGCGTCTGGTCCGCCGGCCACGACATCACCCAGCTCCCGAAAGTGCACCACGACCCCCTCGCCTACGACAGCCCCATGGAAACGGCCTTCCGCGCCATCCAGAATTACCCGGGGCCGGTGATCGCCATGATCCAGGGCAGCGTCTGGGGCGGGGCCACCGACCTCGCCGTCACCTGCGACCTGGCCATAGGCGACGAGACCTCCACCTTCGCCATCACCCCGGTGAAGATGGGCCTCCCCTACAACGCCTCCGGCATCATGCATTTCATAAACCGCGTCGGCAGCAATATCGCCAAGGAGATGTTCTTCACCGCGGCGCCGGTGAAAGCCGAGAGGGCCTACCATTTCGGCATCCTGAACCACCTGATCAGCTCCCGCGAAATAGAGTCCTTCACGTTCGACCTGGCCAAAACGATGGCCGCGAACTCGCCGCTGGCGGTCTCGGTGATCAAAGAGCAGTTCAGGATCCTCTCCGACGCCCATCCGATAAGCCCGGAGGCCTTCGAGCGCATCCAGGCCCTGCGCCGCAAGGTCTACAACAGCGGCGACTACGAAGAAGGCATAAAGGCCTTCATGGAAAAAAGAACGCCGAAATTCAAGGGCGTATAGGACCTCAGTCGTTCAGCGCGTAGTTCGGGGTTTCCTTCGTGACCTTCACGTCGTGCACGTGGCTTTCCTTCAGGCCGGCGCCGGAGATGCGCACGAAGCGCGCCTTCTTCCTGAGCTGGGCGAGGTCCCTGCAGCCGCAATAGCCCAGGCCCGAGCGCAGGCCGCCGGTGAGCTGGTGGACTATCTCCGCCACCGAGCCCTTGTAGGGGACCTGGCCCTCTATGCCCTCGGGGACCAGCTTCTCTTTTTCAACGCCGGCCTGGCCGTAGCGGTCCTTGGAGCCGGCCTCCATGGCGCCTACCGAGCCCATGCCGCGGTAGGCTTTATAGCTGCGGCCGTGGTAAAGGATGATGTCCCCGGGCGCTTCCTGGGTCCCGGCCAGCAAAGTGCCGAGCATCACGCAGTCGGCGCCGGCCGCCAGGGCCTTGGTGATGTCGCCGGAGAATTTTATCCCGCCGTCGGCTATGACGGGGACGCCGCGCCGCGCGGCCGCCCTGGAGCAGTCCCTTATCGCCGTCAGCTGCGGCACGCCCACGCCGGAGATGATGCGCGTGGTGCAGATGGAACCGGGGCCGATGCCCACCTTTATCGCGTCCGCGCCGGCCTTGATCAGGTCCAGGGCGCCCTCGGCGGTGGCCACATTACCGGCTATTACTTCCACATTATATCTGCGCTTCACGGCTTTCAGGGTCCGCAGTACGGATTCCGAATGGCCGTGCGCGGTGTCCAGGGCTATCACGTCGGCCCCCGCCGCCACCAGCGCCCCGGCGCGCTCCACTGCGGCGTCGCCGGCGCCTATCGCCGCGCCTACCCGCAGGCGGCCGGCCTTGTCCTTGCAGGCCGCGGGGTAATCCTTCACGTTCTTCATATCCCTGGTGGTGATGAGGCCTTTGAGCCGGTACTGCCTGTCCACCAGCGGCAGCTTCTCTATGCGGTGCTCGTAAAGCAGCTTCTCGGCCTTCTCCAGCGAGATGCCGACCGGCCCGACTATCAGTTTTTTCGTCATCGCGGTGGAAACTTTCTTATCCAGGTCTTTCGCGAAGTGCAGGTCCCGGTTGGTGAGCAGGCCGGCCAGTTTTCCCTGCGAGACCACTACGAGACCCGAGATGCCGTGTTTGCGCATCAGCTCGAGAGCCTCGCCCAGCGTCTCGTCGGGCGAGATGGTCACCGGGTTGGTGATCACGCCGCTCTCGTGCTTTTTGACCTTGGCCACTTCCAGCGCCTGCTGGTGCGCGGGCATCGCGCGGTGGATCATCCCGATGCCCCCCTCGCGCGCCATCGCTATCGCCAGCGCGGCTTCGGTGACGGTGTCCATCGCGGCGGAGACCAGCGGGATATTGAGGGTTATTTTAGCGGTCAGCCGGGTATGCAGCCCCGTCTGCTTAGGCAGCACGGCGGACTTCGCCGGGAGCAAGAGCACGTCGTCGAAGGTAAGGCCTAAAGGAACATTGTCTTGAAGCATTGTGTACCTCTTTTTTATTCCCACTCTATCGTGGCCGGGGGTTTGGAGGTGACGTCGTAGACCACGCGGTTGATCCCGCGCACCTCGCCGACTATCCTGGACGAGATCTTCCGCAGCAGGTCGTGGGGCAGCCTGGACCAGTCGGCGGTCATGCCGTCCACGGAGCTCACGCAGCGGACGGCGATGGTGTATTCGTAAGAGCGCTCGTCGCCCATCACCCCGACCGACCTCACCGGGAGCAGCACGCAGAAGGCCTGCCAGATCCTGGGGTACCAGCCGGCGGCCCGGATCTCTTCGCGCATCAGGCGGTCGGCCTCGCGAAGTATTTTAAGCCGCTCGGGGGTGACTTCGCCCAGCACGCGGATGGCGAGGCCGGGGCCGGGGAAAGGGTGCTGCATCAGCACCGGCTCCGGTATCCTCAGGCTCCGGCCGAGCTCGCGCACTTCGTCCTTGAAGAAGAACCGGAGCGGCTCGATAAGGCCCATTTTCATCTTCGCGGGCAGGCCGCCCACGTTGTGGTGGCTCTTTATCACGGCGGACGGCCCTTTCACGGAAACCGACTCTATCACGTCGGGGTAAAGTGTGCCCTGGAGCAGGAAAGCGGCGTCCCGGACTTTTTTAGCCTCTTTGTCGAAGACTTCTATGAAGGTGTGCCCGATTATTTTACGCTTTTTCTCGGGCGAGGTGACGCCTTTGAGCCGGCCGAGGAAGAGCTTCGAGGCGTCCACTATCCTGACGCTGTAGCCGAATTTGTCGTGAAAGACCTCTTTCATCCTGTCGCGGTCGCCGTGGCGCAGCAGGCCGGTGTCCACGAAGATGCACTTGAGCTTGTTCCCGATGGCCTTATGCGCCAGCACGGCGGCCACGGAGGAATCCACGCCGCCTGAAAGGCCGCAGATGACGGTCTTGCCGCCGGCCTGCTTCTTTATTCCGGCTATGCTTTCGGAAAGGAAGGAGGACGGGGTCCAGCGCTCTTTATAGCCGCAGATACCGCGCGCGAAGTTCTCGAGCATCTTCGTGCCGCGCTCGGTATGGTGGACTTCGGGATGGAACTGGAGGGCGTAAAGGTTCAGCGAGGGATCCTCCATGGCGGAGATCCCTTCTCCGGAGGCGGCGGCCGTGACCCTGAAGCCGGGCGGGACCTTCTTCACTTCGTCGCCGTGGCTCATCCAGACGTTGAGGGCGCCGGGCAGGCCGGCGAGGAGTTTGGAGCCTTTATGTAGTTTTATTTTGCCGAGGCCGTATTCGCGCCGGCGGGCTTTGCTGACGGTGCCGCCGTATTCGCGGGCCATGAGCTGCATGCCGTAGCAGATGCCGAGCACGGGCACGCCGAGGCTGAACACGGCGGGGTCGGGCCTGGGCGCGGCTTTGTCGTAGACGCTGGAGGGCCCGCCGGAAAGTATTATGCCCCTTGGGGACCGGGAGAGCATGTCCTCCACCGGGGCGCTGAACGGGAGTATTTCGCAATAAACCCGCAAGCTGCGGAGCCGGCGGGCGATAAGCTGGGTGTACTGGCTGCCAAAGTCCAAGATAAGGATCTGGTCCATCGATGGTGTCCTTCGCGCGTTACGCCCGTTGAAATTGTGGTATTGCACAGAAATTCTAACAAATTTGGAGCAGAGCCGCGAGATGCGAAGTCGGGGGGGCGTGGCACCCCCTACACCTTAGCGAAACGTTTGAGGAAGGCGGCGGTGAAGCGGTCCAAGTTCGCCTTTTGGAGGATGGCGAGGCGGGCGGCGGCGGCTAGTTTTTTGAGGGCCGCGGGGGTGAGGGCGGTGATGCGGGCCAGGCCGCGCGCTATGGAATCAGCATTGAGCGCGTCGTAGAAGAAGCCGTTCACTCCGTCGGCGATAAAGCGCTCCATGTAGGGGGTGCGCTTCGTCAGCACCGGGCGGCCCAGGGCCATGCTCAGGAAGGCTATAGAATTGCCGGCGGCCTCGTTTATGTGGCCGTCACGCACCGGGATAACCACCGCGCGGGCGCCCGCCGCGGCGCTCCTGAGGTTATGCAGGTTCTTGGCCAGCTGCAGGAATTCCACGCCGCGCGGTAATTTAGCGGGCTTGGAGTCGCTGAAAATTTTAAGCCCCAGCCCCGTATTCCCGACCCCGGCGGCCAGCGCCTTGAACTCCCGGCCCGCCGAGCCGGCCGAAAAAATATAGTCCCCGACGGCGCCGCGCTGCGGGCGGTAGTATTCGCAGTCCGCCGCGTAGCCGCGCTTGAGCAGGCGCGGCTCCTCGAGACCGACCCCGGACCATAGCCCGAGATCGTCGAACTCCAGCATAAAGCCCTGGCCCACCCCCGCCAGAGCCTTCAGCCGCCGGGCCAGGTCCGCGGTGAAATTATGCCCCGGCATCGGGATAAGGTGGTTGGCTATGAAAACTTTTTTCGCGGCCGCCGCCTCCCGCGCCAGCCACAGGAAAGCCGGCGCGCAGCGGGCGCGCTTCGGGAAATCCAGCAGCACGATAAGGCCGCGGGGCCCCGCGGCGGCGCGCTTCAGCGCTTCCAGCCCCGAGTATTTGAAACGCTTCCCCCCCGGCGGCGGCAGGGCGCCCAGAAAATCGTAGTGGTAATCGAAATCGTGGACTATGTCCAGCGAAAGTTCTTTATTCTTCCCGGCGGCGCGGACGAAAGCCCTTTCGAAATGCAGGTTCTCGGGGCATTCCGCGAAATTGGCCAGCAGTATCCTTTTCACAACGAAATTCTAACAAAAAAAGCGGCCGGCGGATGACCAAAGTCCCCGGCTCCGGCGTCACGCCGGCAACATAGCGGAGACCGTTGACCTGTCAAGGTTCCTAAAGGCCCAATAAGGCAAGGGTCTAAAAATCCCGCGCCGCTGGGCCCTGGGCCTTATACGGGAGCGCCGTTTTTCCGGCATAATATAAGCATCAAGTTCGCAGGAGGCATTGCATGAAGAAAATATCATTTGCGGCAGCGGCGGTCATCTCGGTTTTCGGCGTATTTCCGGCCTCGGCCGGCGAAAGCCTGGTACTCGGCAATGCCGGGCTCTCCCTCCCCTCTATTGAGATACCCTCTCCCGAAGTCCCCGAAGCTATTGCTAGTGCCGTATCAAAGGCCTCTGGCCCTCAGACGGCCAAGAACAACCAGTGGCAGACCCTGCGCAAGATAAAAGTGAACACCGCGCAGCCGGACATGAACGATACCCTCGTCGGCCTGGTCGAACCCGGCCAGGACGCCTACGCGGTGACCAGGGAACTTTACCTGGCCGGCTTCAAGGTGCGGCCCTACCAGGGACAGGACGGCTTCAGGGTCGTAGCCGACGTCGCGGGGCAGGACGCCGCGGACCGGGCCGTGGGCCTGGCGCGCTACTATTACATCACCGAGGTCAGGGTAGGCCGGAAAGTGTACGAACAGCTTTTCGGCTCAGGGACCAAATCCGCCTACGCGGTTAAGACGGGAACGATCAAAGGCGGCATGAACCACAGCCCCGTGGACGTAAAGATCAACAAGCTCGACTGGACCATCACCGGCGGGATGAACCACTCCCCCGTGGACATCAGGATAAACCACGAGGAAAAGACCATAAAAGGCGGGGCGAACCACTCCCCGGTGGACCTGAAATTCGCCTGGAGCACCGAGGAGGTCACCGTCGAAGGCGGCGCCAACCACAGCCCGGTGAAATACACCGTCAACTGGAAGAACGGCCTCCTGGAAGGCTATTCGAACCGCGCCCCGCTGAAACTGGAGTTCAACATGGGCGAAGGCTATGCCGATCAGACCCTGGTCACCGTGAAAGGCTACGCCAACCGCGCCCCGGTGGAGCTGGTCTACAACAAGGTCAACGGCCATATGGGCGGCTATATGAACCGCAGCCCGGTGGACGTGAACCTGGTGAACTGCGATCTTTACGACGTACTGCAATACTTCTTCCTGTTCACCCGCGAGATAGTGGTGACCATACAGTAAACGGCAACTTTCGGAAAAAGCCCTCCGGGTGTTTCCCCGGGGGGTTTTTTATTTTCGCGCCGTTGATTGCGGGAAGTTTTAATATATAATATACACGATGAAGCGCCTGCTCCTCGCCGCGGCCCTGGCCGCCCTTGCCCTGACGCCGGCCTCCGCCGCCTGGTGGGCCGAGAACGACTTCGCCTCCGGCTCCAACGGCCTCAGCAGAAACTCCCTCTCCGTGTTCAGGAAGCACTCGGCCGCCTTCACCTCCGGGCTGAACGTCTCGTTCTACAAGGACAGCGCCGGCTACGGCGACAGGATCTACTCCTTCCGCGCGCCGCTGATGTATTCGGGCCCCTCCTATTTCATCTCCCTGAAGCCTTTTCTCTACCCCGTCTCGCCGCTCACCCGCTCCGGCGCTTCGGGCGGCAGGCTTTACCTGCTGGCCTCGCTGGGAGAGGGCGTCGAGGACAGCTACTTGCACCTCGCTCTTTCGGGAGCCTGGGCCAGGCAGAAAGCCTTTATTAACGACGGCGGCGTCCTTGAGCGCAAAAGCTTTTCGCAGTCGGCTTTCGAGGCGCAGGTGGAAAAATCCTTCTACGGGCAGTTCTTCTTCCAGGCCACCGCCGCCGGCTTCACCAGGCCCTCCGGCGTCTCCAATCCCGCGCTGGTGCGCCCCGTGCTGGACCAGTCGGAACTGGCCTACCTGGGCGCCTTCCGCCAGCTTACGGCCCTGCCGGAATGGGCGCTGACCGCGCAGCTGGCGCGCAGCATGAAGCCGGAATATGACAGCCATCTTTACCTGGGATATAGTAAAATATCCTTCAGGGGCGCGGACCGCGCGAATTCGGTGGTCACCGGGATGAAGCTCGGCCTGAACGAGACGAGCTCCCTGGACGCGGCGTACAACGCCTATAAACAGGAAAGTTCCGCCTGGAAGAGCTACTACAGGCTGCTTTTGCAGATATTTTTTTAGGACGGGAATAAATGGTAACTCAGTCGCAGGAAAGCCTGGAAATGCTGGTGATGGTCTCCCGGCTGCTTTCCTCAAAACTCGATATCTCCGAACTGCTCACCACCATCATGCGCCTGGCCTCGCGCGTGGTAGGGGCGGAGCGCGCCTCGCTTTACCTGCTGGACGAAAAGGCCCAGGAGCTTTATTTCGACGTCGCGCTCGGCCTGCCCGAGGACGTGCAGAAGATGCGCTTCAAGCTGGGCGAGGGCGTGGCCGGCACCTGCGCCAAGGAAGGCCGCTCGATAATAATCAACGACACCGCCGCCGACCCGCGCCATTCCAAGAAGGCGGACTCCAAGAGCGGCTTCACCACGAAGTCCCTGCTGACCTGCCCGATGATCATCAAGGGCAAGGTGATAGGCGTGGTGCAGGCCATCAACCGGATAGAGGGCGACTTCTCCGAGATAGACAAGAACAATTTCGAGGCCTTCTCCAGCCAGGCCGCCATCGCCATAGAGAACTCCCGGCTCTTCTCCACCGTCAAGGAAGAGAAGCGCAAGATGGAGATAGTTTTCAAGCGCATCAAGGAAGGCGCCATCCTCACCGACGTCAACGGCGCGATAATCATAATAAACAGCTCGGCCAAGACCTACCTGGAGCACGAGAAGTACAAGTTCGAGCATATCCGGGACGCCTTCCAGAACTTCGAGGTCAAGCCCGGCATGGAGACGATACTGGGCGGGACCGAGCCGATCTCCCGCTTCGAGCTTTACCGGGAGAAACCCAAGCGCTTCTACCTGGACGGCTCGGCCATAAAGCTTTTCAGGGAGGACAAGGACGGCAACGAGGTGGTGGAAGGCCGGCTCTGGATCCTGTCCGACGTCACGGCCCAGCGCCTGGAAGAGCGCATGGCCCGCAACTTTCTGTCGCTGATCTCGCACAAGTTCAAGACCCCGCTGGCCAGCATCAACGGCTACGCGCAGATCCTCAAGGACGAAGCCGTCACCAAGAACCTCCCCGAAATGGTGCAGAAGTCGTCGGCTACCATCTTCGGCCAGGGGCAGAAACTGAACGGCCTGGTGGAAAGCCTGCTGGATTTCGTCACCATAGACAGCCTGGACGCCGCCTCCCTGGAAAAGATAGAGTTCGACGCCACCGATTTCCTGGAGGAGATAGCCGAGGACGCCAAGGCCCGGCGCAAGGGAGCGGCCGGCCTCGCCATAAAGACCGCCACCCCGGAGGCGGTGAAGATAAAGGCGGACCGCAAGGTGCTCGCCGCCGCGGTGAAGGCGCTGATAGACAATGCCGTGAAGTTCAACCAGGGCAAAGATAAGCTGGTCATACTTTCCACCCAGGCGCGGGACGGCTACTCCCTGATCTCGGTGGGCGACAACGGCCCCGGCATACCCGGCGAGGAACTCGAGAACATCTTCCACCGCTTCTACCAGGTGGAAGCCTCCTTCACCGGCCAGGTGGAAGGCTGGGGCCTCGGCCTGGCGC
>JACQPH010000093.1 GCA_016207645.1 Elusimicrobiota bacterium
ACCCCGAAGAGGGAAACCCTTGCGTCGGTTTCCCCCCGAAGCGGGGCCCCCCTTCCGCAAGGGGTTCGCGAAACAAAACCCCGGCCAACCCTCCACTACCTGAGCAGTTACAAAGAAGAAGACCCGCCGGGTTTCACAACTCCCCGCTCCAGATCCTGCCTTTTTCGCAGAAATGGATCTTTTTCGCCCCGCCGGTGCCGAAGAAGGCCGTGGAGGTCTTCGAGTCGGAGAGCTCGGTATTGCCGCCGCGGTAGCTCTCTATATAGGAAGGGAGCTTGTTGTTCACGTTGTTCATGCAGGTCCCGGTCTCTACCCAGCACAGCAGATAGCGGCGCCTGGTCCCGTCGTTGAGTATCAGGAGCTTGATGGGGGGGTCCTGCATGACGTCCTCGGGGCATTCGGTAGCCCGCAGCAGCCAGAGATATTCAGGCTCGTAGATCTCCGCGTAGCCGTTCTTTTTCGCCGCCTCTATCTCTTTTTCGGCCTTTACCGCCTCGGGGCTGGCCGGTACCGGCTCGTAGACCAGCAGCCAGGACTTTGTTCCCGGCGCCGACTTCCTCCAGAGCTCCTCCCCGTCGGCGGTGAGCTTGCCGCCCTGGTCGAAAACGGGCGCTCCCGAGAGCGTGCGCAGGGTGAAGATCTCCCTCAGCGCTATGCCCTGTCCCTCGAAGAACTTCACGGCCTCGCGCGTGGCGTGGAAGACGTAGGCTTTGTAGCCCTCGCCTGTCAGCAGCAGTTTCGTGCCGTCCGCCGCCTTGCGCTCCACTACCAGGCTCCTGAAAACGGGGGCCCGCTTCTTGAGATACTCCACGGCGCCGCTTATTTCAGCGGCTTTTATGGCCTTGAACAGCCTGAGGTCCTCCGGCAGCGGGTCCGTCTTTTTCAGGTCCGCGGCCCGGCGCAGCTTCAGTTCCTCCAGCATCTGCGCGCCGGTAAGCGTCCCCGACCGGAGCTCCTCCCTCCTTATGCGCGCCTTTTCATTGGCGGGCTCCAGCTTCAGCATCGTCTCGTAGGTTTCCAGGGCGCCGCTGGAGTCCGAACGGGCCTCCTGCGCGGCGGCCAGGCCCCGGAGGGCGTTCATATCCTTCGGGTCGGACTTCAGGGCCAGCCTGTACTGGGCCAGCGCCTTGTCGCTCTTCCCGAGCTTTATCCAGGTCTCGGCCGCCTTGATCCTGCATAAAGCGGCGGCCGGGTCCTTCCCGCCGTAGAGCGAGGCGGCCCTCTCGTATTCTTTTACGCCCTCTTCGTACTTGCCGAGCCGCACCAGCAGCGGCGCCCGCTCGGCGGCCAGCAGGGGGTCGGCCGGCGCGAACTTCAGGCAGCCGTCGCTGGCCGCCAGCGCCGTGCCGAGATTGTCCTTGAGGAACTCCTCGCGGAACCTGGCGAGGCAGGCGGCCGCCAGCTGCTTGTTCCCGGGCGGGGGCGGCGCGGGGGTTTTCGCTTTGGGCTTTTTCTTCCCGGCCCCGGTAAGCTCCGCCCCGGTCCGCTTCTGGCCGGCCTTTATCAGGGCCCCGTAGTAGTCCGCTTCCGGCCCGGAGGCGCGCCTGGCCAGGGCCAGGCCGCTGGAATAGGAAGCCGCGGCCCGGCTCGAGTCCCCGCGCTTTTCCAGCACTTTAGCCAGGTAGTAGTGAGCCTGGTAGCTGGAGGAAGAGATCTCTACCCCCTGCGCCAGGGTTTCCGCCGCCTTGCGCGGATTGCCGGCGGCGGCGTAGGTGAGCCCCAGCTCGCGGTAGACGGGGTAGACGGTGGGGTCCAGCTCGAGGGCTTTTTTGCAGTTGGAAAGCGCTTCCGCGGACCGCCCGGATAGCCGCAGGGCTTTGCAGGCGCCCAGGTACCAGGCGTAGTCCTCCTTCATCGCGCGCAGCATCTCCCAGGCGGCGGCGGCGAGGGTCTTCGCCCGTTCCGGCGAGTTCTCCGGCAGCAGCTCCACGGCGCAGAGGAAAAGTTCCGTGTCGGCGGGCTCTTTTTTCAGCCCTTCCATCGCCAGGTCGAAAGCCCCGGCCTCGGAGCCCTGCGCGGCCGCCCCGCGGGCCCGGTCCAGCGCTTCCCCGGCGCCGGCGGCCCCGCGGAAGAACAGCGAGGCGGCCAGGAGGCCGCCCGCCGCGAAGAGTGTTCTCGCCGCCCGGTACCCGTTCATCCGGGTCTCAGTATGCGCGGCAGGGTGACGCCGCGCTGGGCCTGGTATTTGCCCTTCCTGTCCTTGTAGGAGGTCTCGCATTCCCGGTCGGCCCCCAGGAAGACCAGCTGGGCTATGCCCTCGTTGGAGTAGATCTTCGCCGGCAGCGGCGTGGTGTTGGAAATTTCCAGGGTCAGATGCCCTTCCCATTCCGGCTCCAGCGGGGTGATGTTCACCACTATGCCGCAGCGGGCGTAGGTGCTCTTGCCGATGCAGAGGCCGATGACGCCGCGCGGTATCCTGAAATACTCCACCGAGCGCGACAGCGCGAAGGAATGCGCCGGCACGATGCAGCACGGGGCCTTGATGTCCACGAAGGACCTGTCGTCGAAGTCCTTGGGGTCCACCAGGCAGTTGTGCACGTCGGTGAAGACCTTGTATTCGTCGGCCACCCGTATGTCGTAGCCGTAGGAGGAGAGGCCGTAGGAGACCTTCCCTTTTGCGACGAGCCCCTCCACGAAGGGGGCGATCATCTTCCTCTTGCGGCACATTTCCCGTATCCAGGCGTCGGATTTCAGCATAGTCGCTCCGGTTATCTGTTCTCTACGCCGTCCAGGTACTTCATGAAGGTCTCCCAGCCGCTGTCCTGCGCGAAGAAGAGCTTCGAATAGGTCGGGTAATATTCTATCAGCGCGCCGGGCTTGCCCGGGATGTCGACGGCCAGGCCTTTCACGGCGGAGAACTCCTTGCCGGTGCGGTCCCTGCCTACCGCGGCGTTCCTGATCACCAGGTCGGAGGTTATGAACCTGTTCAGCCTCTCGCCGGCGGCCAGCGCTTCCGCCGCCCCGGGGAGAGAGTTGTCCGCGTTGAGCGCGGCCAGCTCCACGAAATGATGCAGGTCGCCGTAGAACGCGATGCGCTTGTCCGGGTCGGTCGCCGGGTCGCCTATCTCGAAGCGCACCACGCCGGCCTTGGCCCTGGCCAGCGCGGCCCTGTCGCCGGCGGCCGTCGCGAGGGTGTGCCAGTCCTTGATCTTTTTCGCCAGGTCCCGCAGCTTCGCGCCGCGCAGCGCCGAGAGCTGGGTGCCGTAGCCGCCGTCCGCGAGCAGCTGCTGCATCTCCGGGCGGGAATACATCTCCTTGAAAGTGTCCACCATGTAGATGCCGGCGGTCTCGGGGGAGGCGGCGGGGTCCGCTTCGAGCTGCGTCAGGAAATCCTCCCAGTTCAGGCCGGGGAGCTGTATGACTTCCTCGGCGCCCACTATCACGTCCGCGCCGTCCTTTATCTCGTAGGCCACCTCGGCCATCTGCATGAAGCAGGCCATCGACACGTACATGTCCACCTTGCCCGCTTCCCTGAAGATCTTTCCCAGCTGGCGCGTGGCGATGTAGTTGCCGGTAACGAAGTCGTGCGAGATGGATTTGTAGTCGTCCAGCAGATTGGCCCCGGGCTTCACGGGGTCCAGCCAGCCCCAGCCGTGGTCCCAGATGATGAATAAATATTTTTTCGCGGGGTACGCGGTCCTGGCCCACTTAAGGAAAGCGGCGGCTTCCTTCCAGTCGCCCATGTCGGGGCTGCCCAGGTCCGCGAGGAGCGTGGAGGCGAGATGCTCCTTGTCCTGGTCCTTCGTCACGTAATAGCGGCGCACCCCGTTCCAGTCCCCGTCGGCCGTGGTGTCGTTGTCCAGCCCCTTCGAGCGCCCGATCTCGGCCACTATGGCCACTTTTTCGCTGGAGCCGACGGTCTCGAGGCGGTTCAAGTCCCCGAGCGCGAACGGCTCGATATTGCTCTTGCCGTTCAGATAGATCATCACCGTCCATTCCCTGAGCGGGGCGGGGGCGGCTTCCGGGGCGGCGACGGCCGCGGCGGGGCCGGCCCGGGAGGAAAGGGAGTCTATAGCCGGGGCGGCGAAAGCCGGGGTCAGCAGCAGGGAGTAGCAGAGGAAGGATAAGATCATTAGCGGCTCCTGTTCATAGGATAGCTCTATATTTATTATCGCTGAAGCGTGCCGGTCCCGGCAGGGTCAAAAGGCCCAGGCCCTAGCCTTCTTTGGGCCCGGCCCGGTACCGCAGCTTGTCCTGCAGGATGACCTCGTAATAGGCGTCCAGGTCGTCCCGGAGCGAAGCCGTCTTGTAGATCTTGCCGAGCGGGAAGACGAAAGTCCTCCAGGGCAGCTGCATGGACCAGCCGCCGTCCTCCCCGTCCACGTTGTACCAGGCGGCCTTGAAGTCCTTGGCCAGGATGGCCGCCAGCAGATGCCCGTAGCAGCGCAGCAGTTTCCAGCCGTCCGCCGTGGGGGGGATATCGGGCCTGAACTTGGCCTTTATGGCCGTTTCCAGCCTGAGCAGCCCGGTGCGGCCCAGTTCTACGCCGGAGGTCTCGCTCAGGGAGGAGATCAGCACCAGCATGCGCTTATGTTCGGTCCGCGCGTCGACCAGTCTTTCCTCGTGGCTCATGACCTTGGCGCGCGCCGCCGCGGCGCCGCAGGGGGGCGGGGAGGTCTCCTTGAGCCTGTCCGCTATCCAGTGCGAATATTTCGTAAGCCAGCCGGGCTCCGGCACGGCCTCTTCCCAGAGCAGCCGCCAGACGCGCTGCACGGGGTAAGTGGTCACCTTGAGTCCGGGCAGTTCGAAGATCATCGGCCAGCCCCAGGGGTCGAAATCCTCCATCTTGATCAGGCGGCCCTTGAACCTTTCCTGGAGGAAATAGCACAGGAAGGCCGCGGAATCCCTGACGGCTTCCAGGTTGCCCTGGGGATTGGAAGCGCCCTTTATGAACTTGACCCGGAGCTTCCGCTCCACCTCGTTCAGGCCGTCCAGGTTGTAGTAGATCTTACGGCCGAGCTCGTCCTCCAGCGAGGAGGCCAGTTTGAAGGCGCGCGAGATGAAATCGTCCTTGCGGCTTTCCTCCTCGGTAGGCTGAGAGGCCGAAGCCATGACGTCGCGCACCGTTTCTATCCGCACGCTCGGCGCCGGCGCGGGGGCGGCGGCCTTAGGCTGCCTGCCGGAGATCGAGGGTTTGGGCTGCGCCGGGGCAAGGGGGGTCGCCTCCGCCGCCGGGGCCCGCGGGGCGGCGGAAGGGTTGATGAACTTGTAGCCTCCGCCCGCGGCGTCCAGAGAGGAGGGAGCCTGCTCCGCCGGCGCGGGGGCCGCGGGGCCCGGTTCCGGCCCGGGGAGCGGCGCGGGCGCCGGCTGCGGGGCCGGGGCGGGAGCAGGTTCGGGGCGGAGGGCCGGGGCGGAGGCGGCGGGGCGCGGTCCCTGTTCCGGCAGCCCGGCCCGGGGCTGCGCCTGGAACAGGGAAGCCAGGCTTTCCCCGGGGAACCCCGCCGCGAGGCGTCTGGCGGAGGCTAGGTCGGTAAGGGCTATCTGCGAGGTGACGGCGGCCGCTTCTTCCGGCTTGCCCGTCTTGATAAGGGTAAGCGCCAGGTTGGCCAGCGACTGCACCGACGGGGCCAGGGCGGCGGAGCGCCTGTAGCAGGCTTCGGCCTGGGCCGCGTCGCCGGAGCGGAAATAAAGGTTCCCGAGCTGGAAAAAAACGTGCGCCGAGGACGGCGCAGGCATCGAGAGCGCGGACCTGAGCGCCGCCGCCGCCGCCGAGAGCCTGCTCCTGTCCTTGGTCCTGAAAGCGGTCCTGGCCATGGCCGCGCCAAGGCCGGAAAGCGCCTCCACTTTGTCGAAAGCGGTGGAGGTGAGGCGCTGGAAGGCCTTCTCGGCCTCCTCCTCCTTTCCTTCCTCCAGGTCCAGCCAGGCGGTCTCCATCACCCTGCGCTCTTCCAACTGCGCGCTCTGGCCAAGGGCGGAAAGGGCCTTTCTCGCCAGGGCGGTGTTGCCGGTCTTCCGGTGTATCACCGCCAGGCAGAGCAGGGCTTCGGGGTCGGTGTCGTTCTTGAGGGAATCGTAAGCTTCCTGCAGCAGGCCCAGCTCCACGAGCACGGTGCCCAGCTTGAAGCGCGCGCGCGAAGCCGGGCTGCGCGCCGCCGCCGCGTCGTAGAGGTAATGCGCGGAGTGCAGGTTCCCGAGGGCGAACTCCCCGGCGGCCAGTCCGGCGGGGTCGCCCTGCAGGTTCTTCCCCGCCAGCTTCAGGAACCCCGCGAGCAGGGAAATGTCCAGGCGGGAGGCTTTAAGAGGGGAGGTCTCGAAGCGGGAGAGCGGGTGGCGCGGGTTGAAGACGAAGACCTCGTGGGCCGGGGCGTGGAAAAAGAGGGCCGCCGTCTCCGCCAGGCTCTTCCTGATAAAGGGCGGGTTCAGCAGCTCCTCGCAGGTGAAAGCGGGCAGGGCGGGCTGTCCGCCCTCCTGCGCCGGGGCTATAGTGTAGAGCTGCGCCGGGCCCGCCGCCTCCTGCTGCACCGGCAGCGCCGCGCCGGCCGCGCCGGAAAAAAGCGGCAGGGCGTCCCGGAACGAGGCCGGCGCGCCTTGAAAAATGTTAAGATTTGCGGGACTCTCCGGCACGGACATATTCTATTATATTTGCAACTATTCAGCATACTGGAGGGGCAACACTGGAGGGGGCGACCGTGGCAGGCCCCTGAGCACCCGTTGCGGAAAGGGGGCCCCGAAAAAGGTGCCAGCCTCCTTTTTGC
>JACQPH010000097.1 GCA_016207645.1 Elusimicrobiota bacterium
ACCAACAACGAGATCCAGGCCGCCTTCGGCCGCGACACTTTTAACGAGTCCACCCAGAAAGGCGTGGGCGTGCTGCATTTCCCGGAGCAGAAAGCCTACGCCCTGCGTATAACCCTGAACAAGAGCGATAAGGATTTCTCGGCCACTACCTTGTACAAGGACTACCCCATAAATCTGACCCGCCTGCACTGGGAGTCCCAAAGCGGCATCACGCAGGCCTGCGTGACCGGCCAAAACCTGGTGCACCACGCCGAGCGCGGCTATTCCATCTACCTGTTCGTCCGGTTGAACCGCAACAACGGCCCGCTCACGGCCCCGTTCCAGTTCCTCGGCCACGGTTCGCAGGTCAGTTACACCGGCGAACGCCCAATCTCCATAGTCTGGCAGCTGGAACACCCCATGCCCGCCGAACTCCTCGAAGCAAACCGCGTCGGCGGCTAAAACTTGCACCAGTGGTGCAAGAATTAGCCGAAATACCAAAACTCCAACCATTGGTTGGAGAAATGTTCGTCCCGAACATAAAACTCGCACCATTGGTGCGAGAAATACAAAACTGTCACCAATGGTGACAGAAATGCGGATTTTCCTAAAAATAGACATTTCCAACCCGACACGCCGTTGTCGGGTTCGTCTGCTATGCTATTTGTATCGCAGGGAGGGCTTATGTCTAAAGAAATTGTTCCTGGTTACGGCACGTTGCTTGCGGATATCAAGCAACGTATACGAGCGGCGCAATACGCGGCGCTGAAAGTTGTAAATACAGAGCTGATAAAAATGAACTGGGATATTGGCAAGATGATTACAGAACGCCAAAAGGGCGCTACATGGGGGAAATCCGTGGTAGAAAAACTTTCATTAGACCTTCGGGCGGAATTCCCCGGAGTCAAAGGATTTTCTTCGCAGAACCTGTGGTATATGCGCCAATTCTATAATGCTTATAACGGCAAACCAAAACTCCAACCATTGGTTGGAGAAATTAGCTGGTCGAAGCATTTGATAGTTATGTCAAAATGCTCGGACGACCAAGAGCGGGAATTTTACATTCGGATGACGCGTAAATTCGGCTGGACAAAAGACGTGCTGGTTCTTAACGTTGAAGCGCAGACTTTCAGGAAATATCTGGCTAACCAAACTAACTTCGATACTACAGTGTCCGAAAGCGTCCGCAGTCAGGCCAAACTGGCCATAAAGGACGAATACACCTTTGATCTGATGGAACTGAGCGAGGAACACAGCGAAAAAGAGCTTGAGCGCGCTCTGATTTCAAAAGTGAACAGGTTCCTGACCGAAATGGGTGGGGTTTTCACTTTCGCCGGCAGCCAGTACCGGCTTGAGGTGGACGGTCAGGAATACTTCATCGACATACTCCTCTACCATAGGCATCTAAAATGCCTTGTGGCGGTGGAGCTTAAAGTGGGCGAGTTCATGCCGGAGCACATCGGCAAGATGCAGTTTTACCTGGCCGCGCTGGATTCACTTGTTAAAACTCCAGAGGAGAACCCATCGATCGGGATAGTTATCTGCAAGAGCAAGAAAAGAATGATCGTTGAATACTCGCTGCGGGAATCCAAAAAACCTATAGGCGTTTCGACCTACAAAGTCTTTAAAACGGTGCCGGATAATTTAAAGGGAGAACTGCCATCGCCGGCCCAGGTCTCGCTACTGCTTGAAGAGGGGTTTGGCGGCGGAGCGTCGACCGCAAAAGAACCGCGGGGGAAATATCTGGTTCTGGCTGGGGGATAACCATGAACACATTGCTGGAATACTTATATCGCGATGCCTCTAATTACAAACAGCACGGCAATGTTGTATTGGAGGGAGCCATATCATTAAAAGACATTCAGCCTTTGCTAATTGACGGGGAATACTTCATTCCATCACAGGCCGGGCTTCCGGACCTTCAACATAAGTTTAAGGCCCAGGGGTTTGAGTATCCGACCGAGGACGATCACGAATGGCATGAGATCGTCTCAATGAGGCCGACTACAAAACAGGCGACGCTCCCGCTTCATCGAAAAGAGTTCTTATCCCGGCTTCAAAGATCCCGCCGGGCTTCCTGCATTTAAGTTAGGCGGCCGAGGCTCCTGTTTGTCGCCCATCAAAAGGAAAACCCACGGCGCGTGGCCCCTGGTTCTCCGAGGGTGAAGAGAATGAGCATTCTTGCCGGCACCTGATGAAACCCGCGACTGAATTCCAGGCGCAGGGCTTGGAGCTCGACTTCGCTATTGTCTGCTGGGGCGGCGATTTTATTCGAAAGGATGGAAAATGGTCCGACCATCTCGCCAGAAAGTTTCAGGCCGGCAGCCATGTTGTAAATCCATTGCAGCTTCGTGTTAACTCCTATCGCGTCTTATTAACACGCGGTAGAGACGGAATGATAATCTTCGTGCCCAAGCTCGCCATTTTAGATGAGACATATGAGCATTTAAAGCAAATTGGAATTAGGGATTTGTCTAACATGCAAAATTGATGGCAAATGTGCCGCCAAGAGGGAATGCATGCCATGAAAAAGAGTGTCCACTGCTTCATAGATAAAGCCAGAAAGGCTGGCAGTTTTGAGACTTCCCGCCAGGGAACTAACTTCGGCTGGAGACTTACGCCAGAGGAAGCCGCCCGCCTCATGCGAGAGCACGGCTATGACCTCCCTTTCGATATTATGTGCAAGGAATACGGGGATGACGATGATTGGGTGGGCATGAGCCCGGAGGATTTAAATGAAGCCGGAGAGGACCGCGCCGGGCTCTTTGACGAAGATTACAAGACCTTTGAGGTATACGCAGTTGTTAGCGAAACAGATAGCGCGCAAAGCATTACGCGCGATATGGGACGCTGATTACTATAGATACCCGCAAATATGCATAGCCCATTAAAAGACCCCAGAACGCGCTATCCCGGGCAATCCCTGTCAGAGCAGATCCGGGATATTGCCGAGGACCAGACCTCGGAGCTAGTGGTGCCATTCATGCTTGCGCCGGTTGTGGCTCTCGCATGGACACAGCAGTTTTGGCCTAATCTGATAAAGCCTTGGATGATCACGCTGATCGCCTTGATCGCCAGTGCCTGGTCTATCCGGCGCATTGTGGTTGGGTCTTGTTGGCGAGCAGATCCTCGGTAAGTTCCTGGAAGAGCAGTTGATGCCGCACAAATATCAGGTCATTCACGACCTGGTCTGTAAGGACGGGGAGAGGACTTTCAATATTGACCACGTGGTTGTGGGGCCCACCGGCGTATTCAGCATTGAGACCAAGTATTGGAAAAAGCCGGCCGGGCCGGATCACCGGATATATTATGACGGCCGCAGGATACTGGTTGACGGCCATGCGCCGGACAAGGACCCGCTGATCGAGGCCGTGGCCGGCGCGAGATCGGTACAGGCGATCCTTGAGATCAGGACGGGGAAACGGTTCGATGTAAAACCGGTCGTGGTGTTCCTGGGCTGGTACACCACCAGGAATCCCAAGGACGCCCCCGCGTGGGTCCTTAACGAGCAGGCCGTGCCGGTCTTCATCAAGAACGATTTCAGGGAACTCTCCCAGGACGACGCCCTGCTGGCCATAGCCCAGCTGAAGCAATACAGCGCCGAGTGCGGGAAGGAAGCCGGAAACGCATAGGCAGTAATTCTCGCACAACCTGTGCGAGAATCCTCAAAGTAAAACTTGCACCAACGGTGCAAGAAATAGACCGGAACGTAATTGTGGGTACACTGTACCCACAATCTGGCTTTCCTCGACAAAAACAGCCAGCAACCTAAATTTTGAGTACGCTGTACTCAAAATCTCCCAACGCAACCCGACAGACGGTTGTCGCGTTGGTCTGCTATGCTATTTATAAGGCAAGGGGGGATTATGGCTGCTAAAAATATTTCCGCGTTGTATAATAAAATCAGCGGCATAATAGAGTCCGCACGGGCGGGCGTTGCGCGCTCTGTAAATACAGCCCATGTAATATCAAACTGGCTGATAGGGCGTGCGATAGTAGAGGAGAATCAGAGAGGGCAGGTAAAGGCGCAGTACGGCGCCAAGATCCTGACCGCAGTTTCCGGCCGCTTAACTTCAGCATACGGCACCGGATATTCGGTGGACAATCTTGAGGCCTTCCGCTGGTTTTATAGGGAATATCCTAAGCTGATTCCTGCCGCGGCGGCCCGAAAAGCAGACGGGTTTTCAATTTCCGAGACAGTGTCTCGGAAATCGTCATTGGCGGCAGTTCCTATAGCCGGCGGGGACTGGGGGCCCGGAGTTTTACATCCAAATATTTCCTGGTCAATGTACAGATGTCTTCTTAAGGTCGACAATGTGCAAAGGCGGGCCTTCTACGAGATAGAAGCTAAAAACAACAGTTGGGCTGTGCGCGAACTGGAGCGGCAAATAAACAGTCAGCTCTATGAACGGTTAGCGCTTAGCAGGGACAAAAAAGGTGTTCTGGACCTGGCGAAGCGCGGACAAATAATCCAGCGGCCTATCGATATTCTAAAAGAGCCCGTTGTGCTGGAGTTTGCAGACCTGCCGGAATCGGAGCGGTATAACGAGACTGACCTGGAGCGGGCGTTAATAGGCAGGCTGCAGGCTTTCTTGCTTGAACTGGGTGAAGGATTTGCTTTTGTGGGTCGCCAGAAACGCCTGACGCTGGACGGAGACCATTTTTATCCGGACCTCGTTTTTTATCACATCAAGCTGAAGTGTTACGTGATAATCGAGCTGAAGGTCGGCAAATTGACCCACGGCGACTTGGGGCAGATGCTCATGTATGTGAATTATTACGACCGCGAGGTTGTCGGCCCGGGGGATAATCCCACTACAGGTATGATGCTCTGTACTGAAAAGAATGACACCGTTGTTAAGTATGTTTTGGACGAGAAGAATGAGCGCATCTTTGCTAGCCGTTATAAGACCTGTCTGCCAAGCGAAGAAAAATTACGCGCCGAACTGCGACGAGAACTGGACACATTGCCGCCGAAGGGCAACTAAAAATAAAAACTCTCACCAATGGTGAGAGAATTAGGCAGCAGGCTGCTGCCTAATGCCGGCCACGCTCGAGCGCATGGACGGCGAAAGCATCCTCCCGTATTTCGAGCACCGCATAGCGGCCGAGCTCAGGCTGCCCGAAGCCCTGGACGAAAAGCTGCTTTGCCCGTTCCGGTACTTCGGCGCGGCGGACCCGGTAAGCGTTGAGGACGACCGTTTCCGGCAGGCCGGCCGCTACAACACCGGCGCGCTGGAGGCGGCTTTCAGTTATTCGGGCGAGCGCCCAATCTCCATGGTTTGGCAGTTAGAGGACCCCATGCCGGCCGAACTGCTCGCGGCAAACCGCGTAGGCGGCTAAAACTTGCACCAGTGGTGCAAGAATTAGCAAGGTGCCAATTTGGCACCTTGAATCGCAGTCTAACAGCTAAAAATACTTACCCTGAACCCGACAGACCGTTGTCGGGTTCGTCTGCTATGCTATTTGTGGACAAGGGGGGATTATGTCTAAAGAGATCATTCCGCAGGAAATTCTAAAATCAAAAATAATAATTGTGCGCGGCCATAAGGTGATGCTGGATAGGGACTTAGCCGTGCTCTATGGGGTCACAACCGGGGCACTTAACCAGGCTGTCGCCCGTAATCTGGACAATTTTCCGTCGGACTTTATGTTTCAGCTAACCCATACAGAGGTTAAAAATTGGATATCACAGATTGTGATATCCAATCCCCATAAGATGGGCTTACGGAAGCGGCCCCGTGCTTTTACCGAGAACGGTGTCGCCATGCTTTCAAGCGTTTTAAAAAGCCGCCGCGCGATAGAAGTAAATATCCAGATAATGCGCACCTTCACAAAACTCCGGGAACTGCTAAATACCCATGCTGACCTGCGCCGCAAGCTGGAGGCGATGGAGAAAAAATACGACTACCAGTTCAAAGTAGTTTTCGACGCTATCAAAAGCCTGATCTCAACGCCTGATGAGCCGGCAAAGAAAATCGGCTTTACGGCCGAATCTTGAGGTCACAATTTGTGACCTCAAGATGGGAGCGCCTGCGGGGAGCGGATCCTTGCGACAGTGTCGCAACAATCGTCGGGAGGTTGTTTCCTTGATGAAAAATAGAAAATATCCTTATAAAACAATAACTTAGTGTTTTGCCGCGGCAGTTTTGGCGCCCGGCTTCGTATATATATAGTAGGAGCCGCTATCTCCCTTCGCATATTGTATTGAGGAAGTATGAAAACAAAAAACAGATTGGCGGGGGGCTCCCATGACTGAAAATGACATAGGCGAGGACATATTCGAACAGGAGCTTACGCTGCTGCTGCTTCACTTGGCCAGCTGGACCGAGAAATAATGGACGTCCTCGGCGCCAATGCGACTTTCTATATTATCCGTAAGTTCCTTGCGGACACGGAGCGGGAAACAGACCGTTTGCGTGCCCGGTGCGGAAAAAACCCTGGCGGGTTCCCGGGCCGGTACACTGCCAGGAACCCGGGCTCCGCTCCCGCGTGGGTGTTTAACGGGCAGGCCGTTCCGAAAACGGCCAACCCTGTCGGATCCGATGGGGGCCCGGGCGCGGCTTATATTGTTTCGAAGCCGGTTTTTTCTATGGTCTCGCGGATATCCGAAAGCGAGACTTTGCTTTCGTCGAATTCGAGCGAAATTTCGGAGGTTTTCGGATTTACTATGGCGGAACTGACGCCGAGCAGTTTCCCGACGGCCTCCTCTACCTCGTCTATACAGCCGCCGCAGTCCATAGCTTTTACCGTGAGCTTTACTTTCATGTTTTTGTCCCCCCGGTCATTATGCAATAACTTGCGCGCCCGTGAACACGGGGCTGTGCGGGGCACTATTTGTTAAAATTAGAGAACAACTATGAAGCAGGTCACGGCCGCGGTGCTGGTGAAGGACGGGAAGGTGCTGCTGGCCCGGCGCAAGCCGGGGGACGCCCTCGCGGGCAAGTGGGAATTTCCGGGGGGCAAGCTGGAGCCGGGGGAGACCCCGGAGGCCTGCCTGCGGCGGGAGCTGAGGGAAGAGTTCGGAGTGGACACGAAGATAGGCGCTTTTATCTGTTCGAGCAAGTTCGAGTACAAGCACCTGCCTATAGAATTGCTTGCTTACAGGGTCGAACATCTCTCCGGGGAGTTCAAGCTGAACGACCATGACCGCATAGAGTGGGCCGCGCCCGCCGAGCTGCCGAAATACGATCTTTGCAGCGCCGATATACCGGTGTTGAGCCGGGTACTGAAAATTAAGATCTGATCTCATGAAAATCTGGGCTTACGTTATCGCCATTATTTATCTCCTGAGCCCGATCGACCTGGTGCCGGAGCGGGGTCTCGGGCGTTTCGGGCTTATAGACGATATGCTGGTAGTGGGTTATTTGTACTGGCGTTTCATCTACCGGCCCGCCGTGCGGAAAGAGCCGGGCGTCGGGGAAGACGGCGGAGGCGGGGAAAAGATCAAGTCCCCGGACAGCGGCCGGGTGCGGGCCAGGGAGCCGCGCGAGGTTTTAGGCGTATCGCGGGACGCCTCGGCCGAAGAGATCAAGAGCGCCTACCGGGAGCTGGCCAATAAATATCATCCGGACAAGGTCAGCCACCTGGGCGAAGAGTTCAAGGCCATAGCGCATGAAAGGTTCAAGGAGATACAGGCGGCCTACGAAGCGCTGACCAGGAAATAAGCGAAAAAGTCCTCGCGAAAGAAAATAATAACGGAGCTCTGAAATGAAAAGATCCATTATCGCTTTAGCGGGAATTTTGATAGCGGCGCAGGGTTCAGGCGCCGAAGAGCCGGCCGCGGCGGTTAAGGCCGCGGAGAAAGCCGTTTCGGTCTTCGTCTGCCCGCAGCCGGCCCAGCCGGGCGCCGCGGCGGCCGAGGGGGCCGAGGACTGCCCCTGGGCCGGGGCGGCGCGCCTGCTGGCCGAAAAGGCCGACAGGAAAGAGGAGCTGGCGCCGGTGCTGGCGGCCTATGCGCCGGGCCTGCCGGAGCAGTTCAGGGCCGACCTCTCCAATACGGCGGCGCTGGCGCTCTGGGGGGAGAGCATAAATTACGACGAGCTGGCCAAGGGGACCATAGTGCATCCCGGCATACTGGATTTCCTCTCCGGGCGCCTCGGCCTGGCCAAGCCGCGCGGGAAGATCGCGCATGCCGGTATGGAGCACACTTACGGCTACCTGTTCAGCCTGCTGCCTACCAGGTTCGGCTTCAAGCGGGCGCGCTGGGTGCGGCCCGATATAGAGGAAGGCCTGGGCCTGCAGCGCGGCAGCGCCGGCCCGGCCCCGGCCGAGGGGACTCTGCTGGCCAATCTCACCTGCCTGGCCGGCGGCATAGCCCTGAAGGACGACGCCTCCGCTTCCGCCCTGCTGGAGAAGGCGAAGCCTTTCTGCGCTCCGTCCCTGCGGAATTATTCCTCCGCCAGGCGGCTGCGCCTTACCGAGGAAGCGGCCCTGCCCGGCGGCCGCAAGGTGGCCCTGCGCACCGACTTCGTCCCTTTCCTGAAGAAGGCCGGGGGGAATTCCCACCTGCTGGTCTATTCCGTATACGATTCTGCCATCAGGCGCGCCTATCTGGTGACGGCTTTCCCGGTAGGCGAGGGCTTCGTGTCTAATGCGGTCTCCCCTTCAGGCCTGGGCGGTGACAAGCCGGTGCAGACCCGCTACAATGCCCACGTGGAAGGCCTCACCGGCGCCGGCAATTTCAAGGGAAAACGTTCTGTGACGGAGTGGGGACGCTGATTACTATATGACTAACTTGGCGCAGCCATGGCCGGCAGTGCGGCGGTCAGTTGATCCTGCAAGCGCGGTTCAGTTCCGCTATGTCCTGGCCGGATAATCGCGGCTTGCCGCCTTTATTCACGGGGTACATCAGGCTGTCGGCGCCGGGGACATGGTCCAGGCCCAGGGCATGGCCCAATTCATGCGCCAGCAGGCTCACCAGTTGCTCGCGGTCCGTGTATTTGTAGAGTTCTATGCTCTGCCGGCCGTTGTTGACCCTGTACAGGCCTTCCTCGAACCTGCCTATGGCCGAGCCGGCGCGGTTGTACTGCGCCACGTTGATGTTCAGCTGCACTATGAGCTGGTTGAGCGTGGTGCCGAGGGCGTTGAGGGTATCCACGTCGGCGTTCAGGGCCTTCTCTATCATCTTTATGCCGTCGAACTGCATGGAAAGCTTTCTCCTGGCGGTATCGGCGCGGCTTGCTTCGGTTCTTGTGGCCGTGCCGCGCTCGTTCAGCCGCCTTATTTCCGCGTTGTAGGCGGCTTCCCTCTGCTTGTAGCGGTACATTATGCCTTTGAAATCGGCCTCCTCTCTGTCCACCCGGGCCGAGAGCTGGTCGAACCGGGCTTTCAGCGTTTTGTAGGAATCCAGGGTATGGTCGGTACTGATGCCCAGCGACTTCAATCTGTCCAGCGAGGCCTGGCGCTTGTCGTAGACCAGGTTGACGGCCACGTCGCCGTTCTCCCGCCTGAATTCGAAGAGGTTCCTGCGCGCCTGGTTCTCCCAGGCCGTTTCCGCTTCCTTCAGGGCGGCGGCCAGTTCCTCCGGGGAGACGGGGTAGCCGGGGTCTATCTTTCCTATCGAATAGGTGACGGGGGAGGAACACGGAAAGAGCCGGGTCCGGGCTACGCTGAAAGCGGCGCGGAGCTGGTCTTTCTTCGTATGCCACTGGTAAACAGCCCCGGCCAGGGCGGCCGTCAGCAGCAGATAGCTTATCAGCTTGCGCATAGAGCAATTATATGATTTCCCCGGCCGCGCCTTTAGGCGGACGCAAAAAAACGGCCGGGCTTTTGGGCCCGGCCGGTCTTTCGCCTTGGAGGCTCAGTTGGGGTTGCGGGGATTGTCCTCGTCGCCGTTCACGTGGGAGAGCGCGGAGGCGTGCCCTTCGGCGGCGTGCACCCGGTCGATGATGGTCTGCCAGGAAGGCCGCTGGCCGGCCGCCACGCTGGTCAGGAAGGCCACGTCCACGTCGGCCCCGACGGAGAAATCGGCGCCGATGCCGGTGGTGATGATGTCCAGGTTCTTGGTGCCCTTGGGGTCGGAGCCGGAGCGCTTCAGCTTGAAATAGGCGCTGTTATAGTAGGCGTAGGTGGAGCAGCCCTGGAAGACGAAGATCTGGTACTTGTTCTTCGGCAGGTCGAGCGGGCGGCCGGTGTCCTGGGCCAGGCGCTCGGGGCTCAGGTAGCCGCCCAGGCCGGAATGGCCGTCGTAGAGGAAGATGTCCGAGCTCTTCATGCCGCGCACGGCTTCCTGCGCGAACTCGGAGGAATTGGGGTCCATCAGGCGCATCTCTATGGAGGCGCGCTTCTCGCCGAAGCGGAAGGAGAGGCGCTTGCGGCGGGGTTCGTCCACCGTCACCTGGAAGCCGGCCTTCTTGAGGCCCGCGAAAGCCTGCAGGTAGGTCCGTTTCCCCAGGTCCCCGTTCTTGAAATTCTCGTCCACGCCCACCAGGTAGGTCACCTGTAAAACGTCGCCGTTGCCGTTCTCGCCGTAGAGCTTGGCGTATTCGGGGTAGGTGCCGCGGGTGACGTTCATCGGGCGCAGGTCGGTGGTGACGCCCACCAGGTCCCTGCCGTTCAGGGGGCAGCCGGCCTGGTAGGGGTTCCAGAAGTACCAGAAATCGCCTTCGCTGTTATAGTGGTCGTCGGTGCAGTAGTTCTTGCCGGAGGAGCCGGAGGGGAAGCCCTTGCTGTAGACGGTCACCGGGTCCTTGGGGAGGACGAAGTCGATGCGGGCGGCGCCGCCGCCCTGGAAGAGGTTCTTGGAGAACACCACTATATCGTCGTAGGAATAGGAGATCTTGGCGTAGCTGCCGTCGGCCTTCTCGGCGCCGAGCAGGGTCACCTTGTAGTCGCCGGAGGGGATGCCGGGGGCCTCGGTGAAGCCGGGGTGCATGGTGAAGGCGCCGTACATATGCTGGAGCTGGAGGTCCACCAGCTCGGAGATGAGCCGGCGCTGGGTGGAATTGGAAAGTATCTGGCTGACCGCTCCGGTGTACGAGGCGGGCACCTTATAGAGCATGTAGGAGCTGAACTGCATGCGGGCCTGGCGGGAGTCGGCGCCGTACCACTTGGAGTCCGCTTTTTCGGCGGCGGAGAAGAGCTCCGAAAGTTCCGGGGTTATGGAGAGGGGCCGGGCTTCGGCCCGGAGCTTCAGGGCCGGGGCGCCGACGGAGAGGGCGCTGAAGTTTTCCGCGTAGGCTCCGCCGGAGAGCCCGAGTATGACGGCGGCGAAGAGTGTTTTTTTCATCGTTCTGTCCTTATCCGTAAGGAGAATAAAGGCGCTGTCTGCGCCTCAGTATTATTATCCCGAATTAGGAGTAAGCGCGTATGGGCCCAAGGTCCGGCTGAATTCCGTAATAGTGCCCCGCGCTTTTTGGGCCCTTTGGCCTGCGAGGCATGGGCTGAGGGACACTTACCGAGCCGCGAAAAAAAGTGTAGTATAGAGGTATCGCGGTTATCACGCCAAATTTCATGGAGTTCAAATGTCCTCACCAAAAAAGCGGCCCTACAAGATCTCGCTTATTTCCACGCACGGCACCGGCAAGACCACCCTCTGTTACGAGGTGGCGGCCGAGCTGAAAAAGCGCGGGCTGAAGGTGAAGGTCTTCTCCGAGATAGCCGCCGCCGCCTTCGAGCAGGGCATACCGATAAACGAGACCACCACGCTGCCGGCGCAGCTCTACATCATGATGCAGCATATCACCGAGGAGCTGCGCGGGATCCTGCGCGGCTACCAGGTGGTGGTGTGCGACCGCAGCGTGTTCGACAACCTGGCATACCTGGAGCGCCGCTGCGGCGTCAACCAGTTCATCCGCGATTTCCTGCAGGGCTACACCGAAAAATTCCCTTACGACGTCATCTACAAGCTGCCCATGTTCGGGGCCGAAATGACGGACGACGGCATACGCGACGCCGAGAGCGTGGAATTCCAGGCCGACATCTACGGCCGCCTCAACGCCCTGCTTACCGACCTGAAGATAGAGCACCGCACTTTGCCGCCGCCCAGCACGGAGCTGCGCAAGGAATGGTCCGACCTGATAGTGCGCGAAACCCTGGAAGCCCTGGGCCGCGGCCCCGCAAATCCCGCCGTAAAAGAAAAAGCCGCGGTCTGAGCGGCCTGGTCCTAATGCCGGGGCCTTTCTGGGCCTTTTTGCCCTTTTGCGCCCCCTCTAATCGGTATTAAAATATACTAATGCCTAAACTCTATCGCCGTTTCATTTCAGCTTTCGCTTTAGCCGCCCTGCTGCCGGGCTTCGGGTCCGCCGGGGTTTTCGAGGAACTCGCGACGGGCTCCCGGGGCGCGGCACTGCCGCCGGCGCCCGCGCCGGTCGCCGCGGCGGCGGAGTACCGTTCCGGAGCTTCCGGCTACCTGGACCTGAACGAGCTGGACCTGCGGGCCGTGCCCGCGGCTCCCGCCGACGGTTCGGCGCAGGATAAACAGGATCTTAAGGTCTTATTCGACTGGCAGGCCAGGCGCACCGGCGCGCAGTGCGCCAGGGCGAAGACCGAGATGAGCCATAGCTACGAGGTTTTTTTCGGCGAGCTGAGCCCTTTCGACAGCCCGACCCCGGCCCGGGCGGCGGCTTTCTTCAAGAGCGCCGGCGAGGATTCCATCGAGGCGCATAAATATCTGAAGGACGTCTATAAGCGCGACCGGCCTTTCCTGCGCGACCCGCGGCTGAAGCCCTGCATCCCGCCGGTGAAAGGTTTCGCTTATCCCAGCGGCCATTCGGCCATGGCCAGGCTTTTCGCCCTGATACTTTCCGACCTGGTCCCGGCCCGCCGCGCCGAATTCCTGGCCCGCGCCGAAGAAGTGGCGCTCAACCGCGTCCTGGCCGGCGTGCACCATCCCACCGACGTGGAGGCCGGCAAGATCCTGGCCGACACGCTCTACCAGAGCCTGAAGAAAGACCAGGCTTTCGTCTCCGACCTCAAAGCCCTGCGCCCCCTGCTCCGCTGACGGAGCCCGGCGGCGCGGCTGAAAGCGGCCTTTCCCGGCCGGCTCCTAGTCCTCGCCCAGCAGTTCCCGTTTTTCCTCTTTGGCGAGCTCTTTCGGGAAGATGAGGAAATCGTATTTCAGCGTGGTTCCCGCCTTGCCGGCGCGCCTGCCCGATTCGTCCGGGGGCTGCTGCTGGTTCGACAGCTCGTAGCGCCGCTTCTTGTTCAGTTTCAGGTACTTCGCGTCCCACCAGCGGTCCCCGTAATCCGGATGGTCCAGTTCCACCGCGTAGCCGCCTTCGGCCAGCGGTTTCAGGTCCAGGGAATAATAGCCGCGGAAATCCGTTTCCGCGGAGAAGCGCTCCTCCGGACCGGGAGCGGAGAAAACCACCTTCACGCCGCTTACGGGCTTGCCGCGCAGCATGTCCGCCACATGGCCCTCTAATTTCCAGGGGTTCTTTATCGCGGCGGCCGGCCGCGCTTCCTGCCCCGGCCGCTGCGCGGCGGCGGCCGGCGGCTTATGAGAATGCTGCAGATAGAAATAAATGGCGGCGGTTACCAGGAACATCACGAACAGCCTGAACATCGGCGAGGAGGCGTCCCCGGCCGGCTCTTTCCTCAGCTCCGCATGCGCCTCCAGGGCCTTCCTCATCGAACGCTCATGCAGTTTGCTGAAGATCACATGGCATTTGGGGCAGTTTTCCGCCGCCTGTGGCGTTTCCTCTCCGCAATTAGGGCATTTCATTTATAGTCCTCCGGCTGATAACAGGGACAACTATTTTACCGCCTTTATAGCGGCCTCAACGGCTTTGACCAAAGCAGGCAGGGGCAGCGAAGGGCTGGCGCGGCCGGCCTTTTCTTCCTGGGCCATTTCGGTGGTGAGGGGCAGGTGCAGGAAGGCGAATTTCGTTCCGAAGCCGCCCGTAGTTATGGCGTGCATGGCTTCGTATATCAGGGTATTGCAGACATAGGCTCCGGCATGGTTGCTGACATGGGCCGGTATGCCGGTCTTCCGCGCCGCCGCGGCCAGCTTTATTGGGTCGGTGTTCACGAAATAAGCGGCCGGGCCGTCCGCCTTTATTTTCCTGCCTTCCGGCAACCAGCCTTTATTATCCTTTATGCCGTAATCCAGTATGTTCAGGCCGAAGCGCTCCACGCGCAGGCCGGCCTCGCCGGCGGCCAGGCCCAGCGAGACGAGGAGATCCGGTTTTACCTTCGAAAGCAGTTCCCGCAGGGCCGGGCCCGCGGCCCTGCCGCTGACAGGGAGTTTTTCCCGATAGAGGCGGCAGCCCGGGAAGGCGGCGGGCTTTAACCCCGCCATCACCTCCAGCGCCGGGTTCCTTTTCCGCCCGCCGAAAGGCTCGAAAGCGGTGACCAGTATCGTTTTAGGCATGATAACATTATATTCCATTAAATTGACTTAAGGCAGGGCCGGAAGCCCGGAATTTTGATATTATAGGCAAATAGGCCCGCTGCCGGGCCGGCGATCTTTCCAGGAGCGTCGCATACTATGAAAAACACTATCCTTGTGGTCGGTTCCGTCGCGCTCGACTCGGTACAGACGATACACGGCAGCACCAAACGCGCCCTCGGCGGCTCGGCCGTCCATTTCTCGCTCTCGGCCTCGCAGTTCTCCCCGGTACAGATGGTAGGCGTGGTAGGCGAGGATTTCCCCGCCCCTTTCCGCCGCTTTTTGAAGCGCCGCAATATCTGCCAGAAGGGCATAGAGGTCATGCCGGGCAAGACCTTTCACTGGGTGGGCCGCTATGACCGGGACTACAAGAACGCCGAGACCATAGCCACCGAGCTCAACGTCTTCCAGCATTTCAAGCCCAAGCTCGACGGCGACCACGCCCGCTGCGGCGTGCTCTTCCTGGCCAATATAGACCCGGACCTGCAGCGCAAGGTGCTGGACCAGATGGGCAAGCCCCGGCTGGTGGCCTGCGACACGATGAATTACTGGATCTCGCTCAAGAAGCCCTCGCTGCTGAAGCTGCTCGGGAGGGTGGACATGCTCTTCGTCAACGAGGAGGAATGCCGCCAGCTCACCGGGGAATACAACTTGATAAAGGCGGCCCGGCTGATCATGAAGATGGGCCCGAAGGGCATTATCGTCAAGCGCGGCGACGCCGGCGCCATGCTGTTCTTCAAGGACAACGTCCTCTCCGTCCCCGCCCACCCGATAGAGAAGGTAGTGGACCCTACCGGGGCGGGCGACACTTTCGCCGGCGGTTTCATGGGGTATCTCGCCGCCGCGCCCGACTGGAAGAATTTCAACGTGATCCGCCGCGCCATGTCCTACGGGACGGTGATGTCCTCCTTCAGCGTGGAGGATTTCAGCGTGAAGCGCGTGGGCGGGCTTTCCAAGGGCGAGATCCGCGCCCGCTACGACAAATATGTGAAAGCGCTGCATGTAAAATAAGCGCGGACGGATCTGGGGGGGCATATGAAAAAGAAGACCGGCGGTTATGATCCGGTAGTGGAGCTTGCCAAGGGCGCGGAGCTGACCGCTTCGTCCTACGATAAAACGCAGGGAGTCTCCGTGGAAGCCGGCAAGGTGACGGTAGGCGGCAAGCCCGGCGTGGCGGAAGTGACGGGCGTCGCCACCGGCAGGGACGGCGGCGGCATAGACGGCACCTTGAACCTGTGGCTCTCCATCTTCCGCTTCATGCGCCCCGACGGCACCGTGAACCACGTGGCCGGCTGGAACATCATGCTGGCGCTGAAGCCCGGCCAGACGGCGCTGGACACGGTCAAGGCCTTCGCGGCCTACATTAACGCCGGGACCAGGCCGTATAAAGCCAAAGCTTCCGGCAACAGGCTGACCGCCAGGATAGCCATCACCTACACCGAAAAGAAATAGCCTATGACGGCGGAAGAAAGAATACGCGCCCTGCCCAAGGCGGAGCTGCACCGCCACATAGAGGGCTGCGTGCGTACCGGCACCGTCCTGGACCTGGCGCGGAAACATGATCTAAAGCTCCCCACCTTCGACCCGGCCGGCCTGGACCTGGTCTACAAGCTGCGCGCTCCCGGCGCTTCGCTGGCCGAAGTGCTGGGCAGGTTCGACCTGGCCCAGGCTTCCTTCGCCTCCTATGAAGCCGTGGAGCGCATAACCGGCGAGGCCCTGGAAGACGCGTATAAGAAAGAGAATATCCGCCTGCTGGAGCTGCGCTACAGCCCGGACTTCATGTTCAGGAAGGCCGGCCTGGACTGGCAGAAGGCTCACGACATCATAAATGCCGCCGCGGTGAAATTCGAAAAGAACAGCAATATGGTCTGCGGGCTCATCGTTATCGCCTCGCGCAATTACGGCCTGGATTCGGCGGAAAGGACCATGGATTTCGCCGTGAAGAATAAAAGGACGGTCATCGGCTTCGACCTGGCGGACAACGAGGCCGATAATCCCTCCTCGCTTTATAAGGAAGCGGTGAAGAAACTGCACGCGGCGGGCATGCCGCTTACGGTGCATTCCGGGGAGGAAGGGAATTACTCCCAGGTGGCGGAGACCATAAAGGCGCTCGGGCCGCGGCGCATAGGCCATGGCGTGAAAGCGGCCGACGACGCCTCCGGCCGCACCCTGGAGCTGATAAAGAATTCCGGTATCACCGTGGAGACCAATCCCTGGAGCAATTACCTCACCCGCGCCGTGCCCTCCATCGAGGCGCATCCGCTGAAGAAATTCATAAAGGCCGGCGTGAAATGCTCCATAGGCGCCGACGATCCCGAGATCCTGGACACGCATTTAAATAAGGAATACGCCCTGGCCGTCGAGAAAATGGGGCTCTCCTTCGAAGATCTGCGCTATACCCTCGGCTGCGCCGTCGCCGGCTCCTTCCTGCCGCCGGAGAAGAAGCGGCAGGCCGCGAAAGAACTGGGCGCATGAAAAACGCTTTTTTCCTGTTCGGCCGGGGCCTGGGGCCCGCCTATGCGCCTTTTCGCCGACCCCGAACTCCCGCTCCTGGTCCTGCGCCCGGCCGATTGACATTGGTCAATTTTTCTTGACAAGCCGGACTTCAAGCGGTAGAATTTGGGCAGATAAGCCGGGAGTCGGGAGGAAGAATGAAAAAAGCCTTTAATTTAGCCCTTACAGCCGCGGTCCTTTTGGCCGCCGCCCCGGCCTTCAGCCAGCAGACCCTTACCGGCGACACGAAGCAGCAGATCAAGGAAGTGCAGGAAGCCATAGAGAAGGCGGGCGCGAAGTGGACGGCGGGGGAAACCTCGGTTTCCAACGCCCAGGAGGACTGGAAATATTTCGTCGGCCTGAATTTCGAGCCCGTCGAGGCCGAGCCCATCGAGCTGGTGACCGCCGCCGGGCTGCCGCCGGCCCTGGACTGGCGCGACGCCAACGGGAATTTCGTGACCGGCCCCAAGAACCAGAAGAAATGCGGCTCCTGCTGGGCCTTCTCCATGACCGGCGGCCTGGAATCCTATACCCTTCTTAAAAATAATACCCCCGGCAGGGACCTGGACCTGTCCGAACAGGTGATGCTGTCCTGCAGCGGCGCGGGTTCCTGCAGCGGCGGCCGCCTTTCGGCCGGCTACCTGCAGCGCACCGGCCTGCCGGAAGAATCGGTCTATCCCTACACCGCAACCAACGGCTCCTGCTCTTCGGCCGCCCCCGGCTGGCAGGCCGGCGCCGTGAAAATAGGCGCCTGGGGCTCCGTGTCGCAGAACCTGAACGCCATCAAGACGGCCCTGGTGAAATACGGACCGCTGCCGATAGCCTTCATGGTCTACGAGGACTTCATGCACTACAAGACCGGCATCTATTCCTACACCACCGGCAAGCGGCTGGGCGGGCACGCCGTGCTGCTGGTAGGCTACAACGACGCCGAGAAATATTTCTCGGTGAAGAACAGCTGGGACCTCGGCTGGGGCGAGCAGGGCTACTTCCGCATCGCCTATTCCCAACTGGACAATTCCGTCAACTTCGGCCTGAGCACCATCGCCTACAGGACAGCCAAGGACGAGGTCCCCGTGGGCGAAATAGCCCGCGCCGGCGCCTGGTCCCGCGTCGCGCCTCTGTTCGAAGGCGCTTCCTCCTGGAAGTAACCGGGCGGACTTCCGAACCGGCGCGGCCGCCCGCGCCGGTTTTGTTTTGTGAGGGGTAGGGTTCGTTGAGAAATAAATGGCCCTCAGATCGTGTCAGTTATTTTTTAACGAGCCCTTAAGGAGCGGGGAATGAAATGTCCCAACTGCGGCCATGAGAACGCCGACGGCGCGGCCGAATGCGCGAAGTGCCAGGTGATCTTCGGTAAATTGAGCGCGCGCAAGGCGCCGCCGCCGGCTGAGCCGTCCCCGGCCGGCCGGCCGGAACCCGCCGGCGGCAAAAAGAATACGCTGCCGAAAATTTTACTGGCCCTGGCAGTTGCCGCCGTCCCGGCCTGGTTTTTCCTGAAGCCCGCCGCCAGGCCCGCGGCCTTGCCGGCGGCCGACGGGACCGGCCAGCCGCAGCTGACCGTTTACGCCGACGACCAGCGTACGGAGGCCGAACCCTCTTCGCCGGCCGCTGAGGTGGTCGTCCCGGCCGCACGGCAGGAGATGTGGCGGTTCGAAGGGACCGTTCTGGACCTGCTGAAGGAGACACCGGCGGAGGGGGCCGCGCTTAAATTTTACAGCAATTCAGGCGCGGAAACCTTCCAGGCCGTCACTGACGCCCAGGGGAAATACTCCCTGGAGCTCAAGCCGCTGGAGAGCGGCGGCTACGGCGTTTTCATAAGCCATCCGAATTACGGCAATCAGCATTGGGACGCCGCCGCCGCGAAGAAAAGCCTGAAAGAGCGCTGCAAAATGGGCCAGGGCGTGCAGTTCATGAGCCCCGAAGAATTAACGCGGCATGTCGGCAGCCCCGGCGGCTTGTCGGTCTACGATTTTACCGTATATCCGAACAGCCTGGACAAACTTACAGAACAGGAAAAGGAAGAGTGTTACCGGGGCATTTCAGGACGCTGACAGGGGAACGTTCCCCCGGTTCATTTCTTTATCGGTACGTGGAAGAAGAAGCGGGAGCCGACGCCGAGCTCGGACTCTATGCCCATCTCGCCGCCGTGGCGGAGGACGATCTCGCGGGCGATCTTGAGGCCCAGACCGAAGCCGGCCTTGCGCATGCCCTGGGCTTCCTTGGTCTGGAAGAACCGTTCCCAGACGCGGGGCAGGTCCTCTTTCGAAATACCTATGCCGGTGTCTATCACGCTGACCGTCACGCGGTCGGCCGAGGTTTCGGCTTTGATGGTGATGTTGCCGCCTTCCTTGGTGTACTGGATGGCGTTGGTGCAGAGGTTCTGCACCACCTGTCCCACGCGGGCGTCGTCGCCGGCCAGCGGCGGGAAGACGGGGGGCACCACCAGGTTCATATTGAGGTTGCGCTTCTGGGCCGCTATCCTTACGCGCTCGTACACGTCGGTGATCACGGCCATCAAATTCAGCGTGCCTATCTCCACGCGCAGTTTGCCGGATTCTATCGCGGCCAGGTCCACCAGGTCCGAGATCAGCACGTTCAGGGTCTTGGCGGAGGTCTGGATGTTCGCGGCGTACCGGCCCTCGCTGGGCATGGCCTTAAGCTTGGCGGTCAGCACTTCGGCGTAGCCCAGGATGGCCGTCAGCGGGCTCTTTACGTCGTGGGCCACCGTGGCGAAGAAATTCTTCTGGAAGCCGTTGACCGCGGCCAGCTGCTGGTTCAGCACCTGGGTCTCTTTGAGCAGGCGCTCGTTCTCCAGCTTCAGGAAACGCGCCTCCAGGGCCTTCTGCACGGAGAAGATGAGGCGCGAAGCCTCTACCGGCTTCAGCAGCGCGTCGTCCAGGCCCAGCTCCACCACCTGGCTGACGCCCTGGAGCGCCGCCTTGAGCGGATACTGGTCCACCATGAAGATGATGCGCAGGTCGGGGTCGCGCTCGCGCATTTTCTGGGCGAGTTCGGCCCCCGAATACTGCGTCGAAGTGGTGGAAGTGCCGATGACGGCCAGGTGGAAGGCCCCCTTCCTGCACATCCCGAGCGCGTCCTCGCCGCTCATCGTGGAGGAAACCTCGTAGCCGGCGCCCTGCAGGGCCTGGCCCAGCGTGGTCAGCGCCGGCTTGAAATTGTCGAGCAGCAGAATGCGTTCGGTCTCTCTCTCTTTGAGGCGGACGTCCGAGCCTTCGCTGTTCTCTATCAGGATGCCGGCTATGCGGCCGGCCTGGTCCCGCGGGATGGCCACGGAATGCCCGTCCTTGAGCGCCTGGATGGCGTAGCGCACCAGGTCCATGCCCGAAACCAGGTAGCTGACGGCTTCGGGGGCCGCGGCCCGGATCTTGGCGTCCAGCGCGTCGGCCTGCGCCAGGTTGCCGGCGAACTGCACCACCACCACGTTGACGGGGAGTTGGACGGGCGCGGTCTCTTCTTCCTCGTCCCCGCCCAGCAGCGACCAGGATTTCTTGGCCTTTTTGGGCTGCGCGGCGGCGGCGCGGGCCTCGTTCTGCCGGCGGACATAGTCCGGGAGCTCCAGGCTGGATTCCAGGACCACGGGCTGGACGCCCGACTGCTGGAAAGCGTTCTGCACGGCCCCGGTGGTGTACAGGACCTGGTCGGCCAGGACTACCACCAGCCGCGCGGTGACCCGGACCTGGTCCGCGAAGCCCATCGGCAGCGGCCAGCTCAGGCGGCGCAGCGGGGAACTGAGGGTGGGGGCGGTGCTGGCCACGGACTCGAGAGTGAACAGGTGGACGGCGGGGTACTGCTTATGCAGGTTCAGGAAAGCCTCGCGCTCGCTCATGGGGATCCAGCTGAAGTCCACCACCATGGCGGCGCAGTCGCCCGCGGCGAGCCTGGCCGAGGCGTACTTCAGCGTAGGCACGCAGACCAGCTCCAGGCCGCGCCCGGACATGGACGGGGACATCTCGTCCAGGAGTTCCTTCCCGGAAGTGACCACCAGGACGCGGCCCTTGGGTTCGGCCATTACAAGGCCTCCCGCGCGGGTCCGGCGCCCGGAAAAAAGTTCATTGAATAGCCCACTATCCTTATGATACAAAATGGCGGCTTTTTTGTGAAATAGCGGCTTAAGGCGACACAGAACTTAATTGGCAATTTAGTTGTGTGTCGCCTTGATTTTGGCGGTCGCGCTTGCTAATGCGCTTTGCCTACCGCTATAATAACAAGCTGACGCTCAAGCGGCCGCTGCTAACGTGAAAAATAAAGAGAGATACCTGAAGGTCCTCGGCTGGACGGTTTTCGCCTTCTCGGCCTCGGCCTTTTTCCTGCCGGTCATGAACCCGGATATTTTCTGGCATTTGTCGGCCGGGAAGTACGCCGCCGCCAATTTCTCGCCGCCGCGCTTCGATTTCCTTTCCTGGACTTCTCCGGGCGGGGAATGGGTGGACCCGGAATGGGGCGCCCAGGTCATCTTTTACCTCGCGCACAAGGCCGGCGGTTTCAAGGCCCTGCTGGTACTGAAGGCGGCCATACTGTGCCTGGCACTGCTGGTCTTCCGCGGCCTGGCCCTGCTTTACGGGGCCGCCGCCCTGCTGCCGCTGGCCCTGCCCCTGCTCGCCGCCGGCCTGGTGGGGGGCGGCGACCTGGGGCCGGAGAACTTCAGCCTGCTTTTCTTCGCCTTTACCCTGTACCGGCTCGAACAGGTGCGGCTCGGGCATTTCCGGCCCGGCCGGCTTTCCTGGCCGGCCCTGCTCCCGCTCTTCGCCGTCTGGGCGAATATCCATCCCGGCTTCGTTTACGGCCTGGCGCTTGCCGGCCTTTACGCGGCCGGGGAGTTCTTCTCGGAGCGGCTGCCGGCGGTCCACGGCGGCCGGGCCGCCGGCACCGGCCGGAGCGCGGAGTACCTGAAGCTGTTCCTGGCCGGGCTGGCGGCTACCCTGGCCAATCCTTACGGCTGGAAGCTCTACAAGGCCATAGCCGGCCGCGGCCTTTTCGCCGCCGGGGCCGGGGAATACATGCCCGGCTGGGCCGCCTCCGGCCTGGGCAACCCGCTGCACTGGCCCTACCTCCTGGCCCTGGCCGGCTTGTCCGCTTTAGCGGCCGCGTTCATGCTGCGGCGGCGGCACGCCGTCTACCCGCATTTGGCCGCGCTGCTCTTCTTCGCCTGGGCTTCCGCCGCTCATAACAACCTGGTGCCGTTCTTCATGCTCTACGGGCTGGCCTTCGCTTTGGCCCTGCCCTGGGGCGGCCAGCCGGCTTTCCTCCGCGGTGAGAGGGCCCGGGGCGCCGCCGCCTGCTGGCTGCTGGTCTGCCTCTGGTTCTACTCCGCTTATGTCTGGCCGCAGCATGACGGCAGCGCTTCCTTCTTCAGGGCCAGCTCGGACAATCTGGCGCGGTTCCTGAGAACCAATAAGGCCGAGCTTTCCGGCCTCCGCCTTTACAACCACTCGGCCTGGGGCGGCTGGCTGGGCTGGGAGCTGGCCCCTGATTACAAGATCTTCCTGGACGACCGCGCCCTGTTCAGGGAGCGCCGGGCCGAGCTGGCGGAGGCGCGCGCCGCTATCGGCACCTGGTGCGGCCTGATAGAGAAATACAGATTCGACCTGATGCTGGTCGCCCTCAACGAGCCGCTGGTGCCGGTAAAACAGCGCCTGGCCGGCGGCAGGGAGGAAGTGTTCTGGCGGCCGGCCTATCTTTTCTACCTGCCCAAGAATGAGTGGGCCGTGGTCTACTGGGATTATAAAGTGGCGGCCCTGGTGCGGCGCTCGGCCGTGCCGGCCGCCTGGCTGGCGGCGCGCGAATACTTTTACCTGCGCCCCGCCGACGTTCCCAACCTGTCCCTGCCGGTGCTGGCCGGCCAGGTACCACTGTCCGGCCTGGAGCGGGAACTGGGCCTTTTCCTCGACTCCCACCCCGGCGGCGAAAGGGCCCCGGCCAACACCGCCCTGGTGAATTTCTGCGAACGCATCAAAAAAGACTGCGCCAAAAAAGGCGCCAAATGCCTGCTCTGACCGCTAAAAGGCGGTCAAAAAAGGCGCGCCTTTCTTGAGGCGTTCGGATATAAGATATTTATGCGGGGACACCTCTATGGCGTGGCTTAATAATTCAGGGAAAGGCGCCCGGGGCCTTTTATCTTTTCTCCTGCTGGCGCTGGCGGTACAGTCCTGCGCCGGCAAGCCCGGTATTCCGCAGCTTGAGCGGATAAAACTTCCGCCCGGGTTCAGGATAGAGGTTTACGCCGGCAATGTGCCGGGCGCGCGCTCCCTTTGCCTGAGCCCGTCGGGAACGCTTTATGTCGGTACCCGGGACAAGGGGAAAGTTTACGCCCTGCCCGACAAGGACGGGGACGGGGCGCCGGACCGGGTCTTCGTTATAGCCGAGGGGCTGGAGATGCCGAACGGGGTCGCTTTCCGCGGCGGCTCGCTGTACGTGGCCGAAGTGGGGCGCGTCCTGAGGTACGACGATATAGAAAAGGACCTGGCCGCTCCCCCGGCTCCCGTGACGGTGAGCGAGGCTTATCCGGAAGACGGGCACCACGGCTGGAAATTCATCCGGTTCGGGCCGGACGGCCTGCTGTACGAGCCGGTGGGGGCGCCCTGCAATGTCTGCGAACGGAAGGAGAAGATCTACGCCTCCATCACCAGGCTCAGGCCGGAAGGGGGCGAGCCCGAGCTCTACGCGCGGGGCGTGAGGAACACCGTTGGTTTCGACTGGCGGCCCGGCACCAGGGAGCTCTGGTTCACCGACAACGGGCGGGACTGGCTGGGCGACGACGAGCCGCCCGACGAGCTGAACCGCGCCCCGGAAAAAGGCCTGCATTTCGGTTTCCCCTACTTTCACGGTTCCGTACGGGACCCAAAATACGGGAAAGGCCGGGACCTTTCCGCCTTTATGGGACCGGCAAAGGAGCTCGGCGCGCATTCGGCCGCGCTGGGCATGCGTTTCTACACCGGCAAAATGTTCCCCGAAGAGTACCGGGGCCAGATCTTCATAGCCGAGCACGGTTCCTGGAACAGGACGGAGCCGGCCGGCTACAGGGTCGCGCTTGTGAGGCTCAAAGGCGACAAGGCGGTAAGTTACGAGCCCTTCGCCGAGGGCTGGCTGAGAGGCTCGTCGGCCTGGGGCAGGCCCGTGGACCTGGAGCTGATGCCGGACGGCTCCCTGCTGGTCTCCGACGACAGGCTGGGCGCGGTCTACCGGATAAGCTACGCCGCCCCGGCCGGGCCGGGGCGGCCCTGAAGGCGGGAGATAGCGGCGGCGTAGCGGGCCTGGCCGGGGTTTTGACCGTCTGCGGCGCAACAGCCTGTTACGGCACAAGAATAGCTTTGATAAAATGTAGAGGATGAACAACCTGCTTAACCGCTGGCGCAATGCCGATCCCGCTTTCAAGGCTTTCCTGCTTGGCGTCTTCTTCCTGGGCATAAACGCCGGGGTGCTCTCGGCGGCCTTCAACAACTACCTGAACGATTCTTTCAGCCTCAGCGCGAAGCAGCGCGGCTTCCTGGAATTCCCGCGCGAGCTGCCCGGCTTCCTGGCTATTTTCATTACCGGCCTGCTGGCCGCCCTGCCGGTGCGCAAATGGGCGGTGGTCACCAGCCTGCTCACCGCCGTCGGCGTGGCCGGGCTGGGCTTCCTGTCCCCTTCCTATAACTGGATGCTGGTCTGGATGCTGCTCTGGAGCGCGGGCAGCCATTTGTTCATGACGGTGGAGAGCGTGATGGGCCTGCGGTTCTCCAAAGAGGGCGGCCATGGGCGGCGGCTGGGCCAGATAAGCGGCATGACCAATTTCGCCGCCATCTCCGGGGCCGGTTTCGTCTGGGCCGTGGCCAAGCTGGCCGGCCCCGCTATTTACAGGTGGTCTTTTTTCGCCGCCGCGGCCGCCTCGCTCGCCTCGGCGGTATTGTTCGCCAGGATGGAGAAAGGCGGGGAGGAGGCGGCCCCGGGCGGCACGCGCTTCGTATTCAGGTGGAAATATAAATGGTTCTACCTGCTGAACCTCCTTTTTGGCGCGCGCAAGCAGATCTTCCTGACCTTCGCGCCCTGGGTGCTGGTCACGGTCTACGGGGCCAGCCCTGCGCTTATGGCCTCCCTGGCCCTGACGGCGGCCGCCTGCGGCGTGATCTTCAGGCAGACCTTCGGCGCGCTGACGGACAGGATAGGCGAGAAAAAGATGTTCATAGCCGACGCGCTTATCCTGCTGGTCATCTGCGGCGGCTTCGCCTTCTCCACTTTCAGGCCCGTGCTCTATGTCCTTTACGTGCTGGACAATCTGATGTTCGCCACGCGGATAGCGCGCACCACCTACCTGAGCAGGATAGCCGAGGAAAAAGCGCATATAGCGCCGACGGTCTCCCTCGGCGTCACGATAGACCACGCTCTTTCCATGAGCATCCCGGCGGCCGGCGGCCTGCTGTGGGCCGCTTACGGCTACAAAGCGGTCTTCACCGCCGCCTCGCTTGTGGCGGTGGCCGCCTTCTTCGCCGCCCTGGCCGTGGACGACGGGCGCGGAAAGGCCTCGGCGGCGCCGCTGCTCCGGCCGGCGGCCCAGGACTGAATGAAAGTTCTTCTCGGCTTCCTTCTGCTTTTGCCTTCGGCCGCGGCGGCCGGAACGCCCAAGTATTCGCCTGTGGCCGGCGCGCTGGCCGTGCCCATCTCGGAGGATAATTCCTATTTCAGGAATCCGGGCAACCCGGCTTACGACTATTGGAACCTGTCGGGCTTTTATATACCGCAGGCGAGCAGCGCTTCCTGCTCGGCCGCCTCGGTCACGATGGCCCTGAACGCGCTGCTCAACACCCGGCGCGGCCGCGAAGACGAGGAGGAGAACATCTCCGAAGAGGCGATGACGGGAAAGGTCTCCGGCCTGCCCTGGAAGGCGCTGGTCAGCGGGGAAGGTTCCGAAGGCAGGCACGGACTGACGCTGGCCCAGCTGGCCGCCGCCGCCAAAGAGGCCCTGGCGGCCTACGGGGCGGCGGAATTTTCGGTGAGCAGCGCGGCGGCCTCCGGCCGGTCGGCGCAGGCGCTGGAGAATTTCAGGAAGGCCCTGGCCGAGAACGAGCGCAACCCGCGGAACATCATGCTGCTGCACTTCGCTCAGGATACGCTGACCGGCGCTCCCGGCGGCCCCTACGCGCATATCTCCCCGGTCGGCGCCTACGACGAAAGGACCCGCCGCGTGCTGATCTTCGACGTGGACCGCCAGTGGTACGAGCCCTACTGGGCCGCGGATATCCAGGTGCTGAAAGCCATGTCCGTGAAAACCCCCGCCTTCGGCCGCGGCGGCTACGTGCTCTTAAAGCTAGGGGACGCTACACGATAACTCGATTATTTTCCTCTAATTCCCTGCCTTTCCCTGCCAGATAAGAGATCGACCCTGAATTTCTTCCAAGTTCTTCCGCTAAAATTCCGCCGTTGACTCCGGCTTCCTTGGCTAAATAGCAATACCTTGCGCGCGCGGCAACTATGCGTCTTGCGCGGCTGCCGCTGCGTATTTCAGCAGCCGTGATCCCGGTTTCTTCGCAGACCCTGGCAAGCACTTCAGCCGGGCTTTCTCCCGGTTCCGGTCTTTTCTCGATCTGGGCTAACAGAGCCTCAACAAAATCCCAGCTTCCCAATACCCGCGGATCCGACAACTCTCGTTCTTCCCTGCTGCGCCTGATCTTTCTTCCGCCGCTCCGCAACAAGCCGCCGCCGGATAGCTCGCCTTTCTTATACTTGTATGCTCTTGCAAGCAGGAATTCTTCATACTTGGCTAGAGCATTAGCGCCGCCGTGACAAAAATAGCCAAGCGTATAATTCCTGTCGGCTAGCGCGGCAGGTACTACTCCGAGCAATTCCCCATGCCCGCACCACTTATATGTCTTTAGATCAGCATAATCGCGGACAAGTCCGGCACGCAGGGGATTCAGGTGGATATATGCTGCAAGCTCCAGCAGATACGCGTCTTCTTCGCAAAGGATGGCCGCATACCGGTTTTGGAATAAATGGCCGCAACGCCGATGCCGCCTGTTAAAGTTACCGGCATACCCTGTCATAAGACGGCTCATCAATTCTGAAAGCGGCCGTAAGCCGCGCAGGATCACTAAATGAAAGTGATTCGGCATCAAGCACCAGGACAGGCATTTGGCCCCGCAAAGGTCTAAAGCCAGGCGCAATCGCCGCATGAAATCATGGTAGTCCGCATCGTCGGCAAAGATCGTACGCCTTTCGTTTCCCCTGGCAATTACATGGTAAAGGCAGCCCGGAATGTCCAGTCTCGCTTTTCGCGGCATAAGTCCTCCTTAAAGGCACGTATTTACCTTAAAAGCATAGCAGACGACCCCGACAACTGCCTGTCGGGATGGTTATACCTGAATCCCAGTTATCCGTTTTGCTTTGGTTATCGAGTTATCGTGTAGCGTCCCCTAAGGGTATTTTGGGATAATAGCTGTAGGGGTTTAGGAAAAGGACGATATTATGGCTGAAAAAACAAAAGACGACAAGAAAGTTATTTTCTCGATGGTCAATGTCAGCAAGATCTACGACAAGAAGGCCGTGCTGAAGGACATTTACCTCTCTTATTATTACGGCGCCAAGATCGGCGTGCTGGGGCTGAACGGCTCCGGCAAGAGCTCGC
>JACQPH010000095.1 GCA_016207645.1 Elusimicrobiota bacterium
GGGTGGCGCTTTCCAAAGAACCTGGGTAGTTACGAAAAAAAGCTGTTATAGCGGTCTCTTGCTGGCCGCGCTTTGCGCGGGCGTACCGCTTGCGGCCCAGGAGCCGGCGGCCTCCACGGCCGTACCCGTCGGCGTACAGAGCCCGCTCATGCTTTCCTTCTCGAAGGACGCCTACTCCTCCAGGGTGGGCCTGGATTATTCCATACGCTGGGATTTTTCGGACCTGGCTTCCTTCAAGCCCGGGCTGGGTCTCCTCTACTCCGGGATAAAAGCGGTGACGAACTGGGATATAACCGAGAATACCCGCCTCGACTACTACGGCTTAAGGACCAATCCCTGGCGGCTGATCATAGCCAGGGAGAAAAAGCGCCCCGCCCCGGCCGCGGCTCCGGGCGGCGGCGGGCTGGTGAGCGCCCCGACGCCGGAATACCGCAAGCGCGTGCGGCTTTCCATCTCGCCGCTGGTGGACGAGATCAAGAGGAACTTCGACGACGGCCTGCGCGACTTCCTGCTGCGCAGCTCGCTCAGCGGCCTTTCCCCGGAATGGGAAAGGGCCGGAGAGGCCGGGCGCAGGTCTTTCGTGAGGGACGTGCTGTCCCTGGAGGTGTGGCGAGCCCCCCTGCCGGTCATCAGGGAAACGAAAGAGGGCCTGGAATATCTCAGCGAGCCGGGGAAAAAAGCGGCGGGCGGGCCCCCGCAGCCTTTCACCATCAGCACCCGGCCGGTTAACGGGCAAGAAGACGCGCGGCCTTCTCCCGGGGCGCAATAGCCGTTCAGGCGGCCACGGCGCCTTTGCCTTCGGAGCCGTCTATGCGGATGTCCAGCGGCGCGTCGAAGCGCAGGTGGCGGATGTAGGAGAGCTCTTCGGCGGGCTTCAGCGCCTTGATCCGGTCCCAGTCGATGAACGACTCGGGGCCGGTCTCGTTTATGGTGAAATAGCCGATGCCCAGCGAGGTCACGTTGTGGAAGAAGTGGGTGCCGTAGGACGGGTCCGCCACCAGGTCGCCGTAACAGGCCTCTATTATTATCCTGGAATTCGAGATGTGGTGCCATTTCACCGGTATGCCCAGCACCGGGTCGCTGGAGCCCCAGCGGCCCGGCCCGATGATGATGTAGGAGCGGCCCTCGGCGCGCAGGCGCGCGTTGAGGTCGCCTATCTGCTCGGCTATCTCCCGCGTCCTGAGAGCGTTGAATTTCTCCGGTGTCACGTAGACGAGGTCGGTGATGTCGTGGTGCGCGCCGTTGCCCAGGGCCTGGGAGCTGAGGAGCAGCAGGCTTTCCCGCTTCAGGTCCTTCAGGGACACTTTCTTTATCTGGCTGCGCGAGACCATCGGCCGCATCTGCAGGATGTTGAAGGACGCCGCCCCGGACACCGGGTCGTGATCGCAGGCGAACTCCATCTCGATATTGCAGCCCATCGCCTCCCTGCCCAGCGCCGAGAGCGTGTTCAGGATCTCGGAAAGCGGCAGCGCCTCGTTCTTGAGCACCGGCGCGAAAGTGATCAGGCGGCGGCCCGGTTCCGAGATATTGTCCGAGACGCGGTCGTTCTCCGGGGAGTAAGTCGAGCCCACCAGTTCCAGCGAGCCGTCCTTTTCGGCGGCGTCGATGCCGGCGGCCTCCAGCGCGGGCTCCTCCTCGTAGCTCAGCGGCGTTTCCGCGGGAGCGGTCTTGAGCGCCATGAATTTTTTCTGCGAGTTGGCCAGGAAATCGGAGATGGTGCAGAACTGGTGCAGGTTCTGCGGGTGGCTGGGCGAGAAGCGCAGCGCGTTGTAGCCCTCCACGATGGTCTTGCCCAGGCCCAGCGCTATATGGGCTATCGGGTCCTCCGCCCTGAGCGGCGGCACCGGGTAATAATTGTAGGACTGCACCACCCCGGCGAAGGCCGGGTAATAGCGGCCGCCCGGCCAGGGCCTGCCCACCACGCGCTGTATCACCACGGCCATCTTTTCCTCGTCTATGATGAGCGGGTTGAGCTTGCGGTAGCCGCGCGCCTCGCGCGAGAACACCGAGGCGTAGATGAACTTCACCGCCCGCGCCAGCTCGTCCAGGCGGCGGGCGGGGTCGGGGTGGTTGTTGGCCAGCATGTAGGTCTTGTAGACCCCGGCGAAAGGCTGGGTCTTGGAATCCTCCAGCAGCGAGGAGGACCTGACGGCGAGCGGCCCGTCGAGCTTCTCCAGCAGGGCCTCCAGGTCGCGCATCACGTAGTCCGGCAGGCGGGCCTTCTCGAACAGGGCGGCGGTCTGGGCGTTGTCCTGGTTCTCGTTCAGCAGCGAGTCCAGGCCGCTCTGTTCCATGAAAAAATCGTAGACGTCGGAGGCTATGACCACGGTATTGGGCACGGACACCGTGACCCCGGGCCAGCGGGTCTCCAGGTCGGTCTTGCTCAGCAGGAAATCCACGAAGGCGAGCCCCCTGGCCTTGCCGCCTATGGAGCCGGAGCCTATCTTGGAGAAGGGGGTGGTGTCGTCGAAGAGCTTGCGGTCGAACTTCAGCACCGTGCCCAGCTGCGTCTTGTAGATGAACTGGTGCATGGACTCGATCAGGTACTTGCGCAGCTCCTCGGGGTTGTTGAATTCCGAAATTTTCCTGGGCCTGATGTGGTAGGCCATCTCGAATTCGGTGCGCGCGAACAGCCACTTCGAGAAGTGGTTGCTGCCGGAGTGGTAAAGCACCGACTCTATCGGCACCACCTTCAGCAGCTTGAGCATGGTGGTGAGGTCGGCGGCGCGGGCCAGCTCCAGGCCGGTCTTGTCCGAGAAGATGAAATCGCCGAAGCCGAAGTAGCGCAGGATGAAGGCCCGCAGCTGCTTGGCGAGGTCGGGCGCCGACTTGTGCATGAAGGAGGCGCCCAGCGCGCCGGCCGCGTCGGAGAACTTGGCGCTGAAGGACTGGAGCAGGACCGGCATGTCGGGGTTGTCCTTCTTGATATTGCGGGTCAGGGCGAGCCCGGCCTGCTGGTCGGAAACCTCGCCCATGGGGTACTCGATATCGGTGATGACGCCCAGCAGATTGGTCTTGTACTTCTCGTAGATCTCCCAGGCTTCCTCGTAGGTGCTGCAGAAGATCACCTTCGGCCTGGCGCGCAGGCGCATGATCTTTTTCGCCGGGTTCAGCTCCTCCGTCATCACTATCTGCGTCTGCTTCAGCAGCTCGGTATAGATGATCGGCAGATAGGAGGAATAAAATTTGACGTTGTCCTCCACCAGCAGCACGGCCTGCACGCCTACCTTCGAGTCCTGCTCGAAATTGCGCTCGTCCTCGATGACGTTGATGATGGCCGAGAAAATGCGGGTGTCGCCGCTCCAGAGGTAGACCCCGTCGGAGAGCGCGAGGGTGGCCTCCGGGATGGCCTTGATGTCCTGGAGATTGAAGGAAAGCAGCACCACCGGCAGCGTCTGCCGCCCGGCTTTCAGGCTGCGGAAGAACCCGGCCATGTCGGTCTCGCCCACCTGGATCATGGCTATCACCAGGTCGTAGGAGCCGTTCCCGAGCTTCTCCAGCGCCTGCCCGGCGGTGGCCACGCGGGTGATCCTGGGCGCGGAGCGGGGGGAGTAGTTCTGCATCGCGCCGAAGAGGGCCTCGTTGAGCCGGTCGTCGTCGGCCAGCAGGAAGGAGTCGTAAAGCGAGGCCACCAGCAGGACGTTCTTGATCCTGTACGGCATCAGCTTCTCGAAGCCGCCGAATTCCATCTCGTAATCCCCGGGGCGCTTGGCGGTGGTCATGGAAGATATTTTTAAAAACCCGGGCGGACAAAGGCGTCCGGGGTCAAGGGAGGGCTTTTCTCACCAGCTCCAGAAAGACGGCGCTTTGAAAGGGTTTCTTTACCACGAACACGTCTTTCCCGTTGGCGAGCCCCTGCACGCTTTCCGGCTTGCCTGTTGAAAAGATGATCGGGATATTGTTCATAAAGATCCCCCTCATTCTTTTCAGCACGCTCTGCCCTCCCCCGGCCGGCATATCCACGTCCAGTATCAGCAGGTCCGGGTGGAAGTCATGGAATCTTGTCAGGGCCCCGGTCGCGTCTTCGGCTACCTGCACTTCGTAGCCTGCCTCCGTAAAAAGGGATTTATAGAGTTCCAGTATATTAAGATCGTCGTCTACGGCCAATATTTTCCGCATTTTCGCGCTCCTTCTGCAGGAGAGGCGGAGAGCGCCCCGACCGGCTTCTGGAAATAATACCACATAAAAATTCCCGGATAAAGGCGAATAAAGGTGACACATAACTTATTTGCCTGCCGAATTCGGTTGTGTGTTACCTTATCCCGCCTCAGCGCGGGAGGGTTGCCAATCCGGGCGCATATATTTATAATGATTGTATCAGGCCGCTGATGCTTTCAGGAGAATAATATGGAAAAACCGACAATTCGGACCAAGTGCCCCAACTTTTCCTCCGGACCCTGCGCCAAGAGGCCGGGCTGGACCGTGGACGCCCTCAGGAACGCCCTCGTCGGGCGCTCGCACCGCTCCAGGGAAGGCAAAGCCCGCCTGCAGGAAGTTTCCGACCGCATGAAGAAAGTGCTGGGCCTGCCCGCCGATTACCGCATAGGCGTGGTGGCCGGCTCCGACACCGGCGCCGTAGAGCTGGCGATGTGGACCCTGCTCGGGCCCCGGCCCGTGGACATCTTCGGCTGGGAATCCTTCGGCAAGGGCTGGATCACCGACGCGGTGAAATACCTGAAGCTCCCTAAGGTCAACGAGTACAAGGCCGACTACGGCAAACTCCCGGACCTGAAGAAGGCCGACCCCGCCAACGACATCATCTTCACCTGGAACGGGACCACCTCCGGGGTGAAGGTGCCTGACCTGGACTGGCTGCCCGCCGGCCACGAAGGCCTTGCCATCTGCGACGCCACCTCCGGCGTGTTCGCGATGGAGATAGATTTTAAAAAGCTCGACGTGGTGACCTTCTCCTGGCAGAAGGTGATAGGCGGCGAGGCCGCGCACGGCGTCCTCATCCTCTCTCCCAAAGCCGTGAAGCGGATGGAGGAGAACGAGCCGAAGGTGGCCTGGCCGCTCCCCAAGACCTTCCGCCTGGCCGCCGAGGGCAAGCTGAAGCCCGGCGAGCTGGAATACAATACCGTCAACACGCCCTCCATGCTCTGCGTCGAGGACGCGATAGACGCGCTGAAATGGGCCGAGTCCATCGGCGGGCTGAAGGCGCTCATCGCCCGCTCCAACGCCAATCTGGCCGCTTTCGAAAGCTGGGTGGCGAAGTCGGACTGGATAGACTTTCTCGCCGAGTCGAAGGAGACCCGCTCCAATACCTCCGTCTGTTTCAAAATAAAGGCCCCCTGGTTCCTGAAGCTGTCCGAAGAGGACAGGACCAAGGCCGCCAAAAAGCTCACCTCCATGCTCGACAAAGAGGGCGTGGCCTACGACATCAATTCCTACGGCAAGGCCCCGGCCGGCATCCGCGTCTGGTGCGGCGCCACCGTGGAGACTTCCGACATCGAAGTTCTTACCCCGTGGCTCGACTGGGCCTACGAGGCGGTCGCCAAAGAATATTCCAGGGAGGCCGTGAAATGAACAAGGTCCTGATAGCCGACAAAGCCGATCCACTCTGCGAGAAAGTGCTGAAGGACAGGGGCCTCAACCCCGTAGTGAAGACCGGCATGAAGCCGGAGGAACTGAAAGCCTGCGCCGGGGAGTTCGACGCCATCATCGTGCGCTCCGCCACCACCCTCACCCGGGACATCATCGAGGCCGCCGGGAAGCTGAAGGCCGTGGCCCGCGCCGGCTCCGGCGTGGACAATATAGACGTGCTGGCCTGCATCGAGAAGAAAGTGCTGGTGATGAACACGCCTTTCGGCAATACCGTCTCCACCGGCGAGCACGCCATAGCCATGCTGCTGGCCCTCGCGCGCCATATCCCGCAGGCCAGCGCCTCCACCCACGCCGGCAAGTGGGAGAAGAAGAAATTCGAGGGCGTCGAGATAACCGGCAAGACGCTGGGCGTGGTGGGCTGCGGCAATATAGGCGCCGTGGTGGCCGACCGCGCGCGCGGCCTGAAGATGGACGTCATAGTCTTCGACCCCGTGATGAACGCCGAGCGCGCCCGCGAGCTGGGCGTGAAGATGGTGACCCTGGACGAGCTGTACGCCAAGTCCGACTTCATCACCTACCACGTGACCATCAACCCGGCCACGAAGGGCATGATCAACAGGGAAGCCATCGCTAAGATGAAAAAAGGCGTGCGCCTCATCAACTGCGCACGAGGCGGCATCATGGTGGAAGAGGACATCAAGGCGGGCCTCGAGAGCGGGCAGATCTCCGGTTTCGCCTGCGACGTCTACGCCAAGGAGCCCGCCACCGAGCATATCTTCTTCGGCATGGAGAAAGTGATCTGCACGCCGCATATAGCCGCGTCCACGAAAGACGCCCAGGTGACGGTGGCCCGGCAGGCCGCCGAGCAGATAGCCGACTATCTGCTGAACGGCAAGCGCACCCACGCGGTTAACGGGGACAAGATCTAGGCCGGAACCGCCGCATCATGAATAAGCTGCCCTTGTTCACCCCCATCTACGGCATACTTCCGGCCAGGGGGAAGGCGCAGGAAATAATAGCGCCGCCCTACGACGTGCTGGATTCGGACGAAGCCCGCGAGCTCGCCAAAGGCAAGCCGCTCAGCTTCCTCCACGTCTCCAAGGCCGAGATAGACCTCCCGCCCGGCGCCGACGCGCATTCCGAGGCCGTCTATAAGAAAGCGGCCGAGAACTTCCGGAGAATGCTGGCGACGGGCGTGCTGGTCAGGCAGGAGAAGCCCTGCTTCTACGCTTACCGCCTGCAGATGGGGACGCATATACAGACCGGCCTGATGGTGGGCGCCTGCGTGGACGATTACGACGCCAACCGCATCCGCAAGCACGAATTCACCCGTCCCGTGAAGGAAGACGACCGCGTCAACCAGATAAAGTACGTGAAGGCCCAGACCGGCCCCGGCATCATCGCCTATAAGCAGGTCCCGGAAATAGACGCCGTCATCGGGAAGAACGTGAAAAAGGACCCGCTGTTCTCCGCCACGGGACAGGGCGGCGTTATCCACACGCTCTGGCTTATCGACGACGAGGCCGACATCAAGGCCGTCTCGGACGCTTCCGAGAAACAGAAGACCGTCTACATCGCCGACGGCCACCACCGCTCCGCCGCCGCCAGCCGCGTGAAAAAATTCATGGCGGAGCAGCGCGGCGCGGCCCATACCGGCGCCGAGCCCTACAATGTCTACCTGGCCGCGGCTTTCCCGGTGAACGAGATGAAGATCTGGGACTACAACCGCGTGGTGAAGGACCTCAACGGCCTGTCGCCGGAGGCTTTCCTGGCGGCGGTAAAGAAGAACTTCGAGGTGAAAGAAGTAGAAGGCCGGGCCAAGCCCGCGGCGCGGCGCGAATTCGGCCTCTACCTGGGCGGCAGGTGGTACCTGCTGAAGCCGGCCGTGAAAACCCCTTCCAAAGAAGAAGACCCCGTGAAAGCCCTGGACGTCAGCGTGCTGTCCGACCTGGTGCTGGACAAGGTGCTGGGCATCAGGGACCTCCGCAAATCCGACCGCGTGGATTTCGTAGGGGGGATACGCGGCCTGGGCGAGCTGGAGAAGCGCGTGAACTCCGGGGAGATGGCCGCCGCTTTCGCGCTGTTCGCCACCTCGCTGGACGAGCTTATTTCCGTGGCGGACGACAACCAGGTGATGCCGCCCAAGTCCACCTGGTTCGAGCCCAAGCTGGCCGACGGGCTGGTCTCGAACCCGCTGCTTTAAGGAAGATATCGCCCCGCAACTTATTGTAAAATAAAGGCCGGGCCGTATAAAGAAACACGATGGCGCATAAAATACTCATTATTGACGACGAAGAGAACGTCCTGCTGATAGTCAAGCAGGCTTTCATCGGCCATTGCGAGGTCCTGACCGCTACGGACGGCGAGGCGGGCCTTGAAATGATCAAGAAAGAGAAGCCCTCCCTGGTCTTCCTGGACATCGCCATGCCCGGCCTCTCCGGTATAAAGGTGCTGGAGATGATAAAGGGACTGGGTCTTAACACCATAGTGTGGATGCTTACCGGGAACGAAGACCTGGATACCGCGGCCCTCACACTCAAAGGCGGGGCCAGCGGCTACCTGACCAAGCCTTTCGACATCTCCCGGGTGCGGACGGTAGTGTATAATACCCTGCTCGACCTGGAAAAGACCCGGAACGAGTCCAAGGCCGAGGACAAGCCCTGGCGCGTGGAAAAAAAAACAAGTAAATGAACCCCGCCTTTTCGCGCTTCGGCAGGGAGCGCCTGGCCGTGCTGCGCAGGCTGAATACCCCGCGCAAGGTGCAGGATTTCCTGGATTACGAGCTTTCCTACAACGACGGCAAGCCCAATACCTGCCTCTCCCCTCTGGAGGTACTGAAGCGGGGGAAGGCCCATTGCATAGAGGGCGCGATGTTCGCGGCCGCCGCTTTCCTTTTCCATGGCCGCCGCTCCCTGCTGCTGGACCTGCGCGCCAACCCGCGCGACGACGACCACGTGATAGCGCCATTTCTCGAAAAGGGCCGCTGGGGCGCGGTGGCCCAGTCGCATTTCTGCGGCCTGCGCTACCGGGAGCCGGTGCACGCCTCCTTCGGCGAACTGGCCCGCAGCTATTTCGAATTCTATTATAACGGCGCCGGGGAAAAGACCCTGCGCGAATTCTCCGGGCCCCTGGGGACCGCGGCGCTGAAGCCGGACTGGCTTTATTCGGAAAAGAACGTGTTCTTCGTGAGCAGGGAACTGGACGCCCGGCGGCATTACCGGCTGATAGGGCATTTACAGGAAAAGGACCTGCGCCGCGCCGATTCCCTGCTGCTGGAGGCGGAACTCCTGGGCGGCTCGCGCGTTCCCCTCGCCCGCCGCAGGCCGCGGCCCTACCCGGAACTGAAGCGAAAGCGCTAATCCTTCAGTTTCTTCGAAAGCAGCACGTATTCCAGCGCCAGCCGCTTGGCCGTCTCGGGGTTGTTGGCCGCGGCGCTGTGCCCGCCGTCTATATTCTCGTAGTAATACACCTTGTTGCCGAAACCGATCAGCCTGGCCGCCGCCTTGCGCGCGTGGCCGGGATGCACCCGGTCGTCCTTGGTGGAGGTCAGGAAGAAAATATCGGGATATTTCACCCCGGGCCTGATATTCTGGTACGGAGAGTATTTCGCTATCACCGGGCCCAGCTCCGCCGAATCGGGGTCGCCGTATTCGCCTACCCAGGAGGCCCCGGGCGGGAGTTTGGTATAACGCAGCATGTCCAGCAGCGGCACTTCGCAAAGCACCGCCCTGAACAGGTCCGGCCTCTGCGTGAACATAGCGCCCATCAGCAGGCCGCCGTTGCTGCCGCCCTCTATGCCCAGATGCGCCGGCGAGGTTACGCCTGTCTTTACCAGGTCCTCGGCCACGGCTATGAAGTCGTCGAAGGCCTTCTGGCGGTTCTCGCGCAGGGCCGCCTTGTGCCAGGCCGGGCCGAACTCGCCGCCGCCGCGGATGTTGGCGAGCGCGTAAACCCCGCCCTGCTCCAGCCAGAGCCTGCCGGTGATGCCGGAGTAGAACGGGTTCATCGAGCTTTCGAAGCCGCCGTAGCCGTAAAGCAGGGCGGGGTTCTTCCCGTCCGGCTTCATGCCCCTGGGATAAACTATGAAATACGGTATCTTCGTCCCGTCCGCGCTGACAGCCTCGCGCTGGTCCGTTTCGAACCGGGAGGCGTCGAACTTGGGCTTGTTCTGCTTCACGGGTTTCTCCCCGGTCCCGGAATAGAACAGGGAAGCCGGCACCAGGAAATTCTGGTAGGCGAAGAGGAAGTCGTCCCTGTATTCCTCGGAGGTGTCGACGTAGGCGGAACCGTTCGGGGGTACGGGGACTTCTTCGGTTTTCAGGCCGCCGGTCCCGGGGGTGAGCTTTAGTATTTTCCCTTTCACATTATCCAGGAGGCTGAGCAGCAGGGCCTGCCTGGAAAACCTGACGCCTTCCACGGTAGCGCGCGGCCCGGGTTCGAAGAGCAGCTCCGGATCGGCCTGTTCTTCGGGAAGCCCGGCCTTGTCCAGTTCCACGGACAGCAGGGAGTTCTGTTTAAAGGTTTTCCCCTGTAGTTTCCAGTCCCCGCGCAGCGTAAAGACGACCCGGCGGTTAAAGATGCCGCTCACCGCCGCGTCCGGCGGGAGAGGGAGCTTTTTCAGCTCTTTTCCGGAAAGCAGGTAATGCTCGGATTCATAGAAGGAGATACTTCGCGTGATAAAGCAATGCTTCGCCTCCGGCCGGAAAGAGCACCAGGCCCCGGCCGCCACGTCTTCCTTTTTGCCCTCGAACAGGACCGGCGCTGTTTTCGGATCGGTTCCCCGTTTCCACTCCCTGACCACCCGCGGGTAGCCGGAAGCCGTAAGCGACTCCGGTGAAAGCGCGTCGGCCAGCAGCAGGGTGTCCGCGTCCAGCCAGTCGGCTCCGCTCTTGCTTTCCTCCAGCCGGAAGCCGTCCTTCAGGAATTCTTTCCTGACGGCGTCGAATTCCCGGAGCACGGAAGCGTCCTTGCCCCCGCGCGACAGGGCCAGCAGGCACAGCCTGTTCTCCGGCGGCAGGCAGGAGGGGCCTTTGTAAACCCAGTTCTCGCTTTCGTCCATCGAAAGCTTGTCTATGTCCAGCACCGCTTCCCAGGCCGGGCTCCTGGCCAGATATTCGGCCAGCGGGGCCCGGCGCCAGAGGCCTTTTATCTGGTCCGCGCCCTGCCAGAAATTATAGACGGAGTCGCCGCGCATGGCCACGTGCGGGATGCGGTCATTGTCGTCGAGTACTTCCAGCGTCTTGTCGTAAAAGACCTGGTAGCGCGGGTCGGCCTGGAGTTCGTCCAGCGTTTCCTTGTTGCGCGCGCGGGCCCAGGCTATGGCCTTCTCGCCGTTCACTTCCTCCAGCCAGAGGTAGGGGTCCGCGGCCGCCGCCGCCGGCGCAGGCGGCGCGGCAGGGGCGGTTTTATCGGCCGCGCTTAAATTCTGGACGGCGAGGAAAATTAATATAAGGGTTTTCATGTTTAAATTATACAATTTGATACCGGCCCGCCCGTCAGTTGAAAGTGGAGATAATCTATGTCGCCCGAAGAGCTCATTGAAAAATACTCGGACATGGCTTACTGCCTGGCGCTGCGCCTAACCGGGAACGCGACCGAGGCCGAGGACCTGGCCGAAGAGGCCCTTATCAAGGCCATGAAGGGACTGCCGGGCTTCCGCGGCGATTCCGAGCCCGGCGTCTGGGTCAGCAGGATAGTGGCGAACTGCTGGAAGAACCAACTGCGTTCGCCGCGCCTGGCTTTCTGGCGCAGGCTGGGCGGCTTCAATTCAACCGACGGCGAGGAGCAGACCGTAGACCCGCCGGATCCGGCCCCCGGGCCAGAATTGCAGCTGGAAGGCGCCTCGCGCAGGGAGGCCTTTGAAAAAGTCCTGAACTCGCTCGAGCCCCGGGACAGGGCGATAGTGGCGCTGCGCGAACTGGACGGCCGCAGTTATACCGAGATAGCCGGTATCCTTTCCATCCCGGAAGGTACGGTCCGGTCCAGGCTTTCGCGGGCCAGGAAAAAACTGCGGGGACTGCTGGGCGGGTTTTTGGAGGAGAAATGACACACGAAGAGATCAAAGAATCGCTTTCAGATTATTTCGACGGCCAGTTGGGGCCGGCCGGGACGGTGGAGATCTCCGCGCATGTCGCAACCTGTCCGGAGTGCCGCGCGGAGCTGGACGCTTTATCCGCCCTGTCGGCCGGCATTAAAGAGAGCCTTCCGGCCCCCGCGCCCGCCGCGATGAAAGAACGCCTGTTGGCCCGCGCGCGCCAGGAGAATAAGCCGTTGTTCAGGTCCGCGACGGTCCTAGCGGTCGCGTTCGCCGCCCTGATACTTGTATTGATGGCCGGTGTGGCGGCAAAGAAATATATGCCGACCCTGTTCTCCAGCGTGCAGGGCATGATAAACGGCGCGGCTTCAACGCTGGGGGTTTCCGGGGGCAATAAATAACAGCGGTTTAAGGGAACTTTTTGCTGGATTTCCGTGTCTCTATGTGTGAAGGGCACATAAGGAGGCATTATGAGATCCTCATTCTGCATGCGCGCGGGACAGAATACGGTGGAGTACCTGCTGATACTGGCTGTTATAGTGGGTGTAGTTCTGGTGACCGGCATGGGGCTTAAGAAGTATATGCCCAGGCTGTTCGAACAGGTGTCCATTCAGATAACGGACGCCACCAGGCAGCTTGGCCGCAGCTCCGGCAACATAGATTGACCCTAAAAAGGAGGCAGGCACCTTTTGGCCTTTTTTAGGGCCTAAAACATCGAAAAGGTGCCAGCCTCCTTTTTGAAGTTGCGCGGGGCAGGGTTATCTGGTAGGATATTCACATTCCTTTAACATAAGGAGGCTAAAATTATGAAAGAAATATGCATTATAACCGACAAAGCAGCCCGCGGAAACCGCCTCCTTTTCATTCCTTAAGTTAGTTATTTAACTCCGAAAAAAGACGGCTCCGCTACAGAGGCCGCCGCGCTTTGCCGCGCCGGGCCCGCTAAAACATAACGGAGCTTAAATGAAATATATAGAAGAGTCGTACACCGGCGGCGCCTGCGCCTGCCCGGAAGCGCTGAGGCAGTATTTCGACGACGGGACCATAGACGGCTACGAGCGGGTCCTGAGCGAAGGCAAGGAGGCGGTGGTGCATGTCGTCTCGAAGCACGGGAGCGGCGGCAAGGTGTATTACGCCGCCAAGGTCTATAAAAAAAGGGAGGAGCGGGGTTTCAAGAACAGGGCCGATTATTTCGTGACCCAGAACATGTATAAAAGAAGGGCCATCCTGGCTATCCGCAAAAAGACCCGCTTCGGCAGGGAAGTGGAGGAAGCGGTCTGGCAGAACCGCGAGACCGGCTATTTGGCGGAGCTGCTGGCCGCCGGGGCGGACGTGCCCGTGCTGGTGAAAGCGGGCCAGGACTCGTTCATAATGGAATACCTGGGCGAAGGGGAGCAGCGGGCCCCCCAGCTGATCGAGGCGAGGGGGGAAATAGGCGATTCGCGCGGGGTCTTCGCGCGGCTGCTGGAGAACGTGGAACTGTTCCTGCGCTGCAACATAGTGCACGGCGACCTGTCGCCGTACAATGTGCTGTATCACAGGGGCCGGGCGGTGGTGATAGACTTCCCTCAGGCCTCGGACCCCAGGCGGAACCCCAACGCGCAGGCGCTGCTGCTGCGGGATATCCGCAACCTCTGCGCCTTCTTCGCCAAATGCGCGGTGCCCGCCGACCCGGAAGCCATCTTCGCCGAAATGTGGCATAAATACCAGTTGAACGTCATCTAAAAAAGGAGGCTGGCACCTTTTTGATGTTTAAAGGCCTGAAAACCCTCAAAAGGTGCCTGGCTCCTTTTTGACAAGCGGGCTTTAAATTCGTAGATTAGGGATAGGTGATTTTTAAGGAGGACCGATATGAAAATACTTATGACGCTGTTTTTTGTGGCTTTGCCCGCGGCGGCCCGGGCCTGCGGGGGATCCGGGGGCGGGTACGGCGGCGGCCATGGCGGCTGCGGGTTCGCGCCTTTCCTGCTTTGCGCCGTGATAGCGGCCCTCGGCTACTGGGTGCTGCAGCACTCCGGTAAGGAGACGGCCAGCTATGTGAAGCGGACCGGCGGCACGGTAGGCCTGGCGCTGGTCGTTATCGGCCTGCTGGGACTTCTGTGCACCCTGGGCAGCCATATCAAGAAGTCCAGTGCCTGCCGCAGCATGTGCGAGGCGCAGGGCATGACGCGGCAGGGGCAGGGCGGCGGCTATGGCGGAAAAATGTGCGACATGCCCGGTATGGCCGAAGATATGAAAACTTCCGAGCCCGAAAAGAAGAAGATAAAGATAAAGTAGACCGCGAAGTCGAAATAAAGACAGCCGGCTGCGGGCCGGCTGTCTTTATTTCAGGGGAAAGCCCGGAGCCGGCGAAATGCTAAAATCTCCGTATGACCGCGGTTGAAATAAAGAACCTCGTTAAAAGCTACGGAAGGTTCGAGGCCGTTTCGGACCTGACCTTTGACGTCGGGGAAGGGGAGATCTTCGCCCTGGTCGGCCCCAATGGCGTGGGGAAATCCACCACGCTCAAGAC
>JACQPH010000094.1 GCA_016207645.1 Elusimicrobiota bacterium
CTGCTGGAGGGTTGGCCGGGGTTTTGTTTCGCGAACCCCTTGCGGAAGGGGGGGCCCCGCCTGGCGGGGGGAAACCGACGCAAGGGTTTCCATCTTTCGGGGTTCGCGGGGCAAAACCCCGGACAACCCGAACCTCGCGTAGCGGCCTGAGTTGTTATGGAAAAGGGCCTATGCTTGCATAGGCCCTTTTTGTCGTTCCCGCTGGGTACTTGGACGCTCCCGCGCGGCCTTTTTGCGATCTAGACTATATGTAATGAAACCCCGCGGGAACATTTTAATAGCGGCGGCGCTGGCCTTCTGGGCCGCGCCGCTTTTCGCCGCCCCCGTGAGTTACAGGGAAGCGGCGGCGCCCTGGTCGGCGGAGCAGGCCGCCAGGCTGACGCCCGCCCTTACCGCGGAGTTCCTGAAGGAAGTCAAAAAAGGGATCGGCCCGGCCGAGGCCGCCGCTCTGGCCGAGAAAAGAACGAAGGTCTCCGCCCTGCTCGCCAGGTTCAGGGACTGCTCGCTCGGCGCCGCTGACCTGAAGACCGCGGAAAAATATTTTATCCCGGATTTCAAGGACGAGGTGCGCTTTTTCGCCGAAGGCGGCTGCGCGGCCTTCAAGGCTTCCGCCGGGGGGCGGCAGGCCGCGCCGCGCTCGGACTCTCTTGAGGGTCTTAAAGGGGTTTCCGCCTCGGGCGCTTTCGCCACCCCGGAAGGCTCGGCCGGATTCTTCGACGGCTCCGTGAACGCCGGCGCCGCGCCGGTACAGGTAAAAGGCGGCTGGTCCGGCTACCAGGCCGGCAGGCAGGCCGCCGCGGCCGCCTCCTCGAAACCCCTTTCCTCCAATGTTCCCGCCCCGCGCCCCGACGCTCCGGAAGTACGGAAGCCGCAGCGCCCCGCCGACCTGGGCAAGGACGGCAGGGTGCACCAGGCCCTCGCTTACTGGAGCGCCCTCCGCCGCGGGAACTGGGCGGCTTACAAAACCGCCGATAGCCGCTCCGAGAAGGCCAAGGCCCTGCTTAAGGCCGCGGCCGGGGCCACCCTGGGCGGCCTGCTCTATTACAGCAATCTGGCCCAGGTAGAGACCGCCTCGGCCCGCCTGGGTTGGGACGTGGGCGCCGGGGCCGGCGCCGGAACCATAGCCTGGGACGCCACTAAACTGGTTTTCCACTCCGGGGTCTTCGCACTGGCCCTGGCCCCGGTACCGATGCTGAAGATCGCCAAGGCCGCCCTGGCCGGCGAGGGCTGGGCCATAGCCATGGTGAGCGCCATCGCCGCCGGCCCCGTCAACCGCTACATCCTCCACCTCCTCTGATCGCCCCCTCAAAAAGGAGGCTGGCACCTTTTGAGTGTTTTCAGGACCTAAAACATCAAAAAGGAGCCTGCCTCCTTTTTTTGTTATACTTTTTGTATGAAGGACCTTAAAGGCTGCATGAATACGGAGAGATTTTTCGCGCTTATGCGGGGGCGCAACGCGCGCAACGCCGCCGCCCTGGACGCGCGCATAAACAGGAGCTGCGGGGCGGAACTTACCGTGGTGTCCTGCGACTCGGCCGGTTTCTCGAGGAAAACACAGGAGCACGGCATCATAGAATTCATGGACAACATGGTGAAATGCCATATTGCGCTGGAGAAGATAGTGGCCAGGCATGGCGGCGTGACCCTCTCGAACAAGGCGGACAACCTCCTCCTTATCTTCGGCGGGCCGGTCAAGGCCGTGGCCTGCTCCATAGAGCTGCACCGCTGGCTGAAGAAGCGCAACAAGGGCCTGCCGGAGCGCAAGCAGTACAATATCTGCGTGGGCGTGCACCACGGCGGCCTGCTGCGCTTCACGGACGACGCCTACGGCCCGGCGGTGAACGTGGCTTTCAAGCTGGGGGAGGATATAGCCGGGAAGGACGACCTGCTGGTGACCGGGCAGGTGAACGAGCTCATAAAAAAGAAGTTCCGCACCGACTACTCCAAACACGTTACGCTCGGCGGAGCCCCTTTCGACGTTTATAAAGTTAAATACCGCTGACCCGGCGCCCGCCGATAAAGCAAGAACGCCCCGGGAGAAGGGGCGTTCTTATTTGCTTCTTATAACTTTCAGTTAAGTATTTCGGGCCGTATGTCCGTGTCCACTTCGGCGGCCTGTACGGCCTTCGTACCGAAGGCGCCGGTGACGGAGTTGAAGCCCCGGGTTATGACGGCCTGGTTCGGGAGCGTTATCTTGCCGGTATAGGGAGATATTATCAAGCCGGGAACCGGGGTATTGGGTCTGGTGGCTATGAACTGCTCCCAGGGGGTGAGCGGCCAGCCCCAGCCGGTCTCGTAACTATCGTCGGTCGGGTTCAGGCCGTTCTGCTCGTAGATGTACTCCACGTAGCCCACGCAGTCGAAAACTTCGGGGCCTTTCTGGGGGATATGGGTATTGGTGTATTTCAGGCCCTTCTTTCCAAGTTCCAGGGCCAGTTTCGCTATCCCCTCGCGCTGGCCGGCGGTGGGTTTTACCGGGGTAGTGCGATTGCCGTAGTAAGGGTACATATACTGGTGGGTGAAGTTCTTCCAGGAGTAGATATTGCGCACGCCGCCCGGCTTGAAATTGTTGGGCACGCAGTCGCCTATTATTACGTTGATCTTCCCGTCCTTCGCCTCCGTGCCGATGAAGATGCCGGCATGGCCGACGGGGAGGTCGGGGTTGCCCCAGCTCCCTATCGTGCCGATTATGCCGCCGGTATAGATCAGGTCGCCCTTTTCGATGCCGACGGTCCTGGAGCGGGTGAGATTGAGTACGGCGGAGGGGTAGGCGATATGGTCCAGCATCTCGAAAGCCACGGCGCGTACCACTTCGTTCTCCATGACGGAAGCGGCTACGTTGAAGATATAGGGGCCGGCTTTATCGTTCCTCTTCAGCTTGCCCATGCTTATGAGCAGGTTCATTTTTACGATGTCGTCGGCCTCGTTATAGAACTTGGTCAGGCTGCTCATCAGCCTGGGGTCGCCGATCTCGCCCAGCGACCAGATGGAATCTATGGCCTTCAGGCGGGCCTTCAGGTTGTTCTCATAGGGGCCCCTGTTGCCTTGTGAGGCCTGGTAATTCTCGACATTGGCCAGCAGCGCTTTCACCGCGGCTTCGCGGGTGGCGGGGGCATTGGCCTGGTCCATGGCCTGCTTCATGACCAGGGCTGTTTCCGGTGAAATGGACTGCGAGGTTTCTTCGGGAAGCGTCGCGGCGGCGTAAGCCCGGGCCGGGAAGCAGAGAAGCGCGGAGATCAGGGCAAGGTTCTTCAGGGTGCCTTTCATTAACTCCCTCCTTGGGTTGTCTACGCCTATAGTTTATCAGAAGGGGGAAAAACGACAAGGTTCGGCGGGCCCAGGGGCGCGGAGTTAAACAGACCAGGCCCCGCTGGGCCTTTCGGGCAGGGGTTTACTTTGCTTTAACCAGAGTGATAACGGGTATCTCGGAGGGAGCCAGCCAGCGCAGGGGGGGGCCCCAGGTGCCGGCGCCGGAGGTGACATAGAACGCGCTGTTATTTATACGGTACGGGCCGTAGAAGTACGGGTAGAATAATTTTACGAAGGGGTGGAAGGGGAAGAGCTGGCCTTTATGGGTATGGCCGGAAAGGACCAGGTAGTCGCCGGCCGCGGCTATGGTATCGTAGAATACCGGCTGATGGGACATCAGTATGGTGAACTTGCCTCTCCCGGCCTTATCCAGTATTTCGGCCACGGCCCGCTCGGTGAGGTGCTCGGTATGTATGTCGCCGAGGCCCGCCAGGCGCAGTTCTTTCAGGTCAAGCCCCTCGTTCCTCAGCAGCTTTATCCCGAAGGCCCTGTAGCAGTCCATGGACTCCGGGATGCCGTAATAGTATTCATGGTTGCCCAGGCAGCCGAAAAGGCCGAGCCGGCTTTTTATCCCGGCCATGAGCCCGTCCAGCCCGGCCGCGCAGACGATGCCGGGGTCCAGCAGGTCTCCTGTGAACAGCACAAGGTCAGGGTTGACCGAGTTTATTTTTTCTACCATCCCCGCGAACTGACGCAGCTTCCAGGGGGAGTCGACGTGGATGTCCGAGATCTGGGCTATTTTGAAGCCTTCCAGCGCGGGCGGGAGGTCTTTGAACGGTATGGTTATCTCTTTTATGGCCGGAACTTTCCGGCCGCCGTACACGCTCCAGGCGGTTATGGCGGCCAGCAGGGCCAGGGTCGCTTGGGCGAGCAGGCGCGGCTGGAAACCGGGCAGGCGGCGCAGGCCGGGCGCCGCCAGGTCGGCGGCGGCGAAGAGGAAGGCCGCTATTAGTATCACGCCCATCCAGGCATAGCCGGCGGTATAGAGGACTTCCAGCAGCCCGCCGTGCGGATAGCGCTTCAGGAACAGGGTGAGGACGGAAAAGAAAGCGGCGGCCAGCAGGGAAAGCCGCAGCCAGGAGGCCGCGAAATGGTCCAGGGCGAAACTTCTCGTCAGCCACCGCGCGGCGTAAAAGTGCAGGCCGATATATGAGAGTATCAGTACCAGCAGGACGGGGAGGAAGTGGTAGGTTTTCATGCCGGATGCCCGTAACTATTCAGGTCGCTATACGGGGTTCGGGCTGGCCGGGGTTTTGCCCCGCGAACCCCGAAGAGGGAAACCCTTGCGTCGGTTTCCCCCC
>JACQPH010000102.1 GCA_016207645.1 Elusimicrobiota bacterium
GCCTTATTAAGGCGGGGACCATCATTCAAAAATCCCCTCCTTTACAAGGAGGGGTAGGGGGAGGTATACAAAAGTTGTGACCAAAATTTTTAATAAAAAATCGCAAACACAAAAAAGAAAGTTGCTTAGAAAAAATTTACCAAAAACAGAAATAGCTCTTTGGGTGAAATTAAAAAATAAAAAAATAAATGGGTTTAAATTTAGACGACAATACAGCATTAATAGATATGTAGTAGACTTCTATTGTCCGATGCTAAAGCTTGCAATTGAAATTGACGGCAATTATCATAATACTGCAGAAACGAAAAATTATGATAAACTCAGGCAAAATTTTATTGAAAACTACGGAATTAAATTTTTAAGGTTTTCTAATTCAGATATTACGGAAAATTTAGAAGGAGTAATAAAAACAATTTCTCAATATTGTAAAAAACCCCTCCCAACCCTCCAACAGCTCTTGAACAGTTATAATCCTAATCCTCAGGTCACGGCTGCGGGAGCCGGATAAATGCGCACTTCCGTATAGGCTTCGTCCTGCGAGACCAGGATCTTGCGCTGCTTTACCAGCTCGAGCAGGGCCATGAAGCAGGTGATGACGCCCAGGCGCTTGGTTTCGGAAGCGAAGATCTCGTCGAGGAGCAGCCATTCCCGGCCCTCCAGCAGCTTCTCTATCTTCTCTACGCGGGACTCGATGGGGAACTGGTCGGCCTCCACGCCCCGGCTGGGCTCGGTGCGCTCGAAGGCGCGCTTCACCGCGTCCAGCAGCGCGGACAGGTCCAGTTCCAGGTATTTGTCCTCGCCGGAGAAAACGGGCGAGCCGCGGTAGAAAGCGTCCTTGAACCTGGCGAAGCGGCCGTGCATCTCTTTGGAGGCTTCCTTGTAGCGCTGGTATTCCTCCAGCATGGACACCAGCACGCCGCGCGGGTCCGGGCCGTTCTCCCCGTCCAGCACCTCCGGCGCCGGCAGCAGCATCTTGGCCTTCACCTGCATCAGCGTGGCGGCCATCACCAGGAACTCCCCGGCCACGTCCAGGTTGAGGCTCTTCATCACGTCGAGGTACTGCAGGTACTCGGAAGTTATCTGGGCTATCGGGATATCGTAGATATCCAGGTTGTTCTTCTTGACGAGGTGCATCAGCAGGTCGAGGGGACCCTCGAAATTCTCCAGGTGTATGTCTATGGCGTTCATATTTTACGGCCTTAGTGCGATAAAACCTCAGTCTCTAATCACGCTACCGCGAAAATCTTCTAATTTCAGCGAAACCCGGATACGCCTCATAAGTTCTTCGGCCTTCTTCACGGCCTTCTTTCCGCCCTCTTCCAACAAATTATCGGCCTGCGCGGAGTCAGTCCCGTAAATGGCCCGGCGGGATCGCTGTTCAGCCATGGGTTCGGACATCAGCTCCAGAAGCTGCTTTTTGCAGGCACCGCAGCCGGTGCGCCCCTCGCGGCAGGCCTCCTCTTGCGCTTTCCAGGCCGTATTGTAAAGCTTGTGGAAAGCGCAGACCACGCAGCCCTCGGGGTGCCCTTTGTCGTCAGCCTTTATCTTTAGCGGGTCTGTGTACATCTTTTTGATCTTAGCTTCCAGCACTTTGGGCTCCTCGCCCATCTCAATGGCGTTACCATATGATTTGGACATCTTTCTGGCGTCAAGCCCGGGGACCATGGGCGCGCTTGTAAGCAGAGGCTCGGGCTCAATGATGATATCTTTCTTCACGATATGATTAAACCGCCGGGCTATCTCGCGTGTGAGCTCCAGGTGTGGAAGTTGGTCCTTCCCCACGGGCACAAAGTTGGCGCCGTACATAGCTATATCGGCGGCCTGGAGCACCGGGTAGCCCAGGAAACCGTAGGTAGCCATCTCGGAGTGGATAGCCAGGTCGTCGACGTTGTGGCCGTGGGCCTCGGCCAGTTGTTTAGCCGCGCCCTCGGCCTTCTTCATTTTGTCTTCCTGCCCCTTATATTTAGCCTTATATAGTTCCTGCAACTGCTCCTTAAAGGTGGGATTGCGCAGCAGCCAACTTATAGGGGTGATCATACCCATAAGCATATAGAGTTCGGCGTGAGCTTTAACATCGGATTGACGGAACATAACACATTTGGCTGGGTCCAGCCCGGCGGCTAGCCAGTCAGCCACCATCAGCCTGGTGTTTTCGCGTAGTCCCACAGTTTCTTCATGTGAAGTGGTAAGGGCGTGCCAGTCGGCAACAAAAAACCAACAGTCGTATTTTTCCTGCAGCTCCACCCAGTTCTTCAGCGCGCCCCAGTAATTGCCCAGGTGCAGCCGGCCGGTGGGCCTCATACCGGAAACCACCACGGGTTTCTTGTCGTTTTCCATAGCTAAAAGGCCCCCATTATCGGGGTCATGAGCAGCAGCGCCAGGTTAAGCACCGGGTGCATGATGCGCGGGAGCAGGCCGGTGACCAGCAGGCCTATTATTATATAGACGCCGTAAGGAAGATGTCTCTCGTAAATTTCCAGGGCCCTGCCTTTCAGCAGGCCCAGCGCTATCTGGCTGCCGTCCAGCGGGAAGACCGGGATCAGGTTAAAGACCGCCAGCAGCAGGTTTATCACCACGGCGAAGCCTAAAGTCCTGAGCAGGGTGACGGCAAGTTCCCCCGGGAGATATCCGTAAGCCATGGTCAGCAGCTTGAAACTTATGGCTGCGGTCAGCGCCAGCAGGATATTGGACAGCGGGCCGCTGACAGCCACAAGAGCCATGTCGGCGCGGGGACGATGCAGACGGTAGGGGTTGACCGGCACGGGCCTGGCCCAGCCTATGGCGGGAAACCCCATGAAGACGCAGGCGGCCGGGAGCAGCACCGTGCCCACCGGGTCGATATGAGGCAGCGGGTTGAAAGAGAGGCGGCCGGAAAGGTAAGCGGTATCGTCCCCGTGCCTGTAGGCCGTATAGCCGTGGGCGAATTCGTGGAAAATGACCGAAAAAAACAGGACCGGAAGCTGTAAAATCCACTCCATAGAACGTAATTATATTAATAATATGACCGGTTAGAAAAGGAGGATCGAAGAGCTATGGAAAGCCCCCCTTCCATTCCTGCGTCTTTTTAGTATAATTTCAGATGGAATTAGAGGGTTGTCAAATAATGGAAAAGCTCAAAAAACTCATCAATGACAGGAAAGCGAAGATCGGCATAGTGGGCATGGGCTATGTGGGCCTGCCGCTGGCCATGGAATTCGCCAAAGGCGGCTTCCCGGTGACCGGTTTCGAAGTGGACGCGCAGAAGGTGCGCGACATCAAGGACGGCGAATCTTATATCCCGGACGTGCCGGTGGAAGAGCTCTCCGCCATGGTCAAAAAGGGCCTACTGACGGCCACCCTTGATTTCTCGGGCCTCAAAAAGATGGACGCCGTCATCATCTGCGTGCCCACCCCGCTGCGCAAGAGCAAGGACCCCGACGTTTCCTATATAGTGGCCTCCGTGCAGGAGACCCGCAAATTCCTGCGCCGCGGCCAGCTCATCATCCTCGAAAGCACCACCTACCCCGGCACCACCAAGGAGCTGGTGAAGCCCATGCTCGAACAGGGCGGGTTCAGGGCCGGCAAGGATTTCTTCCTGGCTTTCTCCCCGGAGCGCGTGGACCCCGGCAACAAAAAATACGGAGTGAAGAACACGCCCAAGGTGGTGGGCGGCGTCACACCGGCCTGCACCGAACTGGCCGGCCTGCTTTACGGCGCCGTGATAGACCGGGTGCTGGAGGTCTCCAGCACCGAGGCGGCCGAGCTGGTGAAGCTGCTCGAAAACACCTTCCGCGCGGTCAATATCGGCATGATCAACGAGATGGCGCTGATGTGCGACAAGCTCGGCCTGGATATCTGGGAAGTGATAAACGCCGCGGCCTCGAAACCCTTCGGCTTCATGCCTTTCTATCCCGGCCCCGGCATCGGCGGCCACTGCATACCGCTGGACCCGCATTACCTCGGCTGGAAGATGAAGACCCTCAATTTCGAGCCGCGCTTCATCGAGCTGGCCGGCGCCATCAATTCTTCCATGCCCGACCACGTGGTGACCCGCCTGGGCGGGATCCTCAACACCCGCGGCAAGGCCCTGAGCCGGTCCAGGATACTGATGATAGGCATGTCCTATAAACCCGATATTTCCGACGCGCGCGAGTCGCCGGCCCGCGACGTGCTGACGCTGCTGGAAAAGACCGGAGCCAAAGCGGATTACTACGACCCTTATGTAGCCGAGACCGACGTGGAAGGGGAGCTCCGCCGCTCCAGGAAGGACGCGCTGAAAAAGCTCGGCTCCTACGACTGCGTGCTGATAGTGACGCCGCACTCCAGCATAGATTACGCCGGAATAGTGAAAAAGGCCCGCTTGGTCTTCGATACCAGGAACGCCACCAAGGGACTGAAAGCGAAGAACCTGTTCCGCCTATGACAGAGACGCAGGAACCGAAGCTGCTCTGGTTCAGTTTTTTAAAGGTCTTCACCCGCGCGCTGGTGCAGATCAACCTTTATAAACCGGACCACCCGCAGGTGAAGCAGGCGCTTTCGGAAGGAGAGACCCTGCTCGGGCAGATAGCCGATTCGCTGGGCGGCGGTTTATTTTCCATAACGCTGGATAACGACAAACTGCTCATAAACAGCACACCGCTGCTTACCGCCGACAAACTGCCCAATTCGCTGAAGAACCTCTTCACGAAGTCCCGGATACAGACCATAACCTTCGCCGCCGGCGTCACCGGGGAGGACCTGCTGGCCCTCTGCCAGGTTCAGGCTTTCAAGGGCGAAGCCAGGGCCTATCTTAAGGACCACGGCATAGAAAGGATCGGCGTCAGCGAGGCGGTTTACGCCAAGGTGGAAGGCGCGCAGCCGCACGCCGGTCCCGGTCCCGCCCAGGCCGCCGAGGCCCGGCCCGCCCCGCAGGCCGCCGCCCCCGCCGCGAACGTGGAGGAGAAGCTCTCGGAGCAGAGCCTTGAAACCGCCCTCCAGACCGTGATCGCCCGCAGCACCGCCGACCCGGCCGAACAGCGCCGGGTAATGGATATCCTGGCCGCCAAGCTCAAAAAAGAGATAGAGGACAGCGTGAACAAGGCCCTCGAAGGCATCCGGGGCGAGAAGAAGAAAGTCGAGAACGACATGGTGCGCGCCGAGACCGTGATGACCAACCTGGCGGAAGGCGTAGTGGTGGTGGACAGGAACGGCAACATCCTGATGATGAACCCGCAGGCGGAAGCCATTTCCGGCAGGCCGCTGGCCGAGCTGTCCGGCAAGAAGATCATGGACCTTTCCCAGCTGGAGAGCCAGGTGGTCTCGCTGGCCAAAGAGATCAGGTCCGACACCAGGACGGATATTTCCAAAGAACTCCAGAAGGCCGGGCCGGCCGAACTGGCCGAAACGGTGAAAAGGTCCACCGCCATAATCCAGAACGAGGAAGGCAAGATAGTGGGCACCGTCTCCATCCCCACGGACGCCGCGAAGCTCAAGCAGGTGGAGGAGCTGCAGCAGGAATTCATCGCCAATATGACCCACGAGCTGCGCTCCCCGCTCACCTCCATCAAGGCAGCGCTGGAGCTCATGGGCCGGGACGCTCCGAAAGAGGACAGCGGCCGCGGCATACTGAACACCGCCATCCGCAACACCGAGCGCCTCAATTCCATAATCACGGACATACTGGACTTCTCCAAGCTGCAGTCCGGCAAGCTGGTCTTCCACAAGGAGAACACCCCGGCCGGCGAGGCGGCCAGGGAAGCCGTGGAATCCATGAAGGCCTGGGCCACCTCCAAAGGCGTGAACCTTTCCGTAGCCTGCGGGGCCGATGTGCAGAACATCTATGCCGACAAGCGCCGCACGGTACAGGTGCTCATAAACCTGATCTCCAACTCCATCAAGTTCACTCCGACCGGCGGAAGCATAACGGTGTCGGCCGACGCCGGCAAGGAAGCCCTGAGCGGCTATTCTTTCTTCTCCGTGACGGACACCGGCTGCGGCATCAGGAAGGAGGACCAGGCGAAGGTCTTCGAGAAATTCGTGCAGGTGGCCGCCGGCGAGAAAGTGGGCGGCACCGGCCTGGGTCTCTCCATCACCAAGGCCATGGTCATACTGCAGGGAGGCAGGCTCTCCCTGGAAAGCGAGCCCGGCCGGGGCGCCACCTTCAGGGTAGGCCTGCCTGTCTACAGGGGCCAGGCGGACCAGCCCGTTTTCGAACAGGCCCCCGAGCTCAAGGAAGAGGAAAAAAGCTGGTGGAAAAAGCTGCTGGGCCTGTAAGCATTGTTATCCCCGCCTCATAAATTATAAAATATACTTTCGTTACGGTCCCGGGCGGCGCGCCCGGGGCGCGACAAAGGCGCCCGTATCTCAACGGATAGAGTCCCGCCCTGCGAAGGCGGTTATACAGGTTCGATTCCTGTCGGGCGCACCAGATTCCGAACTCATTATGCCTGAGAACAAAGAGAACGACAAGAAAGAGACCGCCACCGGCCGCTATGTCTACGACAAGAAGCTGGGCAAGGTGGTGAAAGTCTCCGACGACATACCCGGCCTGAAAAAAGGCCCGGCGGCCGCCGACGGCTGCCCCGTCAATCCCGGCGCCCACAGGTGCAACGGCTGCTGCGGCCATTGACGCGGCTTTCTTTGAACAAAAAACCCGGGCGGCCGCCCGGGTTTTTTATCGGGCCGGGAGCCCCCTATGCGTCGAGCTCCCCCAGTTTCACGGTTATGCCCTTGGTCTTCAGCATGGCCACGAAGGCCGGCTTGTCTATCGCTTTGATATAGGCCTCCTCCGGCTCCACCTGCTTATCGCAAACCAGCTTGAACAGCGCGTCGTTGAGCATCACCATGCCCTGCTTTTTGCCGGTCTGCATGATGGAAGGGATCTGGTAGATCTTCCCCTCGCGGATCAGGTTGGAAATGGCGCTGGTGACGAACAGGGTCTCCATGGCCGCCACCCGCCCGCCGCCTATCTTCTTGCAGAGCGTCTGGGCGATGACCCCCTTCAGCGAAGTGGAGAGCATGGCCCTTATCTGCCCCTGCCTGTCCGCCGGGAACTGGTCTATGATGCGGTCCACGGTGGAAGCCGCCGTGGTGGTGTGGAGCGTGCCGAAGACGAGATGGCCGGTCTCGGCCGTCTCGATGGCGATGGAAATGGTCTCCAGGTCGCGCATCTCGCCCACCAGCACTATGTCCGGGTCCTCGCGCAGCGCGGCGCGCAGGGCCTGCGAGAAGGACCTGGTGTGCACGTGCACCTCGCGCTGGTTTATCAGGCAGTTCTTCTTCTGGTGGACGAACTCGATAGGGTCCTCGATGGTGATGATATGGTCCCTGCGCTGGCGGTTGACATAGTCCACCAGGGCGCAGAGCGTGGTGGATTTGCCCGACCCCGTGGGCCCGGTCACCAGCACCAGCCCCTTGGAAAGGAAACAGAGGTCCAGCACCTCTTTGGACAGGCCGAGCTTCTCGACCGTGACTATCTCCATGGGGATCTGCCTGAAAACGGCGCCCATGCCGTACCTGTCCCTGAATACGTTCACGCGGAAGCGGGCCAGGCCGGCTATTTCATGGGCGAAGTCGGTGTCGTGTATCTCTTCGAACTGGGCGGCGTTGTGGGCGGGTATTATCGCCCCGAGCAGGACGGCCATGCGCTCCGGGTTCACCGCTCCTTCTTCGGCGAACTCCTTCATGTCGCCGTGCAGCCGCACCATAGGCTTGTGGCCGGAGGTGAGATGCAGGTCCGAGGCGTTCATCCTGAACATCTTCCTGAGCAGGATATTGATCTCCGGCTCCCCGGGTAGCCCCGGTTCGGCGGCGGCCGCCGCGCCGGCATCGGCCGCGGAGAGCGGGCCGCCGGCCAGGGCGATCCTTACTACGGACTGCTCTCCGTCCGGCGCGTAGACCACGACCACGGTCTTCGCCCCCGCAGTGTACTCGAAGCGCGCCGGTTTCTGCAGCGCGACGGCGGCCTTGCTGGACTCCGGCGCTATCTCCTGGAGGAGGCCGACCAGTTGCTGGGCGGAGACCTGTTGGTTGAACATCAGCGTGGAGCCGGTCTTGGTCTTAAGCATGGGCGCTTTGCCGGGCTCCAGGACTATTTCCTCGTTCCGCTGGATCTTTTCGATAAGCTTGTCTAATTGTGCCATATTCCCCTTCTGCCGGTTGCTCCCTTCAGCCGCCGGAGTAGATATAAGAGATGGCCACGCGGTCGCCGTCCGCGAGCGCTTCTCCGGGCGCGGCGGCCCTGCCGTTGCGTGTTATGATAGTGGCCCTCTTCTTATCTATTTTCACCTGGGCGGCTAGTTCCCCCACGGTCAGGTGTCCGCGCAGCGTCAGTTCTTTTTCGCTGAACCCGGCTTCGTAAATGAGCGGGCCGATAAGTTTCACCGTGATCTTCATAAGCTCCGCGGCGCCGCGGCCCTGTCTGGAACAGCTCTCTCTCCGTACATTTTATCTATAATAACAAAAAGCAAGGACCTGTAGGGAACAAGCCGGGTCAGGGGAGGATCGTCACGGAGGGGCGCGGTTGGGCGTAGCGGTCCGGGATCTGCGGCAGGCCGGCGGGGTTCTTTTTGAAAGAGGCGAGGAACCGCGCCAGGGCCACCCATTCCTTAAGTTCGCGGCCGCCGGGCAGGCGCACGATGGTCCCGGCAAGGTCCGGGACGGGTTCCCCGTCCGCGCCGCGCGGCAGGATCGGCGGCTGGAAGAACAGGTTCAGCATCCCGGCCGCGTAAAAACTCATAGCTACCCGGTACAGGCGGCCGGGAACAGCCGGCGCAAAAACGCCGTCCGGCCCCTGGACCAGAACTTCCCTGACCCTCGCGAAAGGAGCGGCGCCCGCGCTCCAGGAAAAACGCAAGCCCGAGACCTGGAGCCTGGCGTCGGTGTTCCCGCGGGCTATAGTGGCCTCGGCCTCCGGCAGGCGGGCCAGGTCCGCGCCTGTCAGGTAAAAAGCGGCCAGCGGCGAACCGCCCCTCCCGTCCGGGCCGGCGCTCAGCGGCAGCACCTTGAACACGTCAGCCGGCTTTATCACGCCCTCCGGCAGGGTATCCCGTATAGTACCCAGCGGCAGGAAAGCGGCGGAGAGCCACGCCGAGCCCGCCCCCTCGGCCCGGGGGACGGCGTAGCGGAAAGCGTCGGCCGCCAGGTCGCCCAGGGAATAGCCTCCGGGAGCGGAAGCCATGTCCTGCGGCCGCGCGAACCTGATAGCCGAGGCCGCGACAGGTTCGTCGAAAGCCAGGCCGTACGGGGCGAGATACTCTTTTTCCACCGCGGCCCTCAGGCCGGCGACGAGCTTCCCGGCCGCCCCGTCGGTTTCTCCCGGGGAATTGGGGAGCAGCGAATACGACGAAAGTTCATAGCCGCCTCCGGGCTTCGGTTCGAGCGTGATCTTACCCAGGAACCGGCCCCACTCCCCCGCGGAAACGATGTAAGCCCCGCCGGCTTTAAGCGGCTCTTTCAGCACCGTATGCGTGTGGCCGCTGACCACCAGGTCCAGCCCCGGGACTTCGCGGGCCAGCCGCAGGTCCTCGGAACGGGCCGGGTCGGGGCTGGTGCCGGAATGAGAAAGCGCGATGACGATGCCGCAGCCCGAGGAGCGCAGCTCCTTTACGGCGGCGGAGGCCGCCGGGACCGCGTCGGAGAACGAAACCCCGGGGATATGCACGTGAGCGGCGGCGTCCTCCCCCATCAGCCCTATTATGCAGGCCCTGAACCCGCCTTTGTCGATCACGGCCGCGCCGGAGACCGGCCAGGCGGAAAAAGCGGAACGCAGCGGGGCGAGCCAGGCCGCGGACGTGGAAACGGAAATATTCGTAAGCGGCATGGCGGGCCGCCCGGGCAGCAGGCCGGACCGCAGTTCGGCGGCGAGGATGCCGGGCCCGGACTCGAACTCATGGTTGCCCGGGGTTACCGCGTCGTAGCCGGCGGCGGCCATAAAGCGCAGTTCCGGGGCGGTCTCCGCGAGCAGCGAATCGAACAGCGTGCCGCTGGAGAAATCGCCCGCGTCCACGGTGAGGACCGGCCCTTTCGCCGCGGCCTTCTCGGCGGCTATCAGCGCGGCCAGGCGCGCGAAGCCCCCGGTGCGGCCGCCGTCCGCCGCGGTAAAAGGCTCGAAGCGGGCATGGAGGTCGTGGGTAAAAAGGACCGTCACCGCCGGCCCCGCGGCGGCGCAAGCCGGCGCGCAAAGCGCCAGGAAGACCGCGGCGGCGGCGACGGCCGGTTTCACCGGTTAAGCCTCCGCGCGCCGGACCCGGTTCGCCGGCGGCCGTCCCCGCCAAGGGAAAAGGCACTCCCGGCCTCCAGGGCCGCCGTAGCGGCCTGTTTTAATTGCCGCGCCGGGTGCGGCGGCCTGTCCCCCAGGTGGCTAACTACCATTGAGGCGACGAACAGCAGCGCGGCCAGCAGGAGGCCGCCGCAGAACGTGTAGATCCAGTACGGCATGAACCGGATCCCGGCGGTCGAAGCGGAGAAATGCTCCGAAAGCGCGGCGACGAGCTCCTTCGTCCTGGCCTTGGCCGCGGGGTTCTTCGGCTTGAGCTGCATGGTGCCGACCCAGTCCTGCAGGGAGATCTGGAATATCCCGCCGTCCTCGAGTTTTACCGAGCCGAGCAGCTGCTCGTGTTTCAGCCCCATTTTTCCGAAGGCGCCTTTAAGCGCGTCGCCTACGAGCTCCTCGGAAACCCCGAAGAATATGAAGCCCCGGGTAACGAACCAGAATATCAGCAGCAGTCCGGGGTAGAATATCAGGTTGATCGCGGCCAGCGAAGGGACCGTGCCGAGCAGTTTCAGGCCGTTCAGGAATTGCGGCAGGAAGCAAAGGGCTACCAGGGCTAACAGCCATTTCCCGGAATAGACGGTCACGCGCCTGGCCAGGAGGCCGCGTACCCCCACGAACAGCATCCCGGCCCCGGCCAGGGCCAGGACCATAAGCAGGATCACAAGTGTAAGCATTGCCGGTTCTCCATTAGCTCTGCAGGAAACACAGGTTTTCTGTTATCGCTAGTTCCCCTGAAGTTTTCCCGCTTCCGCGCGCATAAATTTTAAAAATCCAGCCTATTCCGTTATAATAACAAAAAGCGGGCTCTTTTCGTTTTTTTTAGCGCGGTTTCCCGGCCCGGCTGGCGGCGGGATAGTTTCAAGTGGTGAGGGAGGCAGGTCAGTCTTCCGGAGCCGGCGGGTCTATTACGTCGTATTGGTCAACCCGCGGGTCCAGCTGGCAGTCTTCATCTGGCGGGCCGCGTTTTACCTGTAATGGCTACGAAATCAACAGATAATCTTTACCCAACCCCTTTTTGCTATAAGCTTCCCATGAAAAAGCAGAGGCCACCTTGCGGTGGCCTCGCACCCCAAGACCGAAGCCTTAGGGGTTGTATGGATATATTATTGATATAAATTTGTCCCTTGTCAAAGTAGCTTCAATAGGTTTTTAACTATTCGCGTTATTGGCATGGCCCCGGCTTTCAGGCAATACGAGGGTGGGCTGTACGGCCTAAAGTTAGGTAATGACGATTCGTTGCTATTCGCAAAGATATTGCCGGAACAGGTAAAAGCGGAAGTGGAAAAACTTAAAGCTTTTGCCGCCCATAGTCAGGAAGCCAGGTAAATAAAATTAGTGGACGCAAATAACCTCGACGCCCTAAGTGAGGTATCTTTTCCGTCGGAAGAGTGGGCTGCAGCCCTTAACGGGAATGCCTGTTGTAGCGGAATTTATAAGCTCTTGTGTATTTTCTCAACGAACTCGAAATCCTTCCCCGCCTCGGTTTCGGTTATCATCCCGTCGGCGCTGTAGAAATCCATATTCCGGCTGCGCCGCATTTTGTCTCCGATAAGCATAACATCCTCGTTTTTCAGCAGCTCAGCTAATCTCTCTATAATTATCTGATGATGGCCGGGGCGGCTTTTCACGCGGTGCCCCTCTTTGGCTATAAGATAGATGCCAATTTTTATCAGCGTCATGTAGGTGAAATGAAATTTGACCTCCGGCTCCCTGTTTTTCTTTGAAATAGCCAGATATTTTTCAGCGGATTTACGGAGTTTTTCCAGTTCGTCCGCGGTGAAAACCTGGGTTGAAAAGAAATTTTTGTCCATATCAGAGCAACCTTATGGTCTTTTTTTTGAAAACGTTTTTAAGGAACTGGTCTTTACCCGACTTGCGCTTAAACTCTTCCGGCGTCATATTCACTATGTTCAGTTCCCTGCCGAGGTTTTTTCGCGGTTTAAGCAGCGCCCTCTCAGCCTCAAGCGCCTCGTGTTCCCCAACCAGGAGAATGTCAATGTCGCTTTGCGCCGTAAAGCCGGAATTGGCATATGAGCCGAAGATATACGCGTTCTTTAAATCCTTGAGACCCGCCAGCGCGTCCTTAAGAACATGCTCTACTCCTGCGCTGCGCAGAAAAACAGCCTTGTAATTCTTATATTCCGGAGCGGAATGGTTTGCGCTGAAATAGCGTTCCCTGCCTTTAAATCTGCTTTTAAGCAGGCCTTCACCCTCAAAAAGTACCAGCATACGGTAAACATTCTTGGGGTCCTCCTGCAGCAGGCGCGCCGCTTCATTGACATAAAGCTCCGCGCTTTTGTTAAGGAAGAAGTAGTTGAGCACCTTCCGGGCTACTTTGGATTTAAAGCTGACCATTTTCTATCCCCCTGCGTTGCCGCCTGAATGTGTACGTGCGCTTGTGATAATGTGTTATGGTAGTATCTTACCATGATTATGGTATTATCTTACCATAATCTGTAGGGAACATAAGAGCGATTATCGCTAGTTCCCAGGAAGTTTCCCCCCTTCCGCCTGCACGAATTTTTCAAAAAACTCGCCTATTCGGCTATAATAACAAAAAGCGGGTAATTTTCCGCGTTTTTTCGCGCGGTTTCCCGGCCCGGCGGGCGCCGGACCTGTTTTAAGTTTTCAGGGAGTCAGTCTTCCGGAGCCGGCGGGTCTAACCGTCGTATTGGTCGAGCCCTCTGGGCCTGCCGTATCAAGCGCTATGCGCCTCAGACGGCCACCCGCGGGTCCAGATGGCAGTCTTCATCTGGCGGGCCGCGTTTTGCATTCCACCAGGTCACAGGGGGCGGCTGGCTGGCGGGGATATTATTAAGGAGGCGGGATGAAAATATTATTGGCGGCGATACTGATTGCGGCGGCGGGCGGCCCGGCCTCGGCCCGGTGGAAATCCGAGCCCGTGCTGGATATTTCCCCGGACGGAAAGCATTTCATGGCGTCGTTCGGCGGGAATCTGAATATCGGTGTGATCAACGGTGCCGAAAAGAAGTTCACCAGGGCGGTAGCGCTCGGCGACAGTTTCAACTGGGCCGCCCTCGGCTTTACCGCAGACAGCAAGCGGGTGGCGGTCGCCATGCGGAAAGAGGACGAACTGCGGTCTTACTCGCTAGACGCCAGATTTTCGGCCGCCGTCCGGGAAATCACCCCCTTAAGCGTGTCCCGAAGTTTCAAATGGGCGCTGGACTCTCGCGACGAAGACGGCGTGGAGAAGAACGTGCTCGGCGTGATCTCGGGGGGGCGCTTCATTCCCAAATTCGTCCTGCCCGGGAACATTGAGTACTCCGAGATTTCACCAGACGATAAGCTGGCCGCCTTCTCGATCTATCACCCGGCCAAGGACGGCAAGAAAGGCATTTCCTCACTGCACCTGCTCTCCCTCAAGACAGGCAAGTATCTACGGAAGTATTCCCCGGAAACTTTAGGGCCTATATTGGTAGCAAGGTTTTCGCCTGGCGGCGAGTCGATGGCTTTCGCCGACTCCGACAGCCAGGTGCGGCTGGTCCGTCTTTCCGACTGGAAATTTACCGGTTCGGTCTCCAAGCGTGGTAAAATTGTGAACGCCCTGAGATTCTCCCCTGACAGCTCAATGCTGGCCGTAGGGTATGGCGAAGGCTTGAGGGTTTACTCCCTTCCGGACCTTCGCGTCATCATAGACAGGGATTTTACCGGAACCCTCGACACCGACTGGGCCATACACGACGTCGCCTTCGCCAAAGACGGGTCCTTCGTAGCGGTGTTGGTCTGGACCAAGGCCGGCGGGTACAGCGTAAAGTTTTTAGACATCAAGCGCCGGTAGCCTGCCGGCCCCACGGGACGCTGATTCTAAATGACTATTTGTCGTGATTATCGGGGTGGAGCTTAGTGATCGCGCCGACAAGCAGGTTTTAGTGCCTGCCGCCCTTGAGCATTTCGAGGGAATGCGGGATGAGGTCGAGGACGGCTTCCAGGGATTCTTTTACGGCTTTGGGGCTGCCGGGCAGATTCAGGATAATGGTATTTTTGCGAATGCCGCAGACGCCGCGGGAGAGGGCGGCTTTTTTTGTTTTTTTGAGGCCCTCGGCGCGCATCAGTTCGGGGAGGCCGGGGATGTTCTTATCCAGTACCAGGGCGGTGGCTTCGGGGGTGATGTCGCGGCCGCTGAAGCCGGTGCCGCCGGTGGTGAGGACGACATTCACCTTGAGGGTATCGCAGTAATGCAGAAGCTTCTCTTTTATGGCGGAGATCTCGTCGGGGACGATGTCGTAGGCGGCGGTGCGGCCGCCGATGGCCTTCACCATCTCTGAAACGAGTTTGCCGCTTACGTCTTCTGTCTCGCCTTTGGAGCAGCGGTCGCTGGAGGTGAGGACGGCGATATTTATTGTTTTTGTTTCTTCCATGGTTTCTGCCCTAATCTGTGAGTTTCTCGATGCTGTCGCCGACGTTTATTTCGCCGCCTTCCAGGACTTCGGCGAAGATGCCTTTGCGGGGCATGATGCAGTCCCCTACCTGGTGGTAGATGGCGCAGCGGCTATGGCACTCTTTGCCTATTTTTGAAATTTGGAGGACGGCGATTTTGCCGACGCGGAGCTTGTCGCCGATCCTGAGGGCGGCGAGGTCTATGCCCTCGGTGGTGATGTTCTCGGCGTAGACGCCGGGGCGGATAACGACGGAGGCTTTCTTGGCTTTGGCGTCGGCTATCTGCCCGCGTACGCTTTCCATGTCCAGAAGGCTGACCTGGCGTACGGGGGTGCCGGCGTGGGCGTCGTCTTTAATGCCGTGGTCCTTCACGAGCAGGGCTTTCCGGGCCTGCTCCTTCGGCACGCCTTTTTTAGAACTGAAATTTATTGAAAAGATCCTGCCCATGTCAGGTTCTCCGCTTATAATGTCCGCTTTTGCCGCCCAGCTTCTCCAGCAGATAGATTTCGCCTATTTCCAGGTCCTGGGCGAACATTTTGCACATGTCGTAAATTGTCAGCGCCGCGACGGAGGCGGCTACGAGGGCTTCCATTTCCACTCCGGTTTTGCCGGTGCAGCGGGCTTCGGTGTTGATGAGGACGCCGTCTTTCCGGACCTGGAATTCTACTCCCACGAAATTCAGCGGGAGGTTGTGGCAGAGGGGGAGGAGGCCGGCGGTGTTCTTGGCGGCCAGGATGCCGGCGAAGCGGGCGGCTTCGAGGACATTGCCTTTGGGGATCTTATGGGATTTTATAAGGCCGATAATTCCGGCGTTCAGTTTTATGTAAGACTGTGCCCTGGCAATTCTTTTTGTGTCTTTTTTCGCTCCGACATCTATCATAATGCAACCTCCGACAAGAGTTACTTCCAAATACGATAGCTTAAAATATTTTCGCAAAAATTCCTATTGCCGAACCGGAGTTCATCTGCTAGAATATCTTTGGAAGTGATGCCGTCTCGAATAGTCCCGTTCATCGGGGCGTCCCGCAAGGGTAAGAGACGGCATCTTTATTTTGGCCACGACTGAACCCACATTTCCTTGTCGTTAATGAATCTGTAATACTCCGGCCAGTCTTTTTTTCCTTGTATCTTGCGATTCACTATTCCTGTGACATAATCCGCTAATTGCAGAAGATTGTTAGACGACGACCTCTGCTGTTTTATCTTACTTATTGCCCTGTCGGCATCAGTGTTCAGTTTGCCTTTAAGATAAGCGGCTAAACGGCTCCTGAAATCCGGAGACCCTGACTGGTCAAGAACAACTGTGGCGTTCTTAAGATATGGCAGGGCATTTGTAAAAGCCATCTGGCAAGCGTACTTATAGAAGGATTCTTTTGTCTGGAATCCCGGCCCCCATAGCTTTTCAGGGGATTTATCTATTGCTACGGAAAAATACAGAAATTTGTAAGGTTGTATCGCATTTAAGAACGCAAGCCTTATCCTATGCGAATTTTCCGCAAAGTGAAACTCATAATAATCTGGAAGTTTCATTTCCTTACGCAGCAGGCCGATGCGTTGATCGCAATTAACAGCATCTTCGTGTTCCTCAAAAAGCGCAAGCGAAATTATAAAATACCGGCTTGAGCCGGAATCGAGTTTTCGGCCTGTATCTCCTGATTCATCTATAAAAACCAGCATTTAATTTTCAGCCCCTGACCAATTGACTCCAGACTTCTTACCCCCCCAGGCTGCTCATTTCTATATGGCCGGCGGAAGGGGAGTCTTTCTTATAGTCGGATTTCACCAAAAAGATCTTTTTGATATGGTCGGCGAGGGCGTCTTCGTCCGCCCCGGCCCGCAGCAGGTCCCGCAGGGTATGGGTGGACGGAGAGAACAGGCAGGGGTAGACCCTGCCCGTGCAGTCCATGCGGACGCGGTTGCAGGAGCCGCAGAAGTAGTCGCTGCGGCCGCTTATGAAGCCTATTTTGCCTTTGGCGCCGGTCAGTCTGAAAACGCGGGCCGGGCCGGAGCCGCGGCCGGGCGGCAGTTCGGTAAGCGGCCCGTAAGCCTTTTCCACGAGCTTCCTCGTTTCGGCCGTGGTGAACAGGGTATGGGAGAGATACGCCGAGCGCCTGTTCGTCGGGAAGAATTCGATGAACCGCACGGACAGCCGGAAATCCATGGAGAGCCGGGCGAAGTCGCGCACCTCGGCGTCGTTGACGCCCTTCATTACCACCATATTGAGCTTCACCTCGGAGAAACCGCCCTTGAGGGCGGCCATCAGCCCGTCCCAGGCGTCCTCGAGCGCCGCCGAACCGGTTATTTTATCGTAGGTGGCGGGGTTAAGGGTGTTCAGGCTGATATTGACGCGGTCCAGGCCGGCCTCGCGCAACTGGCCGGCCAGGTCGCGCAGCAGCACGCCGTTGGTGGTCATCGCCAGTTCCTTCAGCCCGGGAATGGCCTTGAGCAGCCTCACCAGGCCTACTATGTTCCTGCGCAGCAGCGGCTCGCCGCCGGTCAGGCGTATCTTCTTCACCCCCACGCGCGCGAAAGCGGCCGCGGCGCGGGCCAGCTCCTCGTGGCGGAGCAGTTCCCCGTGGGTGAGGAACCCCTTCTTTTCCAGCGGGGTGCAGTAGCTGCAGTTCAGATTGCACCTGTCCGTGAGCGACAGGCGCAGGTAGTCTATGGCCATGTCAGGAACCTGGCTTTCCCGTTCTTCTTGAGCGAACCGCCCTCCTTCACCATGGTGAAGCCGTTGGCGCCGGCCAGGGCGAGGATATCGGCGGAGCCGTTATTGGAAACTTCGGCCAGGGAATATCCGGTCTTCGACCTGACCGAGGAAAGCACCATGGCCCGGCGCTGTGTTTTCGGCTCGAACCCGCCGGCGCAGACCCCGGTATGGAATTCCGGGGCGCAGTCGGGGCGGGAGGCCAGCCTGCGTATGGCGGGCCGGACATAGGCGAGGTAGGCCAGGAAGTTGGCCAGCGGGTTGCCGGGGATGCCGAAGACCAGGCGCCTTCCCTTGACGCCGAAGAACATGGGCTTGCCGGGCCTCACCCGCACTTTATGGAAAAGGCATTTCACGCCCATGCTTTTGAGCATGCCCGGCACCAGGTCGAAGTCGCCCATGGAAACCCCGCCGGAGATCAGCATGATGTCGGCTTCGAGGGCTCTGGTAAAGGCCGCCCTGAGGCTGGCGGGCCTGTCCCGCACTATCACGGGGACGGCGTTTATACCGTCGGACTTCAGCAGGGCCGAAAGCATGGGACCGTTGCTGTTGTAGATCTGGTTCCTGCCGAGCTTTTCCCCGGGCGGCGCCAGCTCGCCGCCGGTGTTCACCAGGGAGACCTTCGGCAGGGCGCCCGCCCTGACATGGCTGCGTCCCGAAGCGGCCAGCACGGCTATCTGCGAGAGGGAAATGACGGCGCCGCGGGCCAGGATAAGGCGCCCCTTCCTTATATCCTCGCCGCGGACGCAGATATTCGCGCCCTTCCCCGCCGCTTCCAGGAATTTAACGAAGCCGGCGCTCTCGGAACTGTCCTCCACCATGATCACGCTGTCTGCGCCCGGGGGCACCGGCGCGCCGGTCATTATTTTAACGCACTGCCCCGGCCCGACCTTCCCCCTGAAGATATCCCCGGCCTGTATCAGGCCGACGTTGCGCAGAGGGAGGCCTTTCCGGGCTTCCGCGTTCCTTACGGCGTAGCCGTCCACGGCGGACTTGTCGAAGGGCGGCATGTCCAGTCCGGAGCGGATCTCCTCCAGCAGGGTCCGCCCGACGGCGTCCTCCACGCGGACCCGCGCCGGGGGCAGGGGCTTCGCGTTCTCGAGCACCGCGGCTATCGCTTCTTCCAGACTTATCATAGAGGACTATCTCCTTATCAGGTGCGCGGCCGTGGCTTTGAAGGAGGCGTACACTTCGTCTCCGGGCTTAAGCCCCAGTTCGTCCAGGGAGCGCCTGGTGACGGCGGCCAGCAGGCTGAAGCCGCAATCGATGGAAAGCCTGTATTCGAGCCGCCAGGGTTCGGCGGCCGTTATCCTGCCCTTGAACTGGTTGCGCATGCTGCCGGCCCCGGCGGCCTTCGAGACCGAAACGGCTTCCGGCCTGACGCAGACCAGCACTTTCTCCCCGGCCTCGCAGGCTGAAACGACCTCCAGCGCGCCGCCGGCGACGCTTACCGAGCAGAGGTTATCGCTTTTGGCGCTTACCTCGCCGCTCAGCACGGTCTCCACGCCCATGAAATCGGCCACTTCCGCGGAAGCGGGCCGCGAGAAGAGCTCCTGCGGCCCGCCCCGCTGCAGCAGGCGCCCCCCCTTCATCACCCCCAGGACGTCCGCCAGCGACAGCGCCTCTTCCCGGTCCTGGGTCACCAGCACCACGGTAGTTCCGGCCGCCCTGGTCAGCCGGCCCAGGTCGGCGATTATCGCCTCTTTCCCGCGCGCGTCCAGGCTGGAGAAAGGCTCGTCCAGCAGCACCAGCCGCGGCCTGGTGACGAAAGCGCGGGCCAGCGAGACGCGGTGCCGCTCGCCCTGGGAGAGTTGGTTCGCGTTACAGTCCCGGAGACCGGTTATCCTGAAAGTCTCCAGCATCCCGGCCGCCCGCCCGTCATCCTTCTCCCCCCTGAATTTCAGGGGCAGGATTATATTGTTGTACACGGTATCGTTCACCAGGCAGGGTCGCGAAAAAAGATAGGACATGGAACGGCGCAGCGCCGTCCTGTCCGAAGGGACCAGGGCGTTCCTGCCGGCTATCTCGAGGGCGCCGGCCCCTGTTTCCTGCAGCAGCCCCAGCACATTGAGCAAAGTGGTCTTGCCGGCCCCGTTGGGCCCTATAATGGCGAACATTTCCCCCTCCCCGATCTCGAGGGAGTCTATCCTCAGGACGAAACCGGAAGGCAGGCGCAGCTCAAGGTTCTTAAGCTTGATCATTCGGCCCCCGCCTTTTGCTGCTGTATGAAGGTCAGGGCCGTATTAATAAGGAAAGTGAGGGACAGGAGTATCAGCCCCAGGGCTATGGCGGTGTCGAAATTCCCCATCTGGGTTTCCAGCACCGTGGCCGTGGTCAGCACCCTGGTCTGGCGCCGGATATTCCCGCCGACCATCATAACGGCGCCGACTTCGGAGATGACGCTGCCGAAGCCGGCTATGACCGCGGCCAGTATCGAAAGCTTCACTTCCTTCAGGCAGACCCACAGCGCCTGCCATTGGCGGGCGCCCAAAGTGAGCATCTGCCGGTAGAATTCGCGGTCCAGGCTCTGCATGGCCGACAGGGAAAGACCGGTGATGACGGGGGTGGCTATGATCACCTGCGCCAGGATCATGCCCGCCGGGGTATACAGCCAGCCCAGGAAACCCAGCGGGCCGTTCCTCGAAAGCAGCAGCATGGCCAGCAGCCCCACCACCACCGGCGGCAGGCCCATGCCAGTATTGACCAGGGAGATGACCAGTTTCTTCAGCGGGAATTTCTTTATGGCTATAAGGCCGCCCAGCGGCACGCCTATCAGCACCGAGACCGCCGTGGCGAGAACGGAGACGAGAAGGGAAAGGCCGACGATGGAATAAACTTCCGCGTCCCCGCTGACCAGCAGGGAGAATCCTTTTTGCAAACCTTCCAGAATGAATTGCATCCGTCCTCAGGCGGCCGTTCCGGCTTTCGCTACCCGGTTTTCCATGAATTTTCTCATCGCCTCTGCCGAAAGTCCCAGGGCCAGGGCGTACGAAAGGTTGTTAGTGACCAGCCCGGCCAGGCCCATCGCGGCCGCCACCGGCAGGCTGGAGAGCGGGTCGAAGACCAGCTTCGCGTGCAGCAGGCCGGTAAAAGCCAGCAGGGCGGCCAGCAGCCAGGAGGGGATGGCCCCGAGCGCGGCCGCGGAACCGGCCGAACCCAGGACGAGAGAAAGAAGTATGAACACAGTTCCCATTATTATGGTGGAACCCGCCGTCCTGGCCCCGGATTTATGGTGGGCGGTGACGCCGCCCGAGCCGTGACAGACCGGCATACCGCCGAAAACGGCCGAAACCAGATTTGAAAGGCCGATGGAGAGCGAGACGCGGCCCGGGTCCACGCGCCCGGCGCCTTCCCCGAAATATTGCCGGCTGGCCTCGCAGGTGGCCGCCACGGAATTGCCCAGGGTCAGCGGCAGTTGCGGCAGCACCAGCACCCAGAAAGCCGTCCAGACATCCCCCATCCCGGGCAGGCCCGGGTCCGGAAGCGCCGCGGCCAGGTGCTGCGGCGCGTAAAAGAGCAGTTTATAAGCGGCCCTGAAAAGCAGCAGGCCCACCCCGCACTGTATGCCCCTCACTATGGTCCTGGTGAATACCCGGTTGAGCTTCTCCGAAAGCCCGGTGACGGAAAGAACCAGAAAGACAGCGGCTATCCACAGCGAGCAGGCCTTGAGAGCGCCGGCTCCCAGCCCCAGGGATATGACCACGGCCGTGGCGGCCTTGAGGGGCTGCACCGGCAGGGGTATGCGGAAGTAAAGGCCGGCGCAGACATAAACGGCGCCGAAAAGGAACAGCGCCCGGCCCAGGTCCAGGGCTCCGGAGGCGGAAAGCGCCAGCAGCACGGGCACGCTTATGCCGAGGTCGCCGAAGGCCCCGGCCCATTCGCGGGGGGCGAAGGAGAGAGGTATGGCCTTCATCTGGCCAGCCCTCCCGGGAATGTCCTTTCAAAGAGCTTTTCCGCCCGCGCCTTTACGGCCGCGTCGAGCTTTTCGTAGCGCTCCAGGAACTTCCGGCCGCGCGGGGTGAGGGTGGAGCCTCCCCGGCCGCTGCCGCCCCTGGAACTGGCCAGCACCGGGTAGCCCAGCCCGGCCTCCAGCTTCTTCACCAGCTTATGGGCCTTCGAATAGGACATCTCCATGTCCCTGGCGGCCAGGCTGAGCGAGCCGGCCTTCTCCACGCCCCGCAGCAGCCAGGCCGGCCCTATCCCCATGAAAGGCCTGTCCGCCGCGTCCCGCAGCCCGATCTTTATCTTGATCTTCACCGTTATATTTTACAAAATATAACGGGATAAAAAAGTTTACCGCGCTTTGTGATCGTAAAAGAACGATTGCCTGCCGTACTTCTCCCTGCCGTAATTCTCGACCAGCTTCTTCGTCTTTTTTGAGAGCAGGAAGTCGAAGAAAGCTTTCGCGCCTTCCGTGTTGACCCCGGGGAACTTTTCCGCGTTCACCAGGATCAGGCTGTAGCGGTTAAGGAGCGCTTCGTCGCCCTCGGAGACTATCCGCAGGCTGCTGGTCTTTTCCAGCGACAGGTAGGTGGACCGGTCCGCGAGGGTGTAGGCCTCTTTTTCGCCGGCCATGCCGACCACGGCGGCCATGCCCTGCCCGGCCTCCAGGTACTTGTCGGCGGCGGGCTTCGCCTTCGCGGCCTCCCACAGCTTCAGCTCCTTTTTATGCGTCCCTGACCTGTCGCCGCGCGAGATGAAAAGCGCGCCGGAGGCGGCGAGCTTCGCGAAAGCGCCGGCGGCTTTCTTTTCGCCCTTTATTCCCGCGGGGTCCGAGGCGGGGCCCAGCACCACGAAGTCGTTGTGCATGAACGTGGTCCTGTCTTTCCCGTACCCGTCGGCCACGAACTGCTTCTCGTCGTCCGGGCTGTGCACCCAGAGCAGATCGGCCTCGCCGGTACGGCCCAGCTGCATGGCCTGGCCCGAGCCCACGGCTATGGCCTTCACCAAGTACCCGCTTTTTTCCCGGAAAGCTTCTATCAGCAGGTCCAGCAGGCCGGTATCCCGCACGCTGGTGGTGGTGGCCAGCATTATGGTCCTGTTCTTTACCGGTTTTGCCTCTCCGGCTAAAGCCGGGCTTATCAAAGCCGCCAGGCAGAGGCCCGCTATTGTTCTTTTGAACATGCCATTCCTTGATTACTGCTCACCCTCCCTTCCCTCCGAGGGAAGGGAGGGGGGCGCTTTCCAAAGAACCCGAATAGTTACATTCCCCGACTTTAGATCTTCATATTGAACTGGAGGTACGCCCAGTCCGCGTCGTCATGTTTGCCGGTGTCTTTCACGTACTGCCCGGTAAAGAAATGCGCGTAGCCGCCGTCCAGCGCGGCTCCCCCGCCGATCTCCCATTTCGCCAGCAGCGAAACTTCCCGGCCCACGTACGGGTCGGCCGTCCCGGCGGCGTTGGTCCGCAGCTTCTTGCCTGCGGAGTCGTACCAGGAATCCCTGACCGCCGCCAGCCAGAGGTAACTGGTCCCCGCGGTCAGCTTAAGGCCCTTCACCGGCTTCGCTGAAAGCTCCAGCGCGAGTTCCCTCATGTTCTGCCAGCGGAAAAAGTCCATAGCTCCGTACGGTTCATGCGAGCTCTGGAAGAGCGGGATAAAGGTATTATTCACCGAATCCGCCGGTTTTTTATCGCCGCTGGCGTAGTTATAGGCGGCGGCGGCCCTGGGGCTCCAGGCCGCCTTGAATTCGCGGCTCAGGTCCAGGTGGAAAGCGGAGGCGTAAACGCTCTTGCCGGAGCTTTTACCGAACTGGTAGGGCAGCTCCAGGTCGCAGACGACGGCCCCGGGCAGCGTGGCCTGGGCGCGCAGGCCGGCGGTCCGCCTGTTCAGCGTGGACAGATTGGAGCTGTCGTAATTGTCCAGGAAATAACCCTCCAGCAGGGGCGCCTCCTTGCTCCTGCGGTAGGTGACATACGTTCCGGCCAGGATATCGTGCCGGTTAGGGTCGTTCCAGCCCGTTTCGTCATAAGAAACCCGGGCCCCGTAGATGAGGTCGGCCGAAAGCCCGCCGCTCTTATATTTCACCACTGCCGCGTCGAAGTGGTTTATCCTGTTAGCCCAGACGGCGGCCCAGAGCAGGCGGCCCTGGCCGTATTTGAGCTCCTGCCTGCCCACTTTCAGCTCGAGAGGACGGCCGAAAGGCTTCACCTTCGCCGCCGCGTAAGCCTGGTGCAGGTCCAGCCTGTCATACTGGGCCGGCCTCGCCATGTTCTCATAGACCGCGCCCAGGTCCAGCGCCTCCGCGAACAGCTCCAGTTTCCCGGGCAGCTCGGCCCTGGCGTTCAGTTTCAGCCGCTGGTACGTGACGCCGGCGGAGTCGTCGACGGCGTCGTTGAAGTCGAAATTCTCCCTGGTCTCGAACCGCACCCGCTCCTCGGCCCCGAAGGCGAGCTTCCAGCCCGCCGGGGCGGGGCTTTGCGCCGCCGCGCCCGCGGCCAGCAACCAGCTACAGGCCAATACCGCTAAAACTGCGTCCTTCATGATCTCCTCCTAAGGGCTCGTTAAGAAAATAACCGGCACGATCCGGCGTACCGCGGGCCGACGTTCCCGCCGCCGGCGGCCGTTACCGCTCCGCCGTCCGGTCGGCGGCACGCCAGACTATGATGATATAAAATTTGAATTCGCCGGTGTAAATAATAAGTACAACTATACCTATATTGCGCGCCTCGACCCGGCGCCTGCCCGCTTCGGCTTGAATAAAAGGGCGGATTATTTGATAACATTGTGGGAGCGCGGCTTCTATAACGCGCGCGGCGGAGACGGCAATGAATAAAAGATCCCATATACCGAAGCCCGAGAACGAGCCCGTACTGGGTTACGCCCCCGGCAGCCCCGAGCGCGCGGAGCTGGCGAAGAAGCTCGCCGAATTAAAAGGGCAAACCGCGGATATCCCTCTCATCATCGGCGGAAAGGAGGTGCGCACCGGGAAAACCTCGCCCATGATCATCCCCCACGACAACAAGAATAACCTGGGCCGTTTCCACAAGGCCGGCGCGGCGGAAGTGCAGCGGGCCATAGACGCCGCCAACGCGGCCAGGGCCGGCTGGGCGAACACGCCCTGGCGGGAGCGGGCAGCCGTCTTCCGGAAGGCGGCGGAACTCCTGGCCGGGCCCTGGCGCTCCACGCTGAACGCCGCCACCATGCTGGGCCAGTCCAAGACCCCGCACCAGGCCGAGATAGACGCCGCCTGCGAGCTGACGGACTTTTACCGCTTCAACCCGCACTACCTGGACCAGCTCTACGCGCAGCAGCCGCCCTCGCCGGCCGGGGAGAAGAACCGGCTGGAGTTCAGGCCGATGGAGGGCTTCATCTTCGCCCTGACCCCTTTCAACTTCACGGCCATAGCCGGCAACCTGCCCGCTACCCCGGCCCTGATGGGGAATACCGTGATCTGGAAACCCGCCTCTACCGCCGTCCTTTCCGCCTATTACCTGATGAAGCTCCTGCAGGCGGCGGGCCTGCCGGACGGCGTGATCAACCTGATCCCCGGCCCCAGCGGCGAGATCGGCACCAACGCCCTGGACAGCGCCGATTTCGCCGGGCTGAATTTCACCGGCTCCACCCCGGTCTTCAACAGCCTCTGGACCACCATAGCCCGCAACCTCTACCTGTACAAGGACTACCCGCGCATAGTCGGCGAGACCGGCGGCAAGGGTTTCATCTTCGCCCATAATTCCTGCGACCCGGAGGCGCTGAAGACCGCCATTATCCGCGGCTCCTACGAATATCAGGGCCAGAAATGCTCGGCGGCCTCCCGCGCCTATATCCCCCGGTCGCTCTGGAACGATATCAAAGAAGACCTGCTCTCGCAGATAAACGGCATCAAGATGGGGCCCTGCGAGGACTTCTCGAACTTCATGAACGCCGTCATCGACAAAACGGCCTATGACAGGATAAAGGGGCATCTCAGCCTGACCAGGACATCTTCGGACGCCAGGATACTGGCCGGCGGGGAGTGCGACGAAACGCGGGGCTACTTCATAAGGCCCACGCTCATAGGCACCTCCGATCCCCGCTACAAGACCATGTGCGAGGAGATCTTCGGGCCGGTGATGACCGTGTTCGTCTACGAGGACGACAAGTACTCGGAAACGCTGAAGATCTGCGACGCGACCTCGCCCTACGCCCTGACGGGGTCGGTCTTCGCCCGCGACAAGGCCGCGATAAAGGAAGCCTCCGGCCTCCTGGCCGACGCGGCCGGGAACTTCTACATAAACGACAAGCCCACGGGAGCCATGGTGGACCGGCAGCCTTTCGGCGGCGGCAGGTCCTCCGGCACCAACGACAAGGTGGGCTGGCCGCATAACCTGCTGCGCTGGACCTCCGTCAGGACCATAAAAGAGAATCTCGCCCCCCCGACGGCTTACAGGTATCCCTATATGGGAGAGGGGAAGTAAGACTTCGGCCCGGAGAGCAAAGCCCGCCGCCCAGTCCGCATCGATCATGACCGGTAACGCCGACGACAAACTTTTGTGGAACCAGAAGAAAGCCGCCATAGAGACTTTCCTCGGCTCCCTCATGCCCAGCGCCAAGATGATGAGCCTTTACAAGCCCGGGCATCCCGCCATCCTGCCGATCACCGAGCGCGTGAACAATCTTCTGCTGAAGGCCCTGGGGCTGGAAACCACTTTGGTCATCGACATCAGGGGAAAGACGGTTTCCGCGGAGGACGCGCCCCTGGCCGAGACCAAGGACATCAACCTTCTGGCGGGAACGATGCACACCTTCGGGGTAGGGCAGGTCCTCTTCACCAATCGGCTGACCAGCGAGGGCATGTATGAATTCCTGAAAGCGCTGCTGATGAAAGCCGGCGAGGACAAGAACCTGACCGCGGTGCAGAAGGAACTCCAGAAACTGAAGATCCCCGGCCTGCAGCTCTCCTTCGTGGTAAGCGTGGTCGACACCGGCAGCGTCGGCGCCGACCAGAAGCCGGGGCAGTTGACGGAAGAGCAGGTGCTGGCTTTCACCAGTACCGGGACCCTCCAGGATTTCCTGCTGCTCCTTTACAGGCAGAACGAGGCCCTGACCGGGAAGGACGCGGAAACCGTCACGGCGGCCCTGGACAACGTGCTGAACCGCGAGAGCTCCCTGGAACAGTTCCAGGCCGCCATGCTGTGGGACCATTATGACCCCAGGATCCGGGCCTGCTGGTACAACTTCATGCAGAAAATGCAGTGGTCCCCCAAAGACAGGAAAAAGAAACCTCTTCAGAACTGGGACAGGAACTCGGTCATCTCCCAGACCGGCCTGTTCCAGAAAGCGGACCTGGACGCCTTGCGGGCCAGAACGACGCAGGAAAAACCCGAGGCGGTGCGCTTCGCCCTGGAGACCGTCCACGCCGTCCTGCGGCGCCCCGTCGTCCCGGTGCAGGGCAGGCTGGCGCTGATGGCGTACGGCCGGCTGCTCTCGGAACTGGGTAAGGACGGCGATATCAGCGCCCTGATAGCGGAGTACAAGCAGTGGCGGGACCCGAAGCCTTTTTCCGAGACCGTGCTGAAACTCCTGGAGGAGAAAGTGGCCTCCCCGGTACTGGCCGGGAACCTCGTGCGCCACCTGGCCTCCCTGCAGGAAAAAACCCCGGAGTTCTCCGACCTGGAGAACTTCATGGCCGTCCTGGGGCTGAAGAACATCCCGCTTTTTCTCGAGGAGCTCAGGAAACTGGAGGAGATGAACAGCCGCCGCAAGCTCTGCCTCCTGCTGACCTCCGTCTGCAGGCGGCTGCAAAGCGTGCAGCCCCTCCTCCCGGCGCTGTCGGACCCGGACTGGTTCCTGGTGCGCAACGTGGTGGTGATCCTGGGCGACGTGAACCGCCCCGGGACGGCCGAGCGGATCGCCCCGGCGCTGTACCACGAGCACCCTAAGGTCCGCGAGGCGGCCATTCGCTCGCTGGGCAAGCTGGGGGACGCGGCGGCGGCGGACGCGCTCTCTTCCTTCATCGTCAAGTGGAACGAGCACGAGGAGTCCTTCACCGCGATCACCGCCCTCTCCTTCCTGGCCGGGCAGGGGGTGGAGGAAAAGCTCATCCAGGCCTACGGCCGGAAGGACCATTACGGGACCCGCGTCGCCATAGTCACGGCCCTCGCCCGGGTCGCCACGCCGGCTTCGATGAAATTCCTCGGCGCACAGGCGAAAAAGAGCTTCCTGGAAATGCTCACCGGCGCGAACAAGGAACTGCGGCGCGCGGCGCGGGAATCCTTCAACAAGGTGAAAGGAGCGCTGAAAACTTAAATGGCCAGACGCATCAGGAAATCGCGGGCGGATATCCAGCGCTGGACGCAGCTGGTTTCCTGCCTGCGGCTGATGAACATAGCTTTCACCAATGTCCGGATCTATCCCCCGAACCACCCGGAAGTCACGAGCACCCTGATCAACCTGCACAAGATCGTAAATCCCCTGGTCGAGGAGCTGGAGGATATCGGCTTCGGGTTCATGGACGAGCTGCTCTACGTGGAAGGGGCGGTGTCCCTGGAGGAAACGGCGGGCAACCAGATGCTGGTGGACCGTTTCACCAGATGCAGGGTGAAATACCTGACCTTCGCGAAAGGGATAACAAAAGAGGACCTGATCGCCTTTTTCCAGGTCCTGAACGCGGAAGCCATCACCCCGTCCAAAGAGCGCCCCGGGGAGCTCCTGGAGCAAAAAGGCGTGCGGACCATCCATATAGTGGAAGCGGAGACCGCCGAGCTGGGCGGGAAGAAGTTCGCCAGGAAAAAGACCCTGCTGGACTGGTACGAAAAAGCGGTAGCCACCTACCGGAACACCGCGGACCAGTACAGGCAGGGGCAGCCGGTGGACTTCAAGCTTCTTTACCGCCACATAGACGACATGACCGCGTCGATAAAGAGCAAAGGGCATGAGCCCTACCTGCTCCTGCCTATCCTGGGCAAAGGGCTGGACCCCCACGCCTGCCACGGCGTCAATGTTTCCATTCTCGCCTGCGCGCTCGGCCAGCTCTACGGCCTGAATACAGGGCAGGTAAACACGCTGAGCATCTGCGCTTTCCTGCACGACCTGGGCCGGCTGATAGTTCCCGCGGCCTGGACGGAAAGGAAAAGGCCTTCCACTCCCGACGAGCGCGGGATGGCCGCCCAGCACACGGTCTGGGGCAGCCTGTTCCTGCTATGCAAGAACGAGCTGCCTCCCCAGATGGGCGTGCTGGCCGACCGGCATCATTCGGCCTTCTACGCCGTCCCGGCCGCCGGCGGCTATGTCCCGGACCTGTTCCACAAAATAATCTCGGCGGCCGATTATTACGACCTGGCCTCCATAGGCGACAAGTATTACTGGAGGAAGCACCGGCAGGACCGGGTCCTGCATAAAATGCTGAACCAGCGGGGCAGGCGGTTCGACCCCGCCATCCTGAAGCTCCTCGTCAATTGCGTCGGCTTCTATCCGGCGGGAAGCCTGGTACTGCTGAAGGACGGACGGAAAGGGATAGTGGTCCGGTCGAACGCCGCCCATGCGGCCAGGCCCAAAGTTTATCTGTACGAAGCCGATACGGCGGCCGCCGCGCCGGCGGAGGCCGCCGCCGACCCGCTGGCTGATACCCTGCCTCCGCCGGCTTCCGCCGGGATTCCCGGAAGCGCGGAGCAGGAAGAACCGCCGCCGCCCATCCTCGACCTGGCCGAGCTGAACGAGGCCGGGACGGCCTTCAGGAATTCCATCCTCCGCGTCCTGCCGCCGTCGGCCGCGGACGCGCAGAAGATCCTGGACCGCAGGAAAAGCTTTCTCTTAAGCCATACGCTGAAGTAGCGTCCCCGCGAAAACAAAAGCCCTGTACCGCGCGGGAGCTTTTTTTGTTATTGGATCCAAAACAGACTGAAAACCAGGCCGGCGCCGAAAGCGAAAAGCAGCCACCAGGCGGCGTAGACCAGCAGGCCGCGGCGGCCTATCAACTTCCGGGACATTATCATCGTCGGCACGCAGGTTCCGACCGAGCCCAGCAGGAAGGCGAAAGCGGGCCCCGGCCCGAGGCCCAGCTTCAGCAGCGACAGGGTCAGCGGGATCTCCTCCCCTTCGCAGACATAGAGCGGCACGCCCAGCAGCACCGCCGCTATATAAGCCAGCGGCCCGGAGGAGCCGATATAGCGGGGCACTAGTTCGGGCGGGATAAGCACGGTGAGCAGGCTGGCTATGGCCATGCCCAGCACGAAATACTTGCCCAGGTCCTTCAGAATGTCGATGAAGACCGGCCAGAACTTTTTAGGGCCCTCTTCTTCCTCCTTCCCTGCGGAACAGGCGCAGCCGGTGCCGCATTTCCTGGCCGGCCCGGGGGCGGGAATGTCGAGGAAACCGGGCTTTCGGCGCTCCAGCCACAAAAAGACAGCTCCTATCATCATAGCCCCGCAGAAAGCGGCCAGGGCGCGGGCCACGGTGAATTTCCAGCCCAGCACGGCCCAGGTCAGCACCAGGGTCTGCGGGCTCACCAGCGGCGAGGCCAGCAGGAAGCTGGTGACGGTGCCCAGGTCCGCTCCCTTGCGGCGCAGGCCTTCGGCCATCGGCATGGTGGCGCAGGAGCAGCCGGGCATAACCATGCCCAGGACAGAGGCCTTGGCCATGGAAAGCCAGCCGCCGCCCAGATGCTTCAGCGCGAATTCCGGCCTGACAAAAACGTCCAGCGCCGCGCCGAAAGCGGCGCCGGCCAAAAAGTAAGGCAGCACCATCCAGGTAAGCGATAAAAATTCTTTGGCGAAAGCGGAGATATAATGCATTAAGTATATTTTCCCATTACCTCCGCCCGCTGGTCAAACAGCAAACACATCCCCGGCGGCCCGGCCGGCATGAAAGACCAGGGCCGGGAAAAGGAAAGACAAAACCGCGCAAAACCCCGGCGCCGCGCCTGTAGCGCGGCGGCCGGGGTCCGCTTTTCCCGCCGTTTTTTCCTAGAACGGCACTTCTTCTATGCCGTCGCCGCCGCCGCTCTTCGCGGCTTTGGAGGACCTGGAGGCCTTGGCCGGCACCGGCTCGGCGGCCTCGGAGGAGCCGCCCTCCGCGTCCGCGCGGCTGCCCAGGAACTCTATGGAATCCACGTAGACCACCATCTTGGTCTGTTTCTTGCCGTCTTCCTTGCCCAGCCATTCCTCCAGGACCAGGTGTCCCTCCACGTAGGCCTGCGAACCTTTGCGCAGGTATTTCTCCGCCAGGTCGGCCAGCTTCCGCCCGGTCTCGTTGCTGAAGGCCTTCAGCTCCACCCACACCGGCACTTCCTCCCACTGGCCGCTCTGCATGTTCTTTTTGCGGTTATTGACGGCGAAGCCGATATTCGCCACCTTGCCGCCGTTGCTGAACTCCTTTATCTCCGGGTCCCTGGTCAGGCGCCCGATGAGCATGACCTTGTTTAAATTAGCCATATTATTTCTCCTATATCCCTCTTGATATTTTCCGCCGCCGGAAGCCTCTCCCTCAGTCCTCCCTTAATCTATCACTTTTGCCGCCGCCGTTTCCAATTTACGACCAGCGGCATGAATATCATAGCAGACGAACCCGACAAGGGCCTGTCGCTTTCGTTCATGCCGCTTTTTTTCTTTTTTCCGGCGTTTCCGCCGGCACGCGCTTCCGGCAAGCCCGGCCGGCGGCCGCGGCGCAGCCGGCAACCGCCCCGGGCCGCGACGGAGCGCAGGCGCTCTAACCCGGCTGGAACGTGCAGCAGTCGCCGTGCTTCGTATGCGCCCCGAGCACGATCTCCGACGCCGAGCATTCCAGCAGCTTGTTGAACCGGCAGTTCTTCATGTGGCAGGCGCCCACCGTGGCATGCGCGCCGGCAACCCCGCCCTTGCGCGAGTCTTCCATGTAGGTGTCGCACTGCTGATGCGAACTCCCGACGGTAATGGCCAGAGCGTGGCATTCCATCTTCTTGTTGTAGGCGCAGCTCTCCGCGCCGCAGCTGAGTATCTTCGCGGTCTTCATTTTTTATCCCCCTTGTTAGCGGCCTTTTACGTCACGCCGCCGCCCACCCCAATAATAACACAGCGGGAGAGCGATTTCAATAGGGAGTTGCGGGGTGTTGCGGGCCTCGGCGGAGTCCCCATGTCCGTTCGGACCTAGGGCCCAGCCGTTTTTGGGCCTTATTGCCCTTGGAGAAAGGCGGCGCGGAGGCTAGACTATATACGGTTGAATATTTTCGCGGAGGCGGAGTTGAAATTAATGACCAGAACGAACCTGAAAATGATCGCAGCCGGTCTCATTTCCTTTCTGTTCCAGCCCGGCGCCTCGGCGGCGCAGCCCTTCAACCTCAATTCCCTCTCGGCGGACGGCATAGCCGGCCTGAACCTCTCCGTCACCGGGGCCGGCGCCGTCCCGAGCGCCGGCGCGCGAGCTTTCGGGAGCCTCCCCGGAACGGACGCCGGCGGCGCCGGGTCGCTGACCCCGGCCGAGTGGGAGGAAGTTTTCGGCGGCGAGCAGGAAACTCTGCCCGCTGAGCCGGCCGTAACGAAGGAACTATTCTCCGATTTCTCCGCCAGGTACGTGATGAACGGCACCCTGCAGCTCGACCGCAGACCCGGGACCTTCACCACGCTGGAAGGCAAGGTCTACAAGGTGATCAGGCATCCCCGCTGGCTCAAAGACACCGGCGCGGAGCTGTGCGTGGAAGGTTACATAAAACAGCAGGACGATACCGACGAGCTTTACATAGCGACAGTGCTGCCGCTCAACGCCGCCGACGCTTATAAACCCTCCGCCGCCACGGTGGCCGTGCAAAGGCGTCCCTACATCGTCTCCAAAGACGCCGGCGGCTACGCCCTGGCCAATGTGAACTGGGGCGTGCGGCACTCGGCCGACGGCAAGCGCCTGAAGCGCCCGGACGGCATCTTCAAGTTCGACTGGCCCAGGGGCGTGACCGTAAAACCCGGGCTGCTGGAACAGGCCTATATCGGCAAGAAGAGCTACCAGGGCTTCCCCTGGGCCGGCGCTCACGGTTTCCTTGTCTTCAAGTTCAAGCCCGGCGGCGTGACCGACGACAAGGGCCGCTCGGCGCGCGGCCTGGTGGTCTCTCTCAATACCTATTCGCTGGTACCCGGCGTGCAGAACCAGGGGATAGTGGACGGCCTGCTCGGCCGCTACGCGGTGCACTATAATATCAACACCGCCGAGGGCTACGTGGAGGCCAATGTATTCACCGACGGCAACCATATCACCCTGTACCCGCTCGCCCTCCCGCGCGACCGCCAGGTGAAGCTGCTGGAGAACGCCATAAAGCAGGCCGCCGCCACCCGCACCGGCGAGATGTACTCGCTGGTCTACAACAGCTGCACCAACGCGGTGGTCTCCTTCGTGAACGGCGTGCTGGACAAGGACGAGAAGATAAAGGACGGCTGGCTGCCGGAGATCGTGTACCGCCTGCGCGCCACCCTCCCCGACGCCGCCACGCGCCTGATGACGAAGCGCGGGCTGCTGGGCGAACCGCTCCCGTACCTGGACGAGAACAACTACCGGGACCTCTTCCGGAACTGAACCGTTCCCCCCTATTTCCCCCCGCCTGCGAGTGCTGCCATAGCTTGTAACATAAAATCTCCTGGTACCTGCTTTCCCGCTTATTGAGCCGGGCCGTTCAGGGCCAGGTCGCCGGAGGTAGTCTTAACGTTTATTTTGAGGAACACCGTTTTCCCGCGCGTTTCGGCCGTTAGCTCGCACTTCTCCGCGTCATAAGTCATGTTCGCGCCGATAGTGCCGGCTGCGCCCGGCGCGATCGAGATATCCCCGTCCACGGAGCGCACCGCCAGTTGCGTGACCCCGGCGGCGCTGAAGTCCCTGTGCACGGCGCCGACGGCGGCGCCGGCCGAAAGCGGCAGAGCGAAGACGAACGACAAAGCCGATCTGGTGATAGTCATTTTTTCCTTTAAACACCCGTCCTGTTCCTGTTTCTCGGACCTCCGCCGCGCCCTCGTTCCGCGCGGAGAGGCTCGCTCCGCATTCCCGGCGGGTCCTCCCTGATATTACGGTGGAACTCTCCGAACGGTTGCGCGGCTCACCCTTTTGAAGCGGTGAAATCCAGCAGTGAAAAAGGCCTGGCCGAAGTTATTTTATAAAGCGGCCTGGAGCCGCGGAAAACGGCGACGCTGTCTTTGCCGGCTTTGAGGAGATTCCCGGCCTCTATCTTTTTCAGCAGCGCTTCGGGCAGCAGGCCCCGTGGTTCGCTTAACCCCGAATAGCGGGCTTCGCCTTTCTTCGCCGACCCGGCGAGAACCAGGTATTCGTATTTATCCCGGAAGAGCACCGGCTTCCCCAGGCGCTCCTTTAATTCCGCCGCCCGCTCCGGGAGGCAGGCGGACAGGAAGGAGAAGATCTCCCCGGCGAGCTTCGCGCTGGGCCCGCAGCCATAGGAGCAGGGATGCCAGCTTATGACCTGCAAGGCGGAGAGATCCAGGTCCTTATTGGCCGCCCTGATGCGCGCGAAGGCCTCCCTATCGGCCGGCTGGCCGGTCAGGCGGGAAAAATAGTTGAAAACATTGTTCAGCCCGAAGTGGAAACGCTCTTTTTTCAGGGTCCTGCCGAAGGTGAAATTGACCAGGTCCGTCTTGGCCGCCAGCGAGCGCCATTCTATATAGGCCCTGACGCAGCACTCGGGATAGCCGAGCAGCAGACCCCAGGCGGGGTCGGTGGGCGAGCGGAGCCAGCTTTTGGCGGCGTCCTTAAGGGCCTTCGTGCCCCTGCCTATGAGCAGCATCCGCTTCCCCGACTTCGGCACGGCCTTGAAGCCGGCTTTGCCGTAAACGGCCTCGGGCATGAGGTATTTGAGCTTGAGGGCTTCGCACAGGCCCCTTATATACGGCCAGCCGTCGGCGGAAAAATCCGTATAAAGCACCGGCTTGGCCCCGATCAGCAGGGCGGCGAGGTCGGAAAGGCCCGGGTCGAAGTCCCTGAGCTCTTTGAGGCCTTTAAGCGGCTTTTTTAATTTCAGAAAAGGCATAGGGCGGCTTGTGCTGTCCAGTCAAAAGGTCCCCGAGATACGCGGAAAGATCGTCCAGAACCCCGAAGAGGTCCGCCTCGAAACCGCTTTTATCAGGCAAGCGGCTCCCCCTTGCGCAAAAGAGTTTCCTTAAGATATTGCGCGTGTTCGCGCCCGCGCGGCTGGAAATTATACAGGTCCAGGTAAAGCTGCAGATCGGAAACCACGCTGAACCCCTTTACCTCACGGCGGGCGGGAAAAATGACGCTCTTGTAAAACGGACGGACCAGGTGTACGTTCCCCCCCTGCGCCAACTTCTTTAATTCAAGCTTCTCCCTTAAGCGGGGCAGTTCCTGCGGCCAATTCCCGAGGCGCAGGTAAATATAGGGATCTTCTATCTTCACATACCCGGTTCTTAAATTAGCCCCGGAGTGCAGCGTAAGAGCGTATTTGTCGCCGGGGACCGCGGCCTTAAACCTCTTAAGAAAATCCCCGTGGGGCGTATAATAGGTATAAACCGCGTTCATTGAGAACTTGTACGCCTTAACCCATTCCGAAACAAGAAGTTCGGCGTCTACCAGCCCGGCATAACTGTGCGGCCCTTTTTTCAACCGTTCCAGGCAGCCCATGTCCTGCAGGGCGGCAAGCACCCCCTGCGCCATACCAAGGCTTAGCCCGTTACCGCCCACAAAGTCCCTTAACACCCATTTACGCCCTGGCTCCGCCAACATTTGCCTGGCTATTATGGACGCCTTATCAGAAAACGCGTTTTTCATACTTATAGCCTACCACAATGTTCACCCATAGTCAATGTTCACTTAAAAGTGAACATTTGTGGGAGTTGAACTGTAGCTAATGATCCGGCAGGTCTATGTTGTGCCAGTAATCAGCGTCCCCTGATCCCCCCACGTCCTCCACACCACCCTGGTAGTCCAGCTCCGGCACGCGCACTAGACTCCACCCGCTCAAAACAAAAACCGCCGGGCTTTCCGGCGGCTTATTTTCAGCAATAAGTCATAAAGTCATGTACGTCCCCTATGCCGGATACCGGCCTTCCGGAGGCGTTCTGAGAGTGATGGTGTCATAGTTTAGCCTACAGCGTACGCGCAACTGATCGCAGGAGCGCCTGCTGTGTTACCGGCTTCTGCAGAAAAGACGTGCCGGGTTTTAAACCTGTTGTTTGGATTATGGCCTCGTCCGTATAGCCGGAGGAGTAGATCACCTTTATCCGCGGATAATCCGCCTTCAGGCGCTTGCCCAGCTCGACCCCTCCCATTTTAGGCATCACCAGGTCGGTCAGCACAAGCCCCACTGGCTTGTCCGTGCCGGCGAGTATGTCCAGAGCTTCTGTCCCGTCGCGGGCCTCAAGGACGGTGTATCCCTTTTCCCTGAGCGTCCTGCAGATCACGCCGCGCACCAGCGCTTCATCCTCCACCACGAGTATGGTCTCGGCGCCGCCTCGCGAAGGTTCCGCGCAGACCGGCGCCGCCACGGGTTCGGCGGCCGCAGGCGCGGAGGCCGGGAAATATATCTTGAAGGTGGTCCCCAGGCCCGCCTCGCTATAGACGTAGATGTAGCCGCCGGACTGTTTTACTATACCATAAACCGTGGACAGCCCCAGGCCAGTCCCCTTGCCCTCCTTCTTGGTGGTAAAGAAAGGCTCGAAGAGATGAGACTGGGTTTCGGCGTCCATGCCGGGCCCGTTATCGGATATAGCCAGTTGCACATATTGGCCGACGGGGATGAACTCGTGCCTGCCCGTAGCAACCTCGTCGAGATAGACGTTATGGGTTTCTATTAATATCCGGCCGCCGCCGGGCATGGCGTCCTTGGCGTTGAGAGTCAGATTCATTATCACCTGCTCCACCTGCCCGGGGTCGGTCATGATGGTGTCGAGCGCTAATTCTGGCAGCAGTGAGAGCTCGAAGTGCTCGCCGATAAGCCTTGAGAGCAGCTTCTGCATGTTATTGAGGATGATGTTGAGATTTAACATCTGCGGCGCCAATACCTGCCGCCGGCTGAAGGCCAGCAGCTGGCGCGTGAGCGCGGTGGCGCGCTCGCCGGCTTTTTTTATCTCCTCTACGTCGGCCCGCCTAGGATCCCCGGCAGATAGGCTTTCCAGCAGAAATACGGAATAGCCGTCTATCGCCGTCAGCAGGTTGTTGAAGTCGTGCGCAACGCCGCCGGCCAGCCGCCCGATAGCTTCCATCTTCTGCGCCTGGCGCAACAAGGCCTCGTTCTGGGCCAGTTGCTCCTCGGCTCGCCGGCGCTCATCCTCGAGCTGCTTTCTCTTAAAGAAGCCGGGGATTTCATATTTTGCGATCCTCCGACCACCCAATGCCTCTTTTTTTAGGTAGTCCTTTATACGGCCTTCTATCCTCGAGGGCGGCGCCATAATGAACCTGCAGGCCGCGTCCCCCCTAGCCTTACACATAATCTCGGAGGCCACCAGCGGCAGACTAAAACTTTCCTCGCACCAGCCGGAGGAGTAGCCGGAGTTCATCACGCAGACCGGATACACGGTTTGCCTGCCGGCCCGCAGCCAGGAATCCGACTCGAACGAATAGGGGTGGTCATATAGCAGGTAATAATTCTCGTCCGGCGAAGGAGTGGATTCCGGGAAGATGTTCACGAAGGCCCAGCCGGAATAGGCGAAATGCACCGGCCCCGTAGACAGCTTCTCCACCGGGTCCTTGAGCCCCTGCTTAAGATGGAAGTTACGGGCATCCTGCATCCCTATGCTATGGGCTATGTCGAAGAGAAACTGCTTGGCTATGTTGTGCGCTTCCTCTTCCCCCTGGTCCTTATAGAGTTTCCGGATGGTATCGAAGAAATCCACCGACATGGAAGCGGCTCGCACCAGAATATAGCGTTCACCGGAGATCGCCAGGGTCCCCTTGGTGGGGTCCCTCTCCATTTCCGTGAAATACTTGGCCACGTACTCTTGGGCCTTTCTGAATATCGGCTCAAACTGCTCGGGAACTTTTACGGTGTCCTTCATTTTATCCTCTCCCGCGTACCTCACCTTCGCACGGGACCGCGGTCCCGGTTCCCAGTAGTTTCTATATCTCTCCCGGCCGGGCTATGCCCGGCAGTCCTATGGGGCGCGCCGGAGGCGTTCTGCGAGTGATGGGGGCATAGATTTGAGTATATAACCAAATACGGCTATTTGACAACCTTTTTAAGCCTGAAACTGGCTGATAGCCTATTTCAGGGGGTGTTTTCGGGGTCGGAAACTGTGCCTAAATAGTGCCCGATTATTGGAGGTTATTTAGGGGCTTCCGGGACGTTCTTACATTGCCATTTCAGTTTATGCTGCGAGGTAATATAGCGTTTTGATAAACACTCCCCACCATGTTTTTTAGCCAAAACCTTCATTTCTATCAAAGTAAGTTTTCGCATTTACTGTCTCGCAAATACATGCCGAGGATAGAGGGAAGGTTGACAGTTAAATGACTATTTAGTGCTTCCCTGTGCTGCCGTAGCCGCCTTCGCCCCTTGTGGTTACTGTGAGTTCGGCGGTTTCCAGGAATTCGGCGTGCTCTACTCTGGCGAAGACCATTTGGGCGACTTTTTCGCCTTTTTTTATTTCGTAGGGGGTTTTGGGGTCGAGATTGATGAGGATGACGCCGACTTCGCCGCGGTAGGGGGCGTCTACGGTGCCGGGGGTGTTGAGGACGGTGAGGCCGTGCTTGAGGGCGAGGCCGGACTTGGGGCGGACCTGGCCTTCGTAGCCGTGGGGGATGGCCATTTTGAGGCCGGTGGGGACGAGGACGCGCTCGCCGGGCTGGAGGGTGTGGTTGATGATGGAATATAGGTCGAGGCCGGCGTCGCCTTCGTGGGCGTAGGCGGGCATTTTTACGTCGGCGTGGAGTTTCTGCACCTGGATCTCGAGTTTTGACATATTTTTTTCCTTTATAAGTGTAACTGATTCCCGATTCTCGACTCCCGATTCTTGACTCCCGATTCTTGATTCCCCTATCCCCTCAACTGTGTATTTGGAATGTGTTTCAGGACTTCGGCGTGTATGTCCTGCAAAAGCTGTATTGGGGTTTCGGGGAAAGCTTCAAAGCGCTTGTCCAGGAGGCCGTCTTTGCGCGGGACGAATTTCTGGACGTAGTATTTATGCGCGGAACTGCCGGTGGTTTCTATTATCAGACGCGCGGCGGCGGCCATTTCGGGGACGGTGAGGAAAGAGATTTCCCCGCCGGCACGCAGGACCGGGGCCACGGTGGTGCGGAATTCGTAGATCGGGAAGCGGGCCACCAGTTGCATGCTTTCACGCATGGCGGCTTCATAGCCGGGCACGCCGGCCGTGTCGGGCCACAGGGTGTCAGGGCCTTTAATGTCCATGGCTACATAGTCCACCAGGTTTTCGGCAAGAAGACGGGCGAGGACTTTGGGATTACTGCCATTGGTATCCAGTTTTACGGCCAGGCCTCGGGAGCGGACTTCTTCTATGAAGGGGATAAGGTCGGGCTGTAGGGTGGGCTCGCCGCCGCAGATGACTACGCCGTTCACCCATTCTTTTACTGTGCCGAGGTATTCGAGGAAGCCGGCGTCGCCTATGTCTTTGGCGTTGGCCAGGAGCGGCGCGGCGTGGCAATGGGGGCAGAGGTAGTTGCAGCCGGGGGTGAAGGCCACGGCGGCTATTCTGCCGGGATAGTCTATGAGGTTAAAGCCCAGGGCTGCGCCGATCTTCATAATTTAATGAGGTTCAGGAGGTCCTGGGGTCCGGAAAAGGAGCCAGCCTCCTTTTTGAAGAAAACACGCCGTAAACCCATACATTACCGCACAAAAAGGAGGCTGGCACCTTTTCCTCCTCGGCACCTTTTCGGCCTTTTCCAAATGGACGGCGGCGCCTTTGCCTGGCGCCGCCGTTCTTTTCGCTTTGACGCTTATTTTACGGCGTAGGCGCCTTCCACCATCTTGAAGTATTCCACTTCTTTGCGGTGCACGGGCTTGCCGCGTTTGTATTCCAGCTCGTAGCGGTTCATGGTGCCGTTGTTCTTCACCAGCACCGTCGGGATGGGGTCCAGCGGGACGTTCCAGCGGGCCGCCACCATGCGGGCGTCCTGCTGGGTCAGGTCGTAGAACTCCACCGGGATATCCATGCCTTTTTCCTTAAGGGCCTTGGTGAGGCTGACTTTAGCCTCTTCGCACATGCCGCAGCCGACCTTGCCGAACACCATCACCCGCTTGGAGGAATCCTTCTCGTGCAGCCAGTTCACGCCGGGGTTCAGGTTGGCGTAATGCTGCGCCACGGCCTCGCGGGCCTTGCTGATCTCCAGCTGCGAGTCGTTCCAGCCGCTCAGGTTGGAGAAATAACCCACGATCTTGGTGCGCTTGGTCAGGTCGGCGCTGCCGCATTTGCCGCATTTTTCCTTGAAGCCGAAGTAGTTGGTGTGGCAGTTATTGCAGTGCGTGAACTCGGGCGACACCGTCACCTGCGAGGAGCGGGTGTTCCGGTAGGTCTTCTCGATCAGCGCGCCGATGGACTCCGGCGGGATCTGGGACTCGCCGCAGTACACGTGGATGATGGAGCCGGACTCGATCATGTCGTGGAACTTCGACTGCAGCTCGATGCGGTCCAGGATGGAGATGTCCGCGCCGGGGTTCAAATGCACCGAGTTGGTGTAGTAAGGAGCCCTCTTCAGGTCGCCCTTCACCACTTTCTTCGCCTCGGGGAAGCGGGCCAGGTCGCCCTTGGCGAGCTTCTGGGTGGCCGATTCCGCGGGGGTCTCTTCCATCGTGATCTTCAGGCCGTGCCTGGCGCGCAGGGCGTTGATGTACTGGTGCATGTGGTCGATGACGACCAGCCCGGTCTCGTAGGCGTCGCGGCTCTCGTGCAGCTCTTTGCCGGTCAGGTACTGCACCACTTCGTTCAGGCCGATGATGCCCATGATGTAGGTGGCCTTGTTCAGGTCCACGTAGGGCGTGCCGTCGTCGGAGGGGATGCCCAGCGAGCGGAGCGGGCTGCCGTCGGTGTCCAGCAGGGTCTGGGTGTAGGCCTTCTTCTGCAAATGCGCCTTGACCGCTATGTCTATGGCCTTGTCTATCTGCGCGAGCGTCCCTTTCAGGGTCTTGCCCTTGAAGGCGGCCTGCGGCAGGTTGATGGTGACGTTCTGGAAGCCCGTGAAGCGGATGCGCTCGGGGTGCTTGAGCAGGAACGGGTCGGTGACCTTCTCCTTGAGGCGGCAGCACTGGGCGAGAGTCGCGCCGGCGCCGTCGCGGTCGAACATGAAGTAGGTGGAGCCGTTCTTAGTGGCCAGCTTGCAGCCGTAGTCGTAGACCTCCCTCTCGTCGGGGTTCTCCAGCGCGTCCTTGCTCACGTGCAGGTCGCACTTGGGGAAGGCGAACTGCACGCCGTGCTTGTCGCCGTCTTCCCAGACCTTCATCAGCTCTATCGCGAATTCCTGCGCGGTCTTCACCATGCGGGGGTCGCCGTAGGTGATGAACTTGCGGCCGTCGGCGGGGTGCACCACGTCGCCGTTGCGGGAGTCGCCTTCCACGCCTTTGAAGCGGGGCGCCTCGTCCACCAGCTCCACATTGCCCTTGGCGTCTTCCAGCATGTACTTGCCGCCGGGGCCCATGGCGGGCACGTTATGCATGTACTGCGGCACGCCGGTGTGCATGTTGAAGTCTATGAACAGCGTCTGGCCGCCGCGGCTGAACGCGTTCTGGCTCGCCGAGAAGATCAGGTTCTGGGCGATCTGGCGCATTTCCTTCCGGGAAAGCTTGAACAGCTCGCGCACTTCGCCGGTCTTCCTGAAGTAGGGGACGGCGGTCTTGTCGGTGTAGCTGACCGTGCCGGCCTCGATCATGGCCTCGAGCACGTCTTTCTTTATCTTTACCGTTTTCCCTTCCAGCTCGCCTTCCACCAGCACTTCGGGGCAGTTCAGCATGGGGGCGTACAGTATATTAAGGAAGCCGAAGCCGAGCGCGCCGGCGTAGCGGCTCTGCATCGAGGCCAGGAAGGTCTGGATATGGCCGTTCAGGACCATCGCGGACTTGGCCGGGTGGCTCTTGTTCTGCAGGTTGGAGACGATCTTGTCCAGGCCGTACTTCTTGATGTACTCGATGGAGTGGCTGGAGCAGTACACGCGCTGGGGATAGCCCAGGTCGTGGATATGGACGGTGCCGCTGTTATGCGCCTCGGCGATCTCGTCGGAGAACACCTTGCGCAGGTTGTACTGCTTCAGCACGTATTCGGCGATGCCGAGGTTCACGGCCTCCGGGTTATTGGAGGTGATGTTGGAATTTTCCTTGCTGCTGCCGAAGACCAGGGCTTCGATGGTGGACAGCGGCATGGCCAGCGCGGAATTCTTGAGCGGGATGCCCATCATGGATAAATGCGCCTCGGAGATGCGGCGCAGGAACTGGGTGTCGAAGTTCTTGGTGCCGTATTTCTCGGACAGCTCGTAGGCGTCGTTCTCGGTCTCCTTGGCGATCATCGCCGAGAGCTCCGGGGTGAGCGCGTATTCCTTCTCCAGCGCCTCGGCCAGCTTCTTCCGGTCGAAGGGCTCGATGGTCTCGTTGGTGATGGACTGCACCAGCAGCATCTGGTCGGTGATGTCGGCCTTGCCGGTCTTCCGCTTGACGGAGAGGCCGCTGCGGCGCACGCGCTGGCGGTCCAGGGAATAGGACTCGAACTTGTCGGCGGTGCGGTCGAAGCCCTTCTCGCGCAGCACTTCCACGCAGACGGCGTTGCTGTCGTCGACGGTGGGTATTTTATTATGCACGGTGAAATTATTGTTCAGCCGGCGGGCGACTTCGTTGGCCGCGTCCACGGCCTTCTCCTCGTCGCGCCCGCCCAGGGTATAAGCCGCCTTGTAGATGGCGGTCTTTATCTTGTCCAGGTTGAAAGGGGCCACTTTGCCGTCGCGCTTCTTGATCACTTTTGGGAAAAACTCGTTCATGTTATGTATTATCCTCTTTATTTTTTGATTGATTTGATCTCTTTTTCAAAATCGGTGACATCCTCGAAATCCTTATATATGGATGCGAACCTTATATAAGCGACCTTGTCGAGCTTCCTGAGCTTCCTGGCCACGAGCTCCCCCACTACGCTGCTGGGTATTTCGCTCTTGTCCTCGTTCCTCAGTACGGCTTCGATATCCCTGCCCGCCTCCTCCATTTTTTCCACGCTGACATCCCGCTTCTGGCAGGATTTGATGATGCCGCTCATCAGCTTTTCATGCAAAAAGCTCTCGCGCCGGCCGTCCTTCTTGATGACGACCAGCGGGTGAGCCTCGATGCGCTCGTAGGTGGTGAACCTCTTCCCGCACTTCTCGCATTCGCGCCGGCGCCTTATCTCGAAGGCTTCGGCCGAGTCGCGGCTGTCGGTGACTTTGGTGTCATCCGCGCCGCAGAAAGGGCACTTCATCAGATCGCTCCCAAATCGTTCGTTACTGCATGGCCGGGAGCATGCTCTACCGGCGGCTTCAAAAGCTTCGGGGGCGAAAGCCCCCCCTGCGGCGGCGCCTTTACTATACTATCCTTGGCAGCCGGCAAACCACTATAAGTTGTGTCTGAAACTTACCCCGCCACTATTAGTGGTAGTCCGCATATTCTACACCATAAACCGTTTTTAACGCAAATATTTTCTTTTTTTCATTGGGAAAAATAGTTCTTGACATTAAACGACATAACACGGCTTATATTTTTTCCGGGCTCCCGCTGTCTTTTTTTCAGCCGCCGGCCGCGGCGCCGCGCGGCTGCCGGGCCGGGGTTGAAAAACATCGAAATGCGGTGTATACTACATTACGGACGGGCCGGCCGCCGACAAGAAAGCCAGGGAGGGAGCGTTTATGAAAAGTTCACCGCGGGGATTCACCCTGATAGAGCTGATGATAGTAGTAGCCATCATCGGCATCCTGGCCGCGATAGCCATACCGAAATTCGCCGACCTCATCAACAAGGCCAAGGAAGGTTCCACCAAGGGCTCGCTGTCCTCGGTGCGCAGCGCTATACAGGTGTACTACGGCGACAGCGAAGGCTGGTACCCGGCGGACTCGCTCGCCTGCCTTACGCTCAACGCCAAGTACCTGGCCGAAATGCCCATAGCCAAGACGCCCGGCACCGGACATGCCGACAGCAGCTTCGTGCTGAACGATTTGACCGACGCGGCGGGCTGGACGTATGGCAACGACACCGCGGATGCCGAGAGCTGGGGGCTCTTTCTCGTCAACTGCCGCCACGAGGATATAAAGGGCCGCGGGGACTCCTCTGTCACCTCCCCCTGGTCGACCTTTTGACGCTTCCTGGGCGGCTGCCGGACCGGTGAATGTATCCCCTGTCAACTGTATCCGAAAGGGGATTGCGCGGGGCCGGATCGTGATGTATACTAGAATTGTGGAAGCAACTCCCCGGGTATCATCTATATATTATCCCGGGGGTGTACTGCCAGACAGCGATAGTATAAGGAGGTAGTGTTATGAAGAAACTTAGAAAGGGGTTCACCCTGATAGAGCTGATGATAGTCGTCGCCATCATCGGTATTCTGGCCGCGATAGCCATACCGAAGTTCGCCGACCTCATCAACAAGGCCAAGGAAGGTTCCACCAAGGGCGCTCTGTCCTCGGTGCGCAGCGCGATACAGGTGTATTACGGCGACAACGAAGGCTGGTTCCCGGCCGACACGCTCGCCTGCGTCACCCTCAACGCGAAGTACATCGCCGA
>JACQPH010000006.1 GCA_016207645.1 Elusimicrobiota bacterium
CCCTTGCGTCGGTTTCCCCCCGCCGAGGGAAATTATGGCGGGGCCCCCTTTCCGCAACGGGTGCTCAGGGGCCTGCCACGGCCGCCCCCTCCCGTAGCTGAGTAGTTATGTAATTTCAAAGATCGGTATCGGGGACAGGCTATGCGTAACAATATTAAGAAACCCGGTTTGGTCCTGGCTACGGCCCTGCTCGTCTTTTTCACCGGCGGGTTCCTGCTGCTGGTGCATATCGGCGCAAGCGCCAGGACGGCGCCGGCCAGGCCGCATGGCCCCGCCTACCGCGCGCCGGAGCCCGCGGTCCCTCCCTCCTACCTGGAAGACTTCGAGCGCGGCGGCGGGATAGTTGTGAGGAAAGGCGGTACCCTGTTCGCCGGTATTTTCGGCGGCTCCGCGCAGGCGCCTGCCGCTTCCGGGCAGACGGCTGCCGCCAGGTACGGAGCGGGGAGAGGGGAGGACCCGGACCAGGAAGGCGACGCTTTCGAGGAATACTACAGGAAGAATTACGCCTCCAAACAGGGGCGGGCCGCGGCGGACGCGCCTTCTTCCTGGACGGACGGCTGGGGCGGCTCGTCCTCCGGCGGCGGCTCTTCCTCTTCGGGTGGAGGCTTCGACGAAGGCCAGTCTCCGCCGTCTTCCGGCAAGGAAAGGAAGGAAGCGGCTTCCGGCGGCGGCGATACCGCCGGCGGGCCCGCTACCGTCCCGGATACCGGCTCGGGTTTCGGCAAGCCGCCGACAGGCGAGGCTAAGGGCGCCGCGCCGCAGTTGCACGCCTCCCTGCCCGGGAAGAACAGCCCGGAGAACGCCGGGCTGAACCTCGGCGGCGGCCCGGCGGCGCAAGGCAGGCAGGACTATAAAGGCGGGAACCTCTCCGGCATGCCCGGCGGGAAAGCGGGCGCCGCCCTGAACGGCGCCGAAGAGGGAATGAAGGCCGGGGCGCAGAGCAGTTATAATTCCAAGTTGTCCGGCGGCGCGGCCGCCGCCGGGGCCGCCGGTGCGGGCGGCGGTTCCGCTCCCGCCGCTTCCGGGCCCAAGGAAACTTCGGCGGCCGGCCCCTCCGCGAAAACCGGAGCGGACGCCGCTAAACCCGGAGAGAAAGCCGCTCCCGGGGCGGAAACCTCCGGCGACGCGGAGTTTTTCCAGGCCAGCCCGGCCCCCGCCGACGAGGACCTGGTCAGGGACGTAGTGGCGGAAAGGCGGAACGGGGCCGATTCGAAGTTCGTGACGGAAGAGGAAGCCGCGGGCGAGCCGGAGGAGAACCTGCTGAAACCCCGTTCCGTGACCGAGGACGAGCCCGGCAAAGCCGCGCCGGCCGCCGACCCCGCCGACCTCCGCGCCCTGTCCCCGGAGCGGAAGAAGGAGTTGAAAAAAGAAGTGCACACCTTCCTGAAAAGGGTGGAGAACAAATACGGGAAAATGACCGACATCTACCGCACTCCCTGCTCCACCACCCCGGACCTGTGCAAAGAGCATGAAGTGAGCGGCAGCTATCTGACCATGACCACGCAGAAAGGCGCGAAACTGGTGCTCGGCTTCAAGTACGTGGAGAAGAGATGGCGGCGCTATACCATGGATTTTAAGCCCCCTCCCGGCCTGGTCCCTCCTCCCGCTCCGAAAGAACCCAGGGAGCCGGAAGGACCGGAAAGACCCGTGGAACCCGGGGAGCCGGCGGACACGGCGGACCCGGAAGACCCGGGGCTTGAAGAAGAACTTCCGGAGTGAGAGCGCTCAACCCTGAACCGCGGGCGGGACCGGCGGAGAGTTCCTTCTCCCCGCCGCTTGCCGGGCCTCGCTTAATTATCAATAATCTGTAAATGCGGGACACTGTCCATTTTTCGGGCATAGGCGGCGCGGGCATGAGCGCCCTCGCGCAGATAGCCGCGATGGACCGTCTTAAGGACGGGGCCGCGGGCCGCGCCGTCAGCGGCTCCGACCGGGATTTCGACAGGGGCCGCAACCTGGGCGTGAAAGCGGCGCTCGAAAAGCTGGGCATAAAGATCTATCCGCAGGACGGCTCCGCCATCAACGAAGCCGCGGCGGAACTGGCGCTCTCCACCGCTATCGAGGACGATAACCCCGAAGTGCTCGGGGCGAAAGAACTGGGGCTTAAAATAAGCCACCGTTCCGAGCTGCTGGCCGCGCAGGTGGACCGCTTCGAGACCATAGCCGTGGCGGGCACCAGCGGGAAGTCCACGGCCGCCGCCATGCTTTTTTCCATCCTCGAAGCCGGCGGGCTCGGCCCTTCCATAATAACCGGCGGGGCGCTGACGGCGCTCAGGGAACGCGGCCTTATCGGCAACGCCTTCCGCGGCGCCGGGAAGATACTCATAGTGGAGGCCGACGAATCCGACGGCACCATCGTGCGCTACCACCCGAAGACCGGCCTGCTCCTGAACATCAGCAAGGACCACAAGGATATCGCGGAGCTGAACAGGATCTTCGGCGAGTTCGCCGGCCACTGCGGGCGCCTGCTGGTGAACGCGGACGACGCTCCCGCCGCGGCGCTGCTGCCCGGCGCCGGGAAATTCGGCTTCGCCGCCGGCGGCTGGCAGGTGGACGGCGTCAGGACCGGCCTTTTCTCCTCGGCCTTCAGGCTGAACGGAGTGGAGTTCAGCCTGCCCGCGCCGGGGCTTTACAATATAGAGAACGCCCTGGCCGCCTGCGCGGCCGCCGCCGTTTACGGCGTAAAACTTGAGACCGCCGCGGCCGGCCTCGGGGCTTTCCGCGGCGTGGAGCGCCGCTTCGTTCTCATGGGGGAAAAGAACGGCGTAGCCGTTATAGACGACTACGCGCACAACCCGGCTAAGATCTCCGCCCTGCTCAAGGCCCTGCATCAGGCGCCGGGGCGGCGCATAGTTGCGGTTTACCAGCCGCACGGCTTCACACCCACCCGCCACCTCAAGGCGGAGCTGATAGAAAGTTTCGCCTCCGGCCTGAACCCCGGCGATCTCCTGCTGATGCCGGAGATCTATTACGCCGGCGGCACCGCGAACAAGGATATCTCGTCGAAGGATATTTCCGGCGCCGTGGCCGCGCGCGGCCATAAGGCGTCCTGCTACGCGGATCGCGCGGAGATCCCGGCGGCGGTGGCGAAGCTGGCACGGCCCGGCGACCTGGTCGTGGTCATGGGCGCCCGCGACGCCACCCTCGCCGATTTCGCCCGGCAGATACTGGAAGCGCTGCCCGGCGCGGCGCCCTCTCCGCTCGCGCCGCTGCCCTGAACTATATGGCCAAAGTAACCGTGATGATCTATACCACCCTCAGGAAGCGCCTGGGGATCCCGAAGCTGGAGCTCGGCGGCCGCACCGTGCGCGAGGTCCTGGACGGGCTCTGCGACTATAAGAAGCCCGAAGTGGAAAGCCTTATCCGCGACGCCGAAGGGAACATAAGGCAGCATTTCGTGCTGACGCTGAATTCGGAAATACTGGACAATAAAAGGACGGCCTCGGTGCCAGTGAAGGACGGGGACATACTGCACGTCTTTCCGCCGGTGTCCGGCGGGTAGTTCCTGGAGGAAAAATGAAACCCGAAAAGATAACCGAAGGTGTGTATTCGCTGCGCCTGAACCATTTCAACCGCCGCCTGTTCGACGCGCTGGTCCCCCTGCCCGACGGCACCAGCTATAACGCCTACCTGGTCAGGGGCTCCGAAAAGACGGCGCTGATAGATTCCGGCGACCCGGAAAAGGCCGAGGTCCTTTTCGACTATCTCAAGGACGAGAAGAAGATAGACTACGTCGTTTCTCTGCACGCCGAGCAGGACCATTCCGGCTCCATCCCGCAGGTGCTGGCGCGCCACCCGGAAGCCCTGGTGGTGACCAACCCCAAGTGCAAGGACCTGCTGCTGACGCACCTGCATCTCCCGGCGGAGAAGATCATCGAGATAAAGGACGGGGAAACCCTTTCGCTGGGGGGGAAGACCCTGGAATTCCTCTACCTGCCCTGGGTGCACTGGCCCGAGACCATGGGCGCCTACCTGCGCGAGGACAAGATCCTTTTTTCCTGCGACTTCTTCGGCTCGCACCTGGCCACCAACGAACTTTTTTCCGAGGAGCGCCGGGTCTACGAACCCATGAAGCGCTACTTCGCCGAGATCATGATGCCGTTCCGCACCAACATAAAGTCGCACCTGGAGCGGCTTTCGAAGTACGAGCTCTCCTTCATCGCGCCCAGCCACGGCCCCGTGCACAGCAACACTAAATTCGTCCAGGACATTCACAGGGACTGGGCTGTGGGCGAGCCGCAAAACAAGGTCCTGGTGGCCTATGTCTCGATGCATGGCAGCACGCTGCAACTGGTGAACCGCCTGGTCAGCCGCCTCCAGGAGCACGGCGCCTGCGTGGAAAAGCTCAACCTGGAGCAGATAGACGAGGGCCGCGTGGCCATGGCGCTGGTGGACGCCGCCACCATAGTGATAGGCACCCCCACCGTGCTTGCCGGCCCGCATCCAAAGGCGGTCTACGCCGCGCACCTGGCCAACCTGCTGCGGCCCAAGGCCAGGTTCGTTTCGGTGATAGGCTCCTTCGGCTGGGGCGGCCGCGCCGCGGAGACCATAGCCGGCCTCATTCCTAATATTAAAGCCGAACTGCTGAAGCCCGTCATCGTCAAAGGCCTGCCCACGGGGGCCGACCTCAAACAGATAGACGAGCTCGCCGCCCTGATAGCGGAGAAACACAAAACCCTGCCCGTCTGCGGCTAGGTCCCGTTTTCGGCGGCATTTCAAGAGATTTGAAGGGGCCCTTGAAAATTTCCATTTCGTCTGCTAGACTCTAAAGGACGGAACCTGCTTTTTCAGTTTCCCCGGTAAAGGGGAAGGGTGAAAAACAGGCATGCGTATTTGTTTTAAGCGGCGGGCGTCGCCCGCGCGGAAGCCCGGCGACAAGAGGTGAGCGTTATGGCCGACAATTCCGGCAACAGAAAAAAGACACTGGTGGTTTCGGTGCTGGCCTTCCTGTTCATCGGCGGGGGCGTCTTCCTTTTCTTCATCATCCAGGGTTCCGACGACCTGACCCGCGGCGGCAAAAAGGCTTCTTTTTCTTACGGCTCGGCCGCCCGCGAAGGGGTATCCTCGTTCTTTAAATCCCTGGGCGTGATCCCGGAGGAAGATAAAAAGCTTTCGGAGGCCGCCGTGGACAGGCTGGCGGCGCGCGGGCTTCCGCTGGACGAGCTCGGGGTGAAGGATACCAATCCCAGCGTGTCCGACTGGATGGCCAACAACAGCGCCGGGTCCTCCTCTTCCGGCTCCTCCTACAGCGGCCGTCCGACCACGGTCCCCAAGATGTCCGCCGGCGCCGGTTCGCCGGTAGGCGGCGGCGGAGCCGGCGGGACGAAGTCGCAGGGCGGAGTTTCCCGCTTCGGCGAGGGCAGTACGGCCGGGAATACCACGATTTCGGCCAAGACGCAGGCCGGCGGCGGCGGGCCCGCCGGCAAAGGCACCATGGTCACGCTTAAGAACGCCCGCGCCCTGCTGGGCGAGGGCCTCAAATCCGATTCCGCCATGACGGCGAGAAGCAAATGGGGGCAGAGCTTCGGTGTCGGCGGGCACGGGGCCAAGTCCGGCGACATGGCTTATAAGACCGGCCTGGTGAACCTGGACAAGATCAAGAGCGGCGAGATCGCCAGCCTCAAGATGGATAATAAAGGCTCCCTTAAGACCACCGAGGTCGGTTCCCCCGTTAAGGATACGGAGGGCACGAAGGCGGCCCTGGCCGGAGACAAGAAGGTCAAGGAAGACGCGGAAGCCAAGATGAAAGCCGACGCTATTAAAGCGGCGGCGGAAGCCGCTACGCAGGCCGCCACCAAGCAGGAGGAGAAGCCGGGAGATAAGCCGGGCGGACCTCCCAATGACGGCCGCCCCCCAGGCGTTTCGGATGCAGCCTGGAAAGCTGCACAGGATGCCACCTGCGGAGCCAGCAAGGGCTGCACTACGGATACCGGCGCGACATATACCGATACCAACAGGAATTTCACCCCGAACCCCGGTCCTCCCCCGACAACTACCGTAGAGTTCCGTGGAACACAGACCAACCCGGACGGCTCGATAATTTCATACAGCGACACGGTGACATATGACGCGAAGGGAAATCTTGTCGACCTGGTAGTGGTCGAGAAGCCGAAGTAAAGGCCTGCCGGCGATTTTTTGGACAGGCCCTTGACAAGTCAACTTTTGTCTGCTATAACATCACTGTAAAATCAACTTTGACCTGAACGTCCCGGGGACTGTGTCAGGAAAAGTTTAGAGTTATTTTTGCGACAAAGCTGGCGGGTACAAGAGGCGGGGTTATGATAAAACTGCAGGCCAAAAAGAACAAGTCGAAGCAATACGTTATAGGCGGCACGGTGGCGGTGGTAATACTTGCTCTCTGGATCTCGCTTCCCCTGATGAGCGGCTCTTCGCTGGATTCCAATGTTTCAGCGGGGAACCCTTTTAAGTCCAGAGTGGCCGACATCTCCCTGCTGGGCAGCGACATCTCCTCCGAGGGCGGCGCTCCCGGCTCGCCGCTGAGCGGGGCTATGATAGACAATCCCGCCACTTCCGGCTACGACATAGCCTCTTCCCTTTTCAACTCCGGCCTGGGCGGCGAGGAGCCGGCGGACGCCTCCGCCGATGCCCATGCTTCGGCGCCCGGGGCTTCGGCTTCCGCCCCGGCCTCGGCTTCGGCCGGGGCTCCCGCGCCTTCCGGTCCGCGCGGCAAGCTCAGCGCCGCGGCTTCCATAACCGGCGGCAACGCCAATTCGATGTCTTCCGGCGGCAAGCACGACAAGTTCTTCGGCGGCGCCGGTAGTCAGAAATCCGAGTTCGCGCCCACCGCTCCCGCCGACATCAAGAAAATGGCCGCCGCGGACAAGAAAGCCGGGCTGGTGGCCATGCTGAGCGGCAGCGCCGAGAAGAGCGGCCTCGCCGCCAAGAGCGGCAAGCTGGACTCGGCCAAAGGCGGCGCCTCCTCGGCCTTCGCCAATACGGCCAAAGGCCCCGGCGGTACCGATCTGAACGGCGACCTCGAGAACAAGTCCTCGGGTTCCGGCCTGCAACTGGGCCAGACCGCCCAGGACCTTAAAAAGAACGACCCCAGTCTGAGCAAGAGCAAGGTTACCCCGCCCTCTCAGCCGGAAGACGTCACCGACAAGGACGAAGAGATGAGGAACCAGATAAAGATGATGGTAATACAGATGGTGCTGAAGATGGCGCTGGGCATGGTTTTCGGAGTGGCGGCCTGATTTTCAACTTTACCGGGAGGAGTTTATGAACAACTATAATGAAAAAAAAGAGGAAAAGGGCGGGTTCCTTTCCGCGCTTTCCGGGCTTTTCAGGGGCGGCTCGTCCATAGCCGGCGGCGCCTCTTCCGGGATGGGATCGGCCGGCGGCGGGCTGGCCGGGCTCTTCGCCACGAAGGCCGGCATGGTGGGCATGGTGCTGGGCGGCGCCACCATAGCGGCCGGCGTGGGCGTGGTCTACAACTTCATAGGCCCCTCCTCCAAACCGGTCTATTCGCCGGAACTCTTCCAGAACACCTACTACGAGGAAGAAGCCTCCCGGGCGGGTCTTGAAAGGAGCAGCGCGCGCGACGCTTCGGCCGCCGCTTCCTCCACCCTGGACATGTTCAAGGAGCAGGCCAGGAAAGAAGGTTTAGGGCTGGGCGGCGAAGGGGCCGACGGCAGCGCGGACGCTTCGGCGGCGGCTCCCACCGACGCGGCGGCCAACGCTTCCGCCGACGCGGCGGCGGCGGCGCCGGGCGCCGACGGCGGCGCGTCGGGCGCCGGCGGGCCCAAACTCCAGGCCTCGGCCGGCTTCGGCAGCAAGGCAGGCGGCGGGGGCGGCGGCGCCAGCGGCACTTCCATCCCCAGGATGCAGGCCGGCGGCGGGCTCAGCGGCGGCATCGGAGCGCAGTTCGGCTCCGTTTACAGGCCGCCGGCGCAGGCCAATGCCGGCAAGACTTCGGGCATGACCGCTTCCGCGGCCAGGGTGAAAAGCTCTCCCAAGTACGCGGTCCCCAATATCAATAAGAAAGGCGCCTACGGGCAGGCTAAGTACGCGGGCAAGATGGGCGGCAAGGCCGCCTACTCGGCCGACTCGGCCGGCGCGCGCACCGAAGCCACCAACGCTTTCTCGGGCGAGACCGCCGGCGGCGGCGACGTGGGCGCCCCCGGCTCCGGCGCGGGCCTTGGCGGGGCCGGCGTTTCCAACGGCCAGGGGCTTAAGGGCAACGATCCCAGTCTTAACAGCAATAATTCCACTCCTCCGAAGGTCCCGGACCCCGAGGACGTGGACCCATGGCAGAAGTACGAAGACATGGCCATGAAGAGCATGCTGTATGCGCTCGGCCTGATCATAGTCACCAAGATCCTGGGCAAGATAGCCAAGAGCTGGCCCCCGCTGTACTACGCGGCCCTGGCCACCGGCGCGGCGGCCATCTTCTTCGCCCTCAAGGTCGTTTACGCCGGCTACAAGATGTACAGCGAGTTCGGCCAGAAGATGATGGGCGGTATCTATATGCTCACCGGCGTCATGCTGGCCATACAGGCCTGGAACGCCATCTGCGGGCTTGATACCAGCACCACCGCGGACGGCGTCACTACGAACGGCACTTCTCCTTCGTGGATGAACGGCATGAACGGGATGAGCATAGATCTGAAGATATAAACAGAGGGTAATTTGGGAGGCGTTATGAGCGACAATCTGCCTGAAATAGACTTTAAGGAAAAGAAGGAAAAAAGGAAAGGCGTGATCGGCTGGCTGAGAGGCCGGCTGGGCATGGGCTCGCGCGGCGGCGCCATGGGCGAGGCGGGGATGAACCCCGCGGCCATGAACGTGGGCAGGGCCCTCGGCACCGCCAAGTTCGGCGCTTCCTCGGGCGGGCTCGCGGGGCTGCTGGCCGGAAAGCTGGGCATGATAGCCACCATTGCCGCGGTGGCCGTGGCCGGCGGGATCTACCTGGCCAGTAACTCTCCGGCGCCCAGCGTCGGCACCGGCGCTTTCAGCTCCGGAAAGGTCGGCAAGGACTATGTGCCTGCCATACTAAGGAGCCAGGCCGCCAACCAGGGGTCTTCCCTTGATATGTTCAAGGACACCAACAGGGGCTCGCTGGCCATGGAAGACGACGCGGCTAAGGCCGCCGCGGATAAAGCGGCCGCGGACAAGGCCGCGGCGGATAAGGCCGCCGCCGAAGAGGCCGCCGCGAACCAGCCCGCCCCCGAACAGGGCAATATGGGGCAGGATATGATGGGCAAACTGCAGGGCGGCTCCATGGGGGGCTCCCTTACCAGTTCGCTGGGCGGCGGGTCCAATAAGTTCTCCGGCATGGGCGGCTTCGGCAATAAATTCGGCCAGGGGGCCACCGGAGCGAAGACCGGCTTCAGCTCGGGCATAGGCGCGGGCTTCGGCGGCATGCCCAAGTTCGACCAGCGCAAGAACAAGATGCTGGCCATGAAGGGTTCCGCGCGCCCCGTGTTCTCGGGCGCCAAGGGTAGCAAGAAGGGGGCGTATGGCACCGGCTCTTTCGGCCAGGCCAAAGGCCTGCGCAATATGCAGAAGACCTATTCCGGCAAAGAGGTCGACCCGATGCGTTCCACCCAGGATAAAGCCTGGACCGGCTCTACCGCCGAGGGAGACGCGGGCGCCGGCGGGGCCGGGCTCGGCGACGGCGGCGCCGGGGTGATGACTTCTCCCTCGCTCGATACCGGAGGGAGCGCCGGCGGCGGCGGCGGCGGCGGCACTACCCCGGACCCGGTAGTACCCCCGGCTAATCCCCCTACCGACGCCAGCCCCTGGGCCGGTATTCCCACCACGGTCCTCGCTCTTATAACGGCTTCCCTCATACTGTCCGCTATCGCCAGCTACCTGGTGTCTATCGGCAATACTCCGTATACGTTCTACCTCAAGGTCATAGGCTGGATCCTCGCCGGCGTGGCTTTGGCCATGGCCGGCTACGCCATGTACCTGGGCCTGACCCTGATAACCCAGCACGGGCAGAGCGCTATGGGAGGGTTGTACATGGTGGGCGGAGGCTGCGCGGTAGGCGCGGCCATCCTGGCTTTCGCCGGCAACGCGGCCAATAACAGCATGCAGCTGGCGTTCTCCGCCATGGCCGCGGTGGCCGTGCTGATAGGGGGCATGCTGGGCAAGTAGTCCGGGCTGTTTATTTGGGGGGTAGCGCCGTGCCGCCGGGTCCTAAACCGGCGGTTACGGGCGTAACAGGCGGATTTCTCAGGCGTTGAACAGGTTTAGTTATCAGTGGTTCCAGCGGCGGCGGCGCGGGCCCTTGGAGGGTATATGGGAAGCAAATTTGTCGAGAAACACAAACGCAAATCGATCCTGGCCGCCCTGCTTCTCATTTTCCAGGGCAGGGCCAAGTACGTGGCCATAGCGCTCGTGCTCCTGATCCTTTCCGTCCCTTTCGTCGTCTCGGGGGACATCCTGGGCAGGATCATAGAACTGCGCCCCGTGGCGGCTTTCCTGAGGACGGTGGGCCTGGGCAGCGTGGTCTCGGTCATAAACCCCAAGTACTCCAACGATATGCTGCGGGCGGCCATGGACAAGGCGGCGGATGACAGCGCCCAGGGCTCGTTCTGGGCCAAGTTCCTCCAGAGCATTAACGCCACCCTGCCGCCGGGCGGCGGGCCTTCCTCCATAGCCCTGCTGCGCGGCAGTAAAGAGGACATTTTCGGACCCGTGGAACTCAAGGAAGGTAAGGCTGGCAGGCGCGGACCCGGCCAGGTGAAAGGCGCGGTGAACGACGAGGAGCGGGAGCGCGGCGAGACCGGCGACGAGGTGGACCTGCAGGGCCTGCTCGCCGGCGGCATGGGCGGCGGTCCCGGCGGCGGTCCCGGCGACGGCTCGGGACTTTACGGCGACCTGATGGGCCAGAACCTGGCCGGCAGTTTCGGCGGCGGCGGCCCCGGCTCCGGCAGCGGGCCTTACATAGACCGCTCCAGGATGGGACGCGGCGGGTCGGCCGGGCGCGCTTCCGGCATGTACGCCAGCGCGCTGGGGCAGGCCGGCAGCAAGGTGCCGGTGCCCAACTCCCCGAGCAAGGTCAATACCAAGAAGATGGGCCGCGTTTCCGGCTTCTCCTGGAAGAACGTCGGCTACAAGACCAGCAACGCCAAGATGAACCTCCAGCTCAACTCCAAGAAGCCCATGTTCCAGCTGGCGCAGACCTTCGCCATGACGGACGCGGCCTACAGGTCCAAGGATTCGGCGTACGAATACCAGGCGGCCTATGTCGGCACCACTTACGACGGCAACGACTCCAACCTGGACGTGGTCCAGACCGACATGGACCCGGTCACCGTCCCGCCCGACACTTCTTTTACCGGGGCCGTCATGGGTGACGCCGAGGCGCTGAATGACCTGGCCAAGAACTGCTCCAACGCCCAGGGCACGCACGGCGCCGCGATGTCGAGCGACGGCAAACAGATGAAGCAGATCGGGGAGTCCATGGGCAAGCCGCCCTCCTGCTGCAACCACGGCGCCGTGAGCAAGTGGAACGGCAAGATAGACAAGGTTATAGCGCTCTGCAACGACTTCAACGGCCACGAGGCCCAGCTGGCCGCGGCCTGCCAGAACACCAGCAGCCCGATGAACTGCGGCAAGTACAGCAAATACAAGATCAAGCCCTGTTCCTGGCTGAAATGCTTTCTGGCTTTCCTGCTGATGTTCCTGTTCGCGCCGCTGCTGCTGGTTATCGGCCTGATCTCGGCGGCGTTCGGCGGCGATTTCCTGGGGCCGTTCAAATTCGTCTTCAGCATGGTGACCGGCCAAAAGCCGATGACGATAGACCCGGCCGACAAGGCGGATTACGATAAGATAAAAGGGATGTGATAGCCGGCCGGCCCCCGGTTATGCGGCAAGGTTTTCTTAAGCCCGCGGTTAAAGCCTGTTCGGAGGATGGTTCCGGTGTCAAAAAAACTTCAGCGCGGAGTGCTTTCAATGACGGCGTTTTCAGCGGAACTTTCCTCCGGGGCCGCCCGGTAGGCGGCGAGGGGTTTTGACTACGGGTTTTTGTATGGTGCGGACGTCGGGGCCAAAGGGCCCAGAAGCTTAGGGGACCAATGACACTTGGCCCGCGCGGCGGTATCAGGTAAAGTATAATTGGAAGAGTGTATCTGGGCTTTTCGGCGCGGTATATATTCACTGCGGAACGGATCTCAAACTAAGGATCGGAGGCGGCTATGAACTTTTACAATGAGGATGAAGATAAAAAGGGAGCACCGGTAATTCCGGGTTCGGCGTCGCCGTTCAAGAAAACCTCCGCCTTCGGCAGGCAGCCTATGTTCTCCCGCGCGGCGGGAAGCATAGCCGACAGGCTCAAGAACCTCTCCCGCAAGGACATGGCCTTCGTGGCCATTGGGCTCAGCGTGCTGGTGATGGCGCCGGTGGCCGAGTACATGATGTCCCAGCCCGCGCAGGACAACCTCCTTAAAGAGACCTTCAACCCGCGGAGCGGCCCCGGCGGCGTGATGGACCCCGGCATAAACGGTCTTAGCACCGGCTCCTCCGACGGCAGCGGCGAGGTTATAACTCCGCTCAGCTCCCGCGACCCCATGTCGCTGATCATAGGCGCGCAGCAGCCCGCTCCGGTAATGCCCCCTTCCGCGCCGCCTACCACCAGCTACCGCGACGCCATGAAGGAATCCGGCCGCGCGGCTTTCTCCGAAGCGGCCAAATCGGCCGGCGCTCCCACGCCCATCCCCAAGATGCAGTCCGCCCTGCGCGGCCTCTCTTTCAGCGGCGGCGGCGAAGGCACCCGCACCTCGGGCAGCCTGGGCGGCGGCAAGATAATCGACGACGCGCGCTCCGCCTCCTCCAAGGCTAAGTCCCGCTCCATGGTGGGGCCGGTGGCCATGGCCGGCTACAAGGGCGTGGCTTCCACCCCGAACAGCTCCTCCAAAGGCGCTTTCGAGAAGCTCCGCGCCCAGGCCGATAGATCGGCCGGGAACTTCTCCGGCGGCTCGGCCATGAACTCCCTGGACAAGGCGGCGGCCGACGCGGCCAATATCAGCGGCTCCGGCGGCCTGGGCGCCGGCGGCGATTCCGAGAAGATCAAAGGCGGTTCCGGCTCCACCACCAAGTACGATCATAACCGCTCCGGCGAGACCCTGGCCGAGGCGGCCGCCAAGGCGCGCCAGCAGAAGGCTCTCGAATGGGAGTTCTTCAAGAAATACGAGTTCAAGAAGCAGCTGCTGACCGCCGTCTTCGGCGCCATAAGCACCGAAGTGGGCAAGTTCGTAGGCGGCGCGGTGGGCGGAGTGCTTAACCCGGCCCCTCCGGCCCCTCCTCCTACTTTCTGCTGGTCTCCTAAGAACAAACCTTCCTCCGTCGACCCGGCGGATTGCGCCGGCGGCGTAGTACAGACCCCTATCTTTAAGGATAAAGACGGAAAGATCAGCACCTTCCCTGAATCTTACAAATGCATCTGCGGCGTAGGCAATAAGCCGAGTACGGGGGAGGTTACTAATCCGACCAACCCGACCAACCCGACGAATCCTACTAATCCGACGGACCCGAATAATCCGACCAATCCGACCAATCCGACCAATCCGACCAATCCGAACAACCCGATACCTTCGGTGCCCCCGTCCGACTTTACGAAGGACCTCGAGGCTTATGACGGCGCCCTTAAGATGATGGCGGAAGACGCGGTGGGCGGGGACGCCGCCACCGACCCCAAGATTCTGCTGGGCCACGCGAAAGCCGCTGCCGCCAGCATGGCCAAATGCGGTGACGCGGCCCGGAAGCTGTACGGCCATGTCCAGACCAAGTCCCCGGAACTTGTAAACCGCGAGCTCCAGACTTATACCGCCGCTATCTCCAAAGCGAAGGTGGACGTCTCCCTGACCAGGCAGAAGTTCAACGCTTTCCGGGGCAGGCTGGATACCGAGATCGCCAAGCTCGAAGGCGGGCAGGGGATAGTAAGGGATGGCGTGGAAGTGGTACAGATGGGGAATACCGATACCCTGGCCGTCCTCAAGGCCATAAAAGGCGACGCGGAGAACTATGAAGCGGCTTCTATCGCCACGGCCGAGAAGAAACTGGCGGCACATGAAAAAGCCGTAGCTTTCTACCGGGAGCAGTCCGGCGCCGTGACCGGGAAGACCGCGGACGTTCTGAGTTACGCTTCCGGGCGGATGAGCGAACTATCCGGGATCGCGGACGACCTTAAAGCCATAACGGAAGACGCTATAACCGCTGCGGACCTGGCGAAAATAAAAGGAAGTTTCCTGGCACTTACCGGCAAAAAAGCTGAATCGGTGATCCTGCCTCCGACAGCCCGGGAGATGGAGCAGCCCGCGGTCGAGCCGGCCGCGGAGGACGTTCCGTTCATCGCCTCGGCCATAACCTGGCGCGGCGCGGAGGAGCAGAAGCTGTGGAGCGAGAAGAAGGTGGACGACACCCTGGTGAAAACGGCCGAGAGCGAAGCCTGGGCCAAGGCCAGCCCGTACAAGTGGTTCGCCGCCGGCAAGCTGGACGCGGAGATGGCTCCCGCCGCCGAGGTAGCCAAGGACCTGATCTCGCTGTCCGTGCGCGGCGTTACGGCCATGCCCTACGACATGAAGGGCGCCCAGGGCTATATAGCCGAGGTAACGGCAGGCATGGGAATGCTGGACACCAACCTGGCCTCCTGGAAGGCGAAACTCAAGGAGGTAGGCCTGGATTTCGACGGCGCTACTCAGCCCACCACTCCGACCACTCCCCCGGTAACGGCCGATGAAACCGTTAAAAGGGAGAGCCTGCTGCGCGAAGCGAGCGACCTGCCTACTTATCATGCGGGCGCGACGAACATTATGGGCGATCTGAACGGGAAGAAAAGCACGAACGGCGCTTTCCTTTCAGCGAGGACCAGCGCACAGGGGCATTTCAGCGCCATGAACGCCAGGGCTCCGCTCATAGCGGCGAAAGTACAGGAAATACGGGATGCGGGCCCTAAGGCCACGGCGCTGCAGTATCAGCAGCTCGAAAAGATGATGCGCGAATATGGCGACGCCAGGAAACAGTTCGACGTGGAAACCGATAAGGCTTATAGGGCGATAAAGACCGTTAAGCCCCCGCAGGCCAAGCCCCCGCAGTCCGTTAACAATATCAATGTTAACGTGAACGCCAACGCTAACTCGGGCTCAACTGCGAATTCGAGCTCGCTTTCCGGAGCTACGGTCAATAATAAGCCTCCGGCGATCAACAATACGGTGACTAACACCAATAATAACAACAACGTGGCGGGTAACCCGCCCAATCAGCCCAGTCAGCCTAACCAGCCCCAGGCTAAGCCGGCCCAGACCTCGTTCACCCTGCCTATGGACGGCGGCACCGCGCTTACGCTGACCACGCCCGCCGGCAACACCGGCCTCACCGCGGTCTACACCGGCGGCCACCGCTCCGGCTTCATGGACTGGCTCTATAAATACGAGGTGGTCTGTAAACGGCAGTCTAATACCGAGTCCTTTAAAGTGTTCAGCGCGCAGCGCACCAAGGCCCTGTTCACCACCGGTGCGACCATCGGCGGCCCCGAGTCCGTCGCCGGCTACTCCGGCCGCCTCTGTCAGTAAGCAGGGAGCTCCGATAACATAAAGCCCCCGCGCAGTCCCGCGGGGGCTTTTTGCCGGCTTGACAATAGGTCTTTCGGCACTTCCGAAAGGTGAAAATGTAAATTAAACTATAACTGTAAAAAGCCTGATCCGTGTAAAGGAAAATTCATGAAATTTTTACTGGCAGCCGTTATTATCTGCTCCGCGCAGGCCGTGTTTTGCGCTGATAATTATTCTTTTAAGGGCAGAACCTATGAAGGCGGGGCGACGGTCTGCGCTCAGAGCCAGGATGGCCATATGGTTTCCTGCGGCGGCGGCGCTACCGGTTGCTCCCAAAGCCAGGACGGCACGATGGTTTCCTGCGGTGGAGAGGCGACAGGCTGCTCCCAAAGTCAGAACGGTAAAATGGTATCCTGCGGCGGCGGCGCTACCGGTTGCTCCCAAAGCCAGGATGGGGCAATGGTGGCCTGCGGCGGCGTCGCCACTGGCTGTACTCAGAATAAGTACGGCACTATGGTAGCCTGCGGCGGCGGGGCGACAGGCTGTGCCCAAAGTCAGGACGGTAAAATGGTTGCCTGCGGCGGCGGGGCGACAGGCTGTACACAAAGCCGGGACGGTAAAATGGTGGCCTGCGGTGGCGAGGTGAGCTCCTGCACTCAAAGCCAGGATGGCGGAATGATCGCCTGCGGCGGCAAATCAACGGGTTGCGCCCAAAGCCAGGACGGTAAAACGGTGGCTTGCGGCGGTGAGGCTACGACCTGTATGCAGACCCAGGACGGCAAAATGGTGGCCTGCGGCGGCGCGTCTACTACCTGTCTGCAAAGTTATGACGGTAAAATGGCGGCCTGCGGCGGCCAGGCTACTACCTGTTCCTTGAGCCGGGACGGCAAAATGGTAGCCTGCGGCGGCCAGCGGCCGGAGGCCTACCCGTATTAAAGGGAGGGTATCAGGCAAGCCCTAAGTTCAAAAGCAGATTTACACTTTGTTTTTGCCCCGCCGGACCGTCTCCCGCGGGGCTTTTTACCTTCTGGAATTGGACCAAACGCCCTTAAAGTTTGCTAAAATGAGTCAGAGTGGATAGTGGCCGGATAAAATGAGTCCTACGGTATTAAAATATAAAAGTTATCGTTTCTTTTTCTTTTCAAGAGAGGAAAAACGCGTACATATCCATGTGACCTCGCCGCACGGCGAAGCGAAGTTCTGGATAGAACCCATTGTGGCATTGGAATATAATTCCCGTTTCAGCCCGCGCGAACTCCGCGAAATCCAGAAAATTATCGGCGAGAATTTATATGAGATCAAAACCGCGTGGAAAAAATATTTCAAAAGCTGACGTCGTTTCAATTTCGCGCTATGGCATATGGCTTAATGCCGGGGGCAGGGAATATGTCCTGCCATACGCGGAATTTCCATGGTTCAGATACGCGAAGCCGAGCCAGCTTAAGCATATTCAGTTCCTGCACGGGCATCATTTGTTCTGGCCGAAATTAGATATTGATCTGGATCTGGATTGCATTTGTAATCCTGGAAACTATCCTCTCGGGGTGAAGATTCCCCATAAGCGCAGTTAGGCAGTGGGGTGGAGGATGTTGCTTAAACGCTTCCGGACATAAACCACCCTCCGGCGGGGGACACGAGTGATCGCTTCTTGGAGAAGGATAAATAGGAAAAGGATAAATAGAAAAGGGGAGAAAAATGAAAAAACTCATTATCGCGGTGACTATGGTGGCGGGGCTGGGGCTCAATGCCTCCGCGCTTTATTTCGACGGGGGGCTGACCGGCACCACCGGGCCGGACTACAGCGGCTACAAGCTGAACCTCCGCATCGGCGAGGGCGATTTCGCCCTGGAGCCTTCGCTGACCACCTATAAATACGACACCGCGGCGCTCGGGAACAAGACCTACCGCACCTATGGAGCGCGCGGCGCCTGGGAGAAAGAGAAATACACCGTCGGCGCGGAAGCCGGCACCACCCCCGAAGTGAACGGCTACAAGAACATGCACTTCGGCGGCGACATCACCTTCTCGCTGACCCCGACCTCCGGCGGCAAGACCCGCCTGGCCGGTCCCGGCGCCCGCTCCGTCTCCGGCGGCGGCCAGGGCGTGACCCGCATAGACGTGGGCGCCTCCCTGAAGCAGACCCAGCATACCCAAACAGTAGGAACCGCGGATAACAAGACCTCCCAGACCGAAGCCAGCCTGTTCGCCGGCGCCAAGGTGCTGATGCTCAACCTGTCCGCTTCCTTCACCGCCTATACCTACGGCTCCGAGGACGCCACGCCCCAGGGCTTCGTCCCCGGCCTCAACTTCGCCCTTATGGCCAAGCCCAGATCCAGCGTGACCGCCCGCGTAGACCTCCCGTCCACCCTGCCTATGGTGACGCCTTTCGCCGGCTACACCACCACCAAGTACAAGGGCGGCGCGGACGACAGCTCCGCCATCCTGCTCGGCGGCTACGTGGACCTGAGCATGGTGGTCGCCAACGTGGCCTACCAGATCTTCGACAGCGGCTCCGGCAGCGACAGCTTCATCTCTATAGGCGCCGGCGTGAAGTTTTAAACAGTTGGATTTAGGATCAGGATCAGCGAACCCAGCGCGGAGGGGCGGCAGGGGCTTAGCCCCGCGAACCCCTTGCGGAAGGGGGCCCCGCCCTAATTTCCCCGGGCGGGGGGAACCGACGCAAGGGTTCCCTCTTCGGGGTTCGCGGGGCCAGGCCCCTGCCGCCACGACTTCGCAACTCGCGGGTTACAAATTATGTACGAAAATCTCGCCACCAAGTACCGGCCCGGGGACCTCACCGAGGTCAGCGGACAGGAGACCATCAAGGTTACCCTGCAGAACGCCGTCAAGCTGGGCCGCATAGCCCATTCCTACGTGTTCTACGGCCCGCGGGGCTGCGGCAAGACCACCATAGCCAGGATCCTGGCCCGGACCCTCAACTGCCACCACCCCAAGGACGGCGTACCCTGCGGGCGCTGCCCCTCCTGCGTGGAGATAGCCGAGTCCAAGTCCCTGGACGTCATCGAGATAGACGCCGCCTCCAATACCAAGGTAGAGAACGTCCGCGACGTCATCATAGAGAACGTGGAGTTCGCCCCGTCGCGCGACAAGTACAAGGTCTATATCCTGGACGAAGTGCATATGCTCTCCGACAAGGCCTTCAACGCCCTGCTGAAGACCGTGGAAGAGCCGCCCAAGCATGTCGTTTTCGTCATGGCCACCACCGAGCAGCACAAAGTGCCGCTCACCATCCTTTCCCGCTCCCAGTGCTTCCGCTTCCGCCCTATTTCCGAGGCCGATATCATAGCCAGGCTGAAGGAGATCACCGCTGCCGAGAAAATAAAGACCGACCCGGAGGCGCTGAAGCACATAGCCCGCGCCGCCGGCGGCGCCATGCGCGACGCCATCACTTTGCTGGACCGCGCGGCCTCCTTCGGCCACGGCGAGGTTAAAACCGACGTTCTTAACGACCTGCTCGGCCATCCCGGAGAGGAAGTGGTTAATTCCATGGCGCTGGCGCTGGTGAACCGCGACGCGGCCGCCCTGCATTCGGCTTTCGACAAGCTGAACTCGGAGGGCTACGACCCGCTGACGGCGCTGCGGGAACTGCGCAATAATTTCTCCGAGGCCTTTTTGGCCGCCCAGGGCTTTTCCAAAGGCGAACCGGTCAAGGGCCTGCCCGCCGGCACGCCGCCGCTCCTGCTAGCCCGTCTTTCCCGCAAGCTCAATATCGTGATCGAGGAAGTGAAGTTCTCCGATTCCCTGGCCATAGCCGCTGAAGTGGCCCTTTTCACCCTCATGGAAACGCCGCAGGACCTGGAGGGCCTGGTGCGGAAGCTGGAGGGCCTGGAGTCCCGCCTGGCTGCCGGCGCCGTTCCCGAACCGCCGCCGGCCGGCGGTCAAAAAAAAAATGAAGAGCTAGTCTCCCTGCGGCCCGTTGCCGCTAAGCCCCCTGTAGCCGTAAGGTCAGAGCCCGCCCCGGCC
>JACQPH010000096.1 GCA_016207645.1 Elusimicrobiota bacterium
GATCAGGGCCGAGACCGGCGTGGGGCCGGCCATGGCGTCGGGCAGCCAGACATAGAGCGGGAACTGCGCCGACTTGCCGGTGGCGCCGAAGAAGGGCAGCAGGCTGATCAGGGTGGGGGCTCCTATGCCGAGCACGGAGATGGAGGTCAGCATGGGCGCGTTCTTTTCCAGCGTCTCGAAATCCATGGCGAAGACGCCGTTAAAGGCCAGCAGCGCGGACAGCAGCATCAGGCCGAGCAGGAAGCCGGCGTCGCCGACGCGGTTCGTGATGAAAGCCTTCTTGCCCGCCGTCGCCTTCTCCGGGTCCTCGTACCAGAAGCCTATTAAAAGGTAGGAGCAGAGGCCCACGCCTTCCCAGCCCACGAACATGACGAAAGGATTGTCGGCCAGCACCAGCGCCAGCATGAAGAAGACGAAGAGGTTCAGATAAGCGAAGTAGCGGTTATAGCCGGCGTCGCCGCGCATATAGCCTATGGAATAGACATGAATAAGGAAGCTGACCCCGGTGACTATCAGGGCCATCACGGCGGAGAGCGGGTCGAAGCGCAGGGCCGCGTCCACGCTGAAGGTGCCCGCTGAGATCCAGCTGTATATGTTGTCCCTGAGCAGCCGGCCCTCTACCGGCAGGTTCAGCAGGTCGGAGAAGGAGAGGGCGGCGAAAACGAAGGAGACGAAAATGGCCAGGGCGCCGATGAGGCCGCCGGCCTTCTCGCCCAGGAATTTCTTTCCCGGCAGGCCGTTAAGCGCGAAGCCGGCCAGCGGCGCGAGCAGTATATATTTCAGCAGAGGGTAGTGGTTCGCTTCCATGTCTTAAAGTCCGGTCAGCCCTTCAGTTCCCTTATATTCTCCGCCTCCAGCGTTTTGAAAACAGAGGCCAGCGTGATCAGCAGCGCCAGGCCGACCCCGGCCTCGGCGGCGGCTATGGCGAAAAGCATCACCGCGTAAGCCTGCGAAACCGTTTCCGGGCCGAGGGCTACCAGCGCTATGTTGGCGGCGTTCAGCATCAGCTCCAGGAACATGAGCATGCGCACCAGGCTCCCGCAGGTGAGGAAGCCCGCTGCGGCCAGGGAGAAGAGTACGAAGGAGATGGCCGCCAGGGAGTAGGAGCTCATGCGGGCCTCCGTTTGGAAGCCAGGGCTACGGCGGCCACTATGGCCGCCAGGATCACCAGCGAAAGGAGCTCGAACTGGAAGGCGAAGCGGCCGAAGAGGGCCATGGCCAGGTCGAGGGTGCCGGTCTCGGTGAATTCCGGAGAGACTATGATCGCTTTAAGCGCGCCGGAGACCTTCAGCAGCTCGGTCAGTATCACGGCGGCAACGGCCAGGCCGAGGACCTTCGCGAAGCTGCCCCTGGCGGGCTTGTCCCGCCAGGCGGCGGGGGTAGCGGTGAGGGCCACTATAAAAAGGGTCATGATGGCGCCGGCGTAAAGTATTATCTGCAGGACGGCCAGCAGCTGGGCGCTGAGGGCCAGGTAGAGCCCGGCGGTGGAAAGGAGGGCGCCCAGCATCAGCATGGCGGCCTTCACGGGGTCGCGCTGGAAGATCATCAGCAGCGTGGCTAGCGCGGCCAGGCCGCCGAAAACGTAGATGGCCGCAGTGATAATTATCATCCCGCCACCCCCATCAGGCTGAAGGCTCGCTTCCACGGGAAAAGGGGCGGCGGTATCATCGTTCCCCCCGCGACTTGAGATATTCGCCGGCCAGGCGGTTGGAGGCGCCAAGCAGGGAGGGCTCGCCCGGCAGGTTCCGGAGCAGGCTTTCTTTGTTCAGAAGGAGTTCCCCCCGGCCGAGAGCGCCGCCGGGGAGCTCTTCCGTGTCCATGGCAATGGCGTCCTCGGGGCAGGCCTCCACGCACATGCCGCAGACCACGCAGCGGGAAAGGTCTATGTCGAAAACGGCCGGGTATTTCTCTACGGAGTTCTCGGTGTACTCGGCGGCCTCTATATGGATGCAGTAAGCGGGGCAGGCCGTCTGGCACAGGAAGCAGGCCACGCACTTCGGCGAGCCGTCGGAGCGGAGCTTGAGGCGGTGGCGGGTGCGGAATTTCGCGTTGCCCGGCAGCGGTATCGTCTTCTCCGGGTAGGGCACGGTGAGTATCCCGGCGGGGTTGAAAAGGTTGGTGAAGAAATGGCCCGTCGTGACCAGGAGGCCGCGGGCTATCTCCCAGAGATAGATCCTCTCCAGGAGGTTCAGCGGCTTGTTGTTGACCTTCTTTACGCTTATCATAATTTACCCAGATAGAGCAGCGCCGCGCCGGTGGCCAGGATGTTCAGCAGGGCCAGCGGCAGCAGGGCTTTCCAGCACAAATTCATCATCTGGTCGAAGCGGAAGCGCGGCAGGGTCCAGCGCACCACGAGGGAGAACCAGCAGAAGAAAATGGTTTTCACGGCGAAGGAGCCCACCTGCATGGCCGAGACGAGGTAGTGGTTCAGCGGCAGCTCGGCGCCGCCGGGGAACAGGAAGCCGGTCTCATAGAGGTAGGGCACCTGCCAGCCGCCGAAGAACAGCGTGGCGATCAGCATCGAGATCAGGACTATCTCTATGAATTCCGCGAACATGAAAGCCGCGAAGCGCATGGAACTGTATTCCAGGAAATAGCCGATGATCTCCGATTCCCCCTCCACCAGGTCGAAAGGGGTGCGCTTGTTCTCGGCGGTGGAGGCCACCAGGAAGAGGATGAAGGCGAAGGGCTGGTACACCACGCCCCAGGCCGGCAGGAAGCCGAACAGGAGCCCGCCCTGGGCCCGCACCATGTCCTGCAGGCTGGCCGAGCCGTAGATCATCATCAGCCCGACGAGGGTCAGGCCCAGCACCACTTCGTAGGAGACCATCTGCGCCGCGCCGCGCAGGGCGCCGAGCAGGGCGAAATTGTTCTTGGAGGCCCAGCCGCCGAGGAACACCCCGTAGATGGCCAGCCCGGAAAGGGCCAGCACGAAGAAAAGACCCAGCGGGAGGTCCGCCACCTGCAGTTCCACCTGGTAGCCGTAGACCATCACGTAATCGCCGAAGGGTATCAGGGCGAACAGGGCCAGCACCGGCACCAGGGCGAAGAAGGGCGCCAGAGTGAAAAGGAGCTTCTCGGCGCGGCCGGGCAGGAAATCTTCCTTAAGTATCATCTTGATGGCGTCGGCGACAGGCTGGAAAAGGCCGTTGAAAGCGAAGCCGAAGACGGAAGCCCGGTTGGGGCCTATCCGGTCCTGCATCAGCGCGCTCACCTTGCGCTCGGCCAGCGTCATCAGGGCGGTGAAGCCCATGACGGCGCCGAGAAAGACCGCCAGCTTCGCGCCGGCGGCGCCGGCGAAGAGCAGTATGTCCTTGTTGGCCTCGAAAAATTCCATCATTTTTTATTTGGGGTCAGGTCTTGCTTTTTGACCTTTTTTGCGAAAAGAGCAAGAGTCAAGACCTGACCCCTTTAAGAGCCTCATCGGCCGAATCCAGCCTCAGCGAAGTCCCGCTGTAGGCGGCCAGCTTGTTTATCACCGCCCAGAGCGGTTTTACGCCTTCCGGCGCCTCTACCGACGGCGCCGTGCGGCGGCGCAGCCCCTGGTAGTTGAGAAAGGTCCCGGGCACTTCGAAATATGATGCGTAAGGCAGGGTAGCGTAGGAACCGGCCGGTATTTCCCCCCTGTTGGAGGCGAAAGCGATCAGCCTGGGGGCGGCGGCTTTCAGGGCGTCTTTTATGAAGCCGGCGGCGCGCGCTTCGGCCAGGACCACCTTTACCTGGCCGGAGGTGATCCGGCGGGAGAGTTCTTCGAGGGACAGCCCGCCGTGGGCGGCTTTAACCAGTTTCACGCCGTTGGTATTCGGGGCGGGGTCCTTGTTGATGAGGATGCCGTCCTTTATCCCCTGCTCCGTGTTGAAGTCAAAACAATAGTTCCCGGTCTTCAGCGCGTCCTTAGCCAGGAGGGCGAGCGCGGCGTTGTCCTCGACGGAAAGCCAGGGGGAGCCGAGCACGGCCACGGCCGCGCGGGCTTCGTCTATGCGGGCCGCGGCTTCGCGCAGGGCCGGCTCTAAGTCTATCAGGCCGTTCTTTATCACGCCTTTAACGAGCCTGTCGCCGGCCTGCACGGCTTTGTAAGTGAGGCGGCCGGGGTCGCAGAGCCAGGTGTTGGTCTCGGCGTTGGGGCGCGGGACCAGGCGGTAGATGGTATTCTCGTTGTGGTGCGCCTCGATAAGGCAGCCGGTGGCGCAGCCGAGGCAAACTGTAGGGGTTTTCTTCAAGAACCAGACGCGCTGCTTAAAGCGGAAGTCCCGCGAGGTGAAAGCCCCGACGGGGCAGATATCCGCGATGTTCAGCGTGTAATCGTTGTCCAGCGCTTTGCCTTCCTTCAGGTCTATGAAAGAGTGGTCGCCCCTTTCCACCACGCACAGCTCGGAGGTCTTCGTCACCTCGGAGCAGAAGCGGACGCAGCGGGTGCAGAGGATGCAGCGCTCGTTGTCCAGCACCAGCTGGGGGCCGACGGCGCGGCGCTTCTGCCTGCGCACCTTGTCCGCCTGGCTGAAGCGGCTCTTGGCCAGGCTGTAGTCCATGTAATAATCCTGCAGGCCGCATTCGCCGGCCTGGTCGCAGATAGGGCAGTCCAGCGGGTGGTTGATGAGGAGGTATTCCAGCACATCGCGGCGGGCGGCCTTGACCCGGTCGGAAGCGGTGTGGACCACCATGCCTTCGAAGGCCTCGGTGGAACAGGCGGTCATCAGTTTGGGGGCCTTCTCGACCTCCACCAGGCACATGCGGCAGTTGCCGGCGATGGAAAGTTTCGGATGGTAGCAATAGCGCGGGATATAGACGCCGAGCTGCTGGGCCGCCTCCAGGAGGGTGGTCCCTTTCGCTACTTCCAAGCTTTTCCCGTCTATGGTTATAGTGGGCATATATCTGGGGTCAGGTCTTGCTTTTTAACCTTTTCGCGGAAAGAGCAAAAGTCAAGACCTGACCCCCTTACAGATCTTCCCGTCCGCGTGGGCCTCGAATTCGCCGCGGAATTTCTTCACGAAGCTCATCACCGGCATGGCCATCGCGTCGGCCAGCGGGCAGATGGTGCGCCCCAGCATCCCGTCGGCCACCGAATAAAGGGTGTCTATGTCCCCGCGCGAGGCGCGGCCTTCCTCGAAGCGGTTCAGGAGCTTCTCTATCCAGCCGCAGCCTTCGCGGCAGGGCGTGCACTGGCCGCAGGACTCGTGGTGGTAGAAGCGGGCCAGCACCTGCAGCAGCTTCACCATGCACTGGCTTTCATCTATGACTATGACCGCGCCGGAGCCCAGCATGGAGCCGGCGGCGGCCAGGGATTCGTAATCCAGCTTCACGGCCTTCGCCTCTTCCGCCGTGAGCACCGGGGTGGAAGAGCCGCCGGGAATTACGGCCTTCAGCTTCCTGCCGGGCTTCATCCCGCCGCAGTTCTTCTCGAGCAGGTCCCGCAGGGGCGCGCCCAGCGGGAGTTCGTAGACGCCGGGCCTGCTCACGGGGCCGCTGACGCAGAAAAGCTTGGTGCCGGCGCTTTTGCCGCTGCCGATGGCGGCGTACCAGTCCCCCCCCTTCTCGATTATCGAGGGGACCGCGGCCAGCGTCTCGACGTTGTTTATCACGGTCGGGGAGCCGAAAAGCCCCTTTATCGCCGGGAAGGGCGGCTTGAGGCGCGGCTGGCCGGTGAAACCTTCCAGGGATTCCAGCAGCGCCGTTTCCTCTCCGCAGATGTAGGCCCCCGCGCCGCGGTGCGTGAAGATCTCGAAATTGAAGCCGGAGCCCAGGATGTTCTTTCCGATAAAGCCCTTGGCGCGCGCGGCGGCGATGGCTTTATCCAGCACCCCGGTTTCGGCGGCGAATTCGCCGCGGATATAAATATAGCCGTGTCCCGCGCCTATGGCGTAGCCCGCTATGGCCATCCCTTCCAGCAGGGCGTGGGGATTCCTCAGCATCAGCTCCCTGTCCTTGAAGGTGCCCGGTTCCCCCTCGTCGGCGTTGCAGACCAGGTAGCGCGGGCCTTCCAGGTCCCTGGGGATGAAGGACCATTTGAGGCCGCAGGGAAAGCCGGCGCCGCCGCGGCCGCGCAGGTTGGACTTCTTGACCTCGTCGATAACCTCGGCGGGTTTCAGGCCGAGCGCCTTCTTGAGCGGCTTGTAGCCGCCGGCGGCGAAATAGGCCTCTATTTCCGCCACGTTATCTTTCAGGAGTATGTTTTCCATAGCGCTCTCGCTCAGTGCGGCAGCCGGCCGTGCTTCAGTTCCTCCAGCAGCGCGTCGAGCTTCGCTTCGTCGAGGTTCTCGAAATATTTTTCATTGACCTGCATCACGGGAGCCGCGCCGCAGGCGCCCAGGCATTCCACGGCGGACAACGTGAACAGCCCGTCCCTGGTAGTTTCCCCCTCGGCTATCCCGAGCCTGCCGCGCAGCCGCCCGAGCAGGCTCTCGGAGCCCGCCATATGGCAGGAAATATTGCGGCAGACCTGCAGGTGGTATTTCCCCACGGGTTCATGGTTGAACATGGTGTAAAAAGTCGCTACGCCCTTCACGCGGGAATAGGGGATCTGCAGGAACAGGGCCAGCGCGTCCAACCCCTCCTCCGCTATGTAGCCCTTCTCCTTCTGCATTTCCAGCAGGAGCGGGATAAGGGCCGCGTCCCTGCGCGGATACCTCGCGCAGATCTTTTCCGCCCGGGCCCTGAATTCCTCGGTGAATTTAAAAGGCATTATCTTTCCAGCTCCCCGCCTATCATGTTGATCTGGCCGAAGGTGGAGACTATGTCGGCGATGTAGCCGCCCTTTATCATCTTCGAGAGCCCGCCGGTCAGCGCGAAGCAGGGGGGCCGCACGCGCACCCGCCAGGGGTTGCCGGTGCCGTCGCTGACGATGTAGAAGCCGAGCTCGCCGTTGCCGCCTTCCACCGCCTGGTAGACCTCGCCTTTCGGGGGCTTCACGCCTTCGAAGGTCAGCTTGAAATGGGCCATCAGGGCCTCGATGTTCCCGTAAACTTCTTCCTTGGGCGGCAGGATCACGTTGTAATCGGCGTGGTTGACGGGGCCGGCCGGCAGCTGCTCCAGGGCCTGCTCCACGATGCGCATGCTCTGCTTCATCTCCTCCATGCGCACCAGGTAGCGGTCGTAGTTGTCGCCGTTGGAGCCGACCGGTATGTCGAAATCGAAGCGGTCGTAGACCAGGTACGGGGTGGCCTTGCGCACGTCCAGCGGCAAGCCGGTGGAGCGCAGCGCCGGGCCGGTGAAGGAAAAAGCTATGGCGTCCTCCTTCGAGATGGTTCCCACGTTATGCAGGCGGTCGTAGAAAATGCGGTTGCGGGTGAGCAGCTTGTCGGCGTCGGAAAGGTTCTTGCGCACTTTCTTGAACACCTCGGCGGTCATCGCCCTGAAATCCGGCGGCAGGTCCTGCGTGAGCCCGCCCACGCGGGTATAGGCCGGGGTAACGCGGCCGCCCGCCACGGCGTCGGTCAGGCGGTACAGCTCTTCGCGGGCGTTGATCAGGTAAAAATAGACGGTGAAGGCGGCCATCTCCATTGCGTTGGCGCCGATGCAGGTCAGGTGGTCGGTCAGCCGGGAGAGCTCGCTCATGATCACGCGGATGTACTGGGCACGGACCGGGGCCTCCACTCCCATCAGCTTCTCCACCGCCAGCGCGAAGCCGACATTGTTTATAAGGGGAGAAACGTAGTTGAGGCGGTCGGTGTAAGGGATGCACTGGTTGTAAGTGACGTTCTCGCAGGTCTTCTCGAAGCCGCGGTGCAAATAGCCTATCTCCACGTCGGCGTCCGAGACGCGCTCCCCCTGCACGGTCAGCAGCACGCGCACTATGCCGTGCATGGCCGGGTGGGACGGCCCCATGTTGAGAACCAGGCGCCCGTCCTCGAGCGTTTCCAGGTTCCAGTTCTTCGGCGTTTCCAGCTTCTTTTCCATTTAAAAAATAAGGCCGTCAGTCCCGGTGCGGTATCCTCGGCTGCCTTTTGCGCAGCGGGTAATCCTTGCGCAGCGGGTGGCCCTCGAAGCCTTCGTACATGAGGATGCGCCGCAGGTCGGGATGCCCGTCGAATTTTATGCCGTACATGTCGTAGACTTCGCGCTCGTACCAGTTCGCCCCCGCCCACAGCCCGGTGAGCGAGTCCACCCGCGCGTCGGCTTCAGCGACGGGGCATTTCAGGCGCAGGCGGTAATTGTTCCTGGTCGAGTAAAAATGGCAGACCAGCTCGAAGCGGGGCTCGCGCGGCAGGTAGTCGGCGGCGGCCAGGTCCATCAGGAAGTCGAAGCCGAGCTCGTCCTTCAGGAAGGCGGCCGCCTTCAGCAGCGCCTCTTTTTTCAGCAGCACGGTCTCGTCGCCGCGGAAAGCGTGCGTCTCCAGCACGTCGTCCGGGAATTTGGCCTTGAAGGTTTCCAGCAGGTAGTTGCTCATTTATATTTGGCCGCCTTGACGGCCATGGGCCCCGTCGCGGCGCCGCCGGAGGCTTTGCGGTCCAGCACGGATTCCTTTGAAACTTTCGCCTGCAGCTTTATCAGCGCGTCCAGCACGGCCTCGGGTCGCGGCGGGCAGCCGGGGATGTAAATGTCGACGGGGATGATCTTGTCTATCCCCTGCACGGTGGCGTAATTGTCGTAGAACCCGCCGGAGGTGGCGCAGACGCCGAACGAGACCACCCACTTGGGCTCGCACATCTGGTCGTAGACGCGCTTCAGCACGGGGGCCAGCTTCTCGTTGACCGTCCCCACCACGAAAAGCACGTCGGCCTGGCGCGGCGAGAAGCGCGGGTATTCCGCGCCGAAGCGGGCGATGTCGTAGGCGGAGGCGAAAACGGACATGTACTCCATGCCGCAGCAGGCGGTCACGAAGGGATACTGGAAGAAAGAATATTTCCGCCCCCAGTTGACGGCCTCGTCCAGGCGGGTGGTGAGGAAGGAGTGCCCGAAAACGGTCTCTAGTCCCATTCCAGGGCCCCTTTCTTTATCGTATAGACCAACCCGGCCGCGAGCACGGCCAGGAAGCCGGCCATCACGTAAAAAGCGCCCGGGCCGAGCTGCCTGAAGGAAACGGCCCAGGGGTAAAGGAAGGCTATCTCGATATCGAACATCACGAAAAGCACGGCGACAAGGTAGAAGTTCACCCTGGCCAGGCCGCGCGGCTCCATCGCCGTCGGCATGCCGCATTCGAAAGGTTCCTGTTTTACGGCGGTTTTCTTCTTAGGCCCGAAGAGAACGGACAGCAGCAGCATCGAAACGGCGACGACAAGGCCGAAGCCCGCGGTAAGGAGAAAAGCCAGGTATTGTCGCATCGCTTACATTCTACTACATAATTAAATTTTCAGTAACCCCCGTTGGTCCAAACTGCGCATTGATAAAATACAAGGGAACTGAGAGAATGCTGTGTGCATGACCCGGGTATTGACATATATATGTTTGCATGTTATCCTATTATAAACAGGGGGAACTATTATGGTAAGAACCACGATTTACCTGCCGGAAGAACTTCATAACAGCCTCAAACATCTGGCTATTGAAATGCGTTGCCCCATGGCCGATCTGCTTAGGAAGGCCGTGGAGGAGTCCTACAAGCTGGAGCTTAAGGACCTCCGCGCTGCGCAGAAGTCCTGGAAGTCGCATCTCAAGAGTCCGGGTAAGGCGGTCCCGGCCAGGAACTATTTCGCCAGGCGGATAAAGCGTGCATAGCGTTCAACTCGCGCCCAGCGCGGTCCGCGACCTGGACAAGGTCCGGGAACCGGATTTGGCCCGTCTTCGGTCGCGCATCCTGTCTTTTGAGCATAACCCGCGCCCGCATGGTTCATTGAAGCTTAAGGGCGCGCTTTATCGGGTCCGTGTCGGAGACTGGCGGATACTTTACGCCATAGACGACAAGCAGCAGGCCGTCACTATTCTGCGTGTCCTAAGGCGCTCCGAGCGCACCTACAAAGGTATCTAAGAGCCCGCTACGAAATAACTTTGCGCGAGGCTCGGTAAGTCCTGGATTCCCCCCGGATTCTCAGAGCTCACCGGACATAGACCGTGCCGGTCTGATTCCACCCGGTTCCCGCCGTATCGCAGCCATTTTGGCTGCCCGTCCCGTAAATAAGCCTGTTGGCAGTACCATTCGACCCGTCCGCCAGTGCCACGATACCTCCCTGGACGAACTGCGCTGTGCCGTAACTGCCCGGAGGATAGTCATATGCCTCGGCCGTGCAGGCGCCGCTGGCGTCCGTTGTCGCGGCGAAAGCGCAGCTAGTCTGGAAATATCCGGTAACCGCGGCGCAGGTGAAGCGATAGGCCGGACTGGACCCGAGCTTGATCTGGTTGATAGTCGCGTCGGAATACTTCCCTTTCCCTGTCGCGCTTGTCAGGTTCCCGGAAGTCACGGCGGCTGTATTGAGGTGACTCGTATTGGCCTCGATACCGACGACCAAAGTCCAGCCCCCGTCCTGGCTGACCATATCGCAGTATGCCTGGAACGCATTCCCGGTGTTCCCGTCGTTATCCGGGTCTATCCAGTAAGCGCCGCTGCCGGTCGAGTAGCCGTTGTCCAGGAGCGTCTTGCAAGTCCGCCCCGCCTGCGCCTGAGTTGTTCCATTAGCGGCGGCGAGGAACGAAACCCAGGCGCTGCCGGTGCATCCCTGGAAGGCCGTCCCCGTCCAGCGCAGCGTGCCCGCTTTCGACGCGTCGCAGGCGCCGGCATCGTCGGCCATTTTGACGCCTCCCGCGACATCCAGCCTGGCGCCCGGCCCCGCCGTCCCGATGCCGACGTTGCCGCTGCCGTCGGTCCGCACCACGCCGTGTTCGGCGTTCCCCTGGAAGAACTGCACCTCGTGGACATAATCCCCGCCGGCCGCCGCATCGGTCTTGTACAGCCGCCAGTAGCGGTGAGCGGGGTCTACGCCTTTCACTTGCCAGCGCACCTCGACCCAGCCGCCCCTGTTGGAGGTGAGGTCGATCCCGGTATACGCCGTGGTCCAGCCCGTGGCGTCGTCGGAATACTGGACGTTCCACTTCGAGGAGTTAGCCTGGACGTTCCTTCCCGACAGGATCGCCACGCCGGTGAAGGCCCGGGGACTCCCCGCGTCGAGCTGAAGAGTGGACCCCGCGCCTGAGGAATCGGTATGAAATGCGCTATCCGATATGCCGTTGTTAACCCGGTCCGGACCGAATGCGACCAGCCCGGATTCCGACCAGCTTGCCGTGCCCCACAACTGACTGCTGACCACGCCGTAGCCGCCGACCTGCAGGTTGAAAAGGGGGTTCGTCGCCCCGATCCCGACGTCGCCATCGCCTGTAATGACCATCTTGGTGTCGGCGGAGCTCGGCCCCTGCGTCCGGAAGATGATATCGGAATCGGCCGCGACCCTGTGGCTGGCGATGACCAGGTCGTCCGTGGCCAGGTCCTGCCGGATAGTGCTGCTGCTGGCGGCGCTTCCGAACGTCAGCACCCCCCCCGACAGGTCCAGCGCGCTTTTCGGGGTCGTTATCCCGATGCCGATGTTGCCGCCGCTCTTGATATGTATATAATCGATATTGTTCTGCCTGATCGAAAGGTCGTGGTCGGATAAAGCGCCCATGGTGACATAATTATTGCCGTCGTAGCCCAGGACGCCCTTGACCGCCCCGTCCAGCCGGCTCCAGGTCGCGATCGATTCGCTCGTTCCGGAGCTGTTCCCGTGAATGTCCAGTTTCACGCCCGGACCCGCCGTCCCGATGCCGACGTCGCCGGTCGTTGAAACGACCATGCTGTACGCAGTGCTTGTCCCTGCGGCCAGACTGTATGCGGTGGAAGTGCTGGAGATTATATCCAGCCTCGCCCCCGGCGCCGTCGTCCCGACGCCGACGTCGCCGTCATTCCCGATAAATAAACGCATCGGGTCGCCGCCGACGGTTCTATCCTGTATGCCCGCGCCGTAACTGCCCCCCCAGCTCCCGACCGCAAAATCAAAATCGTTCGTTCCGGCCTCATCAGAGTCGAGGCGCAGCCTGGGTGTGCTGCCCTTAATATGCAGGTTCGTCGCCGGCTCCGCCGTCCCGATGCCGACCTTGCCGTTCCTGTCTATCCGCATTCTCTCGGCCAGCGCGCTGCCGGTAAGCCGCGTAAAAAATGCCATTTCTCCGTCGTAGTTGCCGTCGGCGGTCGAGGGGCGCAGGAAATCGAGTTGCGCGACGGTAGTACGGGTAGTGCCGGTGTAGATCGGAGAAAGCGCCAGCCCCTGGGCGACCGCGGATGTCGGGGAATTGGCCTCGCGCAGATAGAAATAATCGGAAACCCCGACGCCGCCGATCACATCCAGGGCCTTTCCCGGATCGGTAGTGCCGACGCCGACGTTGCCTGCGCTGCTGAGGTAGAGCGGAACAAACGACGAGGTTCCGTCCGAGTTCGCCAGGACCACCTGCATATTCCCCCTGGTCGCGGTATCCGCGCCCCAAGAGAACAGACGCGTCGTTCCGGAGAAGAAGTCCAGTCCCGCCGCGCTCGGCAGGCTCGACGGGAAAGGGGCGGTCGTCTTAATGCCGCCGGCGACGTGCAGACTGGCGTTCGCGTCCGGGGCGGCCCCGATGCCGACGTTGCCGCCGTTGCGGTAAACATCCGCTCCGGAAACGGTCCAGTTGGAGCCGGTGCCTGGGTTCAGGACGACCCCGTTCACGCGCACTTCCTGCGCGTTCATGGTCCCGGCGACATCAAGCCTGTAACCGGGATTCGCCGTCCCGACGCCGACATCTCCGGAGGTTTCTATAACCAGGTGGGCGTCGGAAGAACTGCCTGTGTGATTAATGCGCAGCGTCCCGTCGTTTTTGTTCACTATCGTCGCGTTGTCTCCCGTGCGCCCGAGTGTCAGATACGAATTCTCGAAAGTCGCTTCGATATTGACCATCGCGCGCCCGTTGGTGTTCGCGCCTACGTGCAGATTGGCGGCCGGCTCCGCGACGCCTATCCCGACTTTGCCGTTCGTCGTGACCACCATGGTGTATGTCGTGCCTGTCCCGACCGCCAGGCTGTAGGTCTGGGTATCGGCGCCCCTGACATCCAGCCTTGCCCCCGGACCCTCCGTCCCGATGCCGACGCGTCCCGAACTGTCCACGGCCATAGCGGGGAGGGAGTTGGCGTAGAATTTCAAGCCTCCGCCGTAATTGAAGATATAGGTGTCATCGTCTGCTCCCTGGAAGAAAACTCCGCTGCTCGCGCCGCTCGCCCGGTAGGTTCTAAGGCCGTCCGCTCCCTGCGAGTCGGTCTTCTGCAGGATGGTCAGGCTGTTGGACGGGTTCGCAGTCCCGATGCCGACGTTGCCCGCCGCGGTGATACGCATATTCTCGTTGAAGGCCGCACCGTCGGTAAACCTGTTCGCGAACACCAGGTCGCTCGCGGCGTTGCCGTCGGTCGCGTTGGCCTTCTGGGCGGAGATGGACGCGAAAGAGGAATAGCCGCCCGCCGCGGTGGACTTGCCCATGAACCCGATGCCGCCGCCAACCCCCTGGGCCATTGAACCGGTATCGGCCGCAATAAGCGGCATTCGGCTGGCGTGCTCGTCGCTATAGGGCGTCGGCTTAAGGCCCGTGACATCCAGGCCCGTAGCTCCGTCGGCGTGTTTCGGTTCCGTAGTTCCTATAGCGACGTTGCCGGCGCCGCTTATGTGTAAACGGCTGTTGCCTGACCCATTTGTGGAGAAATCCAACGCTTGTGCCGCGCTATCGGTATAAAGCGTGCTGACTCCGCCGCTATGCAGGATGCGAATGGTCGCATCAGCGTTGTTCGAAAGCACTGCGGATGTCCAGCTTGCCTGTCCCGGTTTCGGATAGGCATAGAGTGCTCCCCCCGCCACATGCAGAGAACTGTCCGGAGCCGTTGTTCCAATGCCGACGTTGCCGCC
>JACQPH010000103.1 GCA_016207645.1 Elusimicrobiota bacterium
CCCGGAAGAGGCCGTCTGAGGGGCATAGCCCTTTGATACGGCACTAGCACAGCTTCGGAAACCCTTGCGTCGGTTTCCCCCCGAAGCGGGGCCCCCTTCCGCAAGGGGTTCGCGAAACAAAACCCCGGCCAACCCTCCACTACCTGAGTAGTTACCAATTTTCAGCGACTGGTCGGGTTCGGGGGTCAGTAGATCCAGAAGAAGTCGGAATCCTTTTTCTTTTCGGGCGCGGACCTGGCGGGCTTGGCGGGCTTGCTCTCCTGCCTGGCCGGCTGGACGGCCTTGGCCGGGGCGCCCTTCCGCGGTTCCGGGTCCTTGTAGCTGACCTTCTTGCGGTACTCCTTCACTACGATACCGCTGAATTTATAGGAAAAGGCCAGCTGGGTGGAATTAAAGACCTCGTTGCCCATGCCGGTGGCGAAATCCAGCGACATGTCGTTGTAGTGGAGCCCGAGGCCCATGGTCAGGCCGCTATTGTCCTCCGCCGTTTTGTAGCCCAGGCGGAGATTGAATAATTTCTCGAAGTGGTACTCGAGGCCGAAGCGCAGGCTTTTCAGGGCTTCGGCCATGTAGAAGTCCCCTTCCGCGGCCAGCAGCACCGACTGCTCCATCACCGTGGGTTTCTCCCAGGACGCGCCCAGGCGCAGGATGGAGGGGAGTCTGGTCACCTCGGTCCCGTATTTGAGGCCGGAGCCGTAATTGGCTATGGACGCCCCGAGGGAAAGACCCAGTTTGGGCTCCAGCAGGAGCCAGCCGCCGTCGAAAGCCACCGTGGAGGGAGGGTTCTTGTCGTCGAGCATCTTGGACCAGATATATTTCACGTTCAGGCCGAGGTACTGCTCTATCCTGGCGTTATACCCCTCCAGGTTCAGCTCGCCCGAGTAGACCTTTTCGCCGTAACCGAAAGCCAGCACCCTGTCTTTCTGCGCGTCGAAAGATTTGGAGTAGACCCCGCCGTCGGGAAGCAGCTGCTTGTATTCGAAATCGCCGGCGTCGGCCAGCAGCAGGGACATGCCGAAACCCGGTTTTTCCAGGCCGGCCAGGCCGATGAAAGGGAGCGGCAGCCCGACGGAGATATAATTGAGGGTGGAATCGTCGAACCCGGACTGGTGCAGGATCGCGGAGGCCTCGGGGATATAAAGCTGGCCCAGCCCCGCCGGGTTGTAGGACATCGTATAGACGTCGTCGGCCACGGCCACGAAAGCCCCGCCCATGGCCGCGGCGCGGGGGCTCAGGTCGGATTTCAGGACCTGCATTCCGGCAGAGCCCGGCCCGCCCGCAAAAGCAGGGTAGAGGGTAGAGGGCAGAGGGCAGAGGGCAAAGATAAAAAGCGCGGCACGCGCTAGCCTGCCTTTAAAGTATCGCCTGATATTCATAACAATAGCCGCCATACACTTCTGAAACTCTACCCTAAACCCTACCGGATCACCGCTATCTTCACTATCTTATTCAGGCCCGGGCCCTTGGTCTTTACGAAATAGATGCCGCTGGCGGCCTTCCCGCCGCTGGAATTCGTGCCGTCCCACTCCACCGTGCCTTTGCCGGCGGGTATGGCCCCGTCGTACACGGTCCTCACCAGCGTGCCGGCCTGCGTATAGACCTTGACCGAGAGGCTGCCGGCGGAGAGCGCCTCGTATTTAATGATCGCCGCCCCCCCGGTCCCCGGCGCGATTATATTGTTGTAGGCGGTGATGGCCGCCCTGTTGGAAGTAAGGTTGAGGGAATTGGAGACGCCGAGGGAAAGCACCTGGCCCAGATGGTTCCTGCCGAAGATCTCCAGGTAAACGGTGCCGACGCCCGGATACCGGGCGGAGAAGCCCGGCTGCAGTTTAACGCGGCCGGAGAGCAGGGACCGGCCCAGCGCGTCGTTATTGTCGTAGTCCAGGGAAAGAGCGACGGGCAGCAGGTACGTGCCCGCCGTATCGCTGCGGGTCAGGGGGATCGGCTCGAAGTTGTGGTCCCGCAGCTGGGCGTATTCGAAAACGAGCTCCGCCGAGGTAAGGGTGGCGGAGGACGGCGAGCCGGACATCGGGAAGGACGGATAAGGGACGTCGAAAGCTATTTCGTCGTTGTCGAAAGAGGCGGCGTAGAGGCGCGCGTTGGCGCTGCCCTGCGGGGTGCGCGACAGCGACAGGGTGTAGGGAGAGGTGGAATTGTCCTCGGAATTACCGAAATACTGGTTGGGCGCGGCCGATACCACCAGGTAGTAGCGGCCCCCTCCGTAGGGCACCGTGTAGTTCAGCGTGACGGACGGGGCAAGCGTGCTGCAGGGCCCGGTGTCGTTGCAGGCGTCGGAGCTGGCGCCGTAAAGCGCCGGGCTGGCGTCCATCACATATTTCCTGTCGGAATCGAAGAGGAACAGGGAGTAGGCGTGGTAAACTCCTTCTATCGTGGTGGCCGGCAGGCTCAAAGTGGCTCTGAAATTTCCGGCCGAAAGCGGCAGCGAGTAATAATCCACGTCGCCCAGCGGGTAGATGGTGGCGGTAACGGCCGCGAAACTGCTTATGTCCACGGCGCATTCGGGGCCGTTGTTGTTATCGCACATCGCGGTGTGGGTGCTGACCTCGTACGAGTCGCCGGCCGCCGCGGCGGCTATGCCGTGGGTGCTGAACGCCGCCTGTATCTTGGAGCGCATCGAAGGAGTGCACTCCCCGCCCCATTTCGTGTTGAACTGGTTGCAGGCGTCCACCATGGCGTCGTAGAAGTTGGCGAAGTTGTCCGGGAAATAGAACAGGGCGGCGTAGGCCAGGACGTCGGCCCTGGACTGGCCGGGGAACGAGGTGGCCGTGAAAGTGCTCAGGTAATTGGCGCCGCCGGGATTGCCGAGCTTGTAGAGGGCCTGCGAAAGGATCAGGCTGTCCTCGTGGACTTCGCCCCACCAGTCGTCGGGCATGTTCCTCAGGTCGGTGGGCTGGGAGGAGGCCGAAAGATCGCGGGCGGCGCCTTCCCCGGCGCCCACGAAATTGCCCAGCGTCGCCTGGGAGGCATAGCCTTCCCTCCAGAAGGAAGCCATCGAGAAATAGTCGGCCATAGCCTCGCTGACGGCGCCGAACTCGCCGAAATTAATGATGGGATAGATGCGGGCCATCACAAGGTGGATATATTCATGGCGCACTATGGTGCCGTCCAGGGCGAAGGAGCGGTATTTCCCCTGGTAATCCATGTCCCCGTCTCCCAGCATTATCTGGTCCTTCTCGATGTCGTAATAACCGTTGCGCATGCCGTGGCAGGAGACGACGCAGTTCGTCAGGGTGTCCGGCTCGCCGGCGGCGTGCACCATCACCGCCACCTGCTTCGAAAGGTCCGCGGGAGCGTTGGCGCTGTTGGGGTTCACGTTCACCCCGTCGAAATACCGGCGGGCGGCGTTTAGGTGGTAGAAAGCGTTCGCCTCCGACAGGGCGTTGGCCGTGCCGAGGCTGCGGTCCAGGTAGACCCCGGCGGCGGAGGTGGACCAGACTATGGAACCGGGGTTGACCGCGGCGTCCTTGTTCGGCAGCACCAGGTAGCTGGAGATATCTATGGTAAAACCGTCCGCGGTGCCGGCGACGTCGGCTTCGAGCGTCACGGTGTAGGAGGGGTTCTCCACGGCCGCGCCGTAGAAGGAAACCGTGCGCCTCCCTATGTAAGCGCCCATGACGGAGTCCCCTTGCTTGACGTAAACCTGGTCCGGGTCGCCGACCGAGCCGTCCTGATCCAGGACTCCCGCGTTGAAGACGGTGAAGCGGGGCATGACCTTGGCGAAAGCCTCGTCGGCGGCCAGCGGCGGGTCGGGGACCACGGTGATGGGATAGGAATAGGTCTGGGAATTCGAATACGGGTGCGGCGTCTGCGCCGGCGTGGCGTAGGTGCGCCATTCGCCCGAGGCGTTATCGTAATGGCCGCTGGCGCCCCTGAAATTAGTTACCGAGAAGTAAGGCCCCTTGAGGGAGGAGAAGACCTTGCCCGGCGTGGTGGCGCAGAAATCCCCGTAAGCGTTGGTCACCGAGGCGCTGGAATAACCCGCTACCCAGACGTACTGGTCGCGCAGGGAGAGGCGCGCCGGCTGCGTCCAGGTGTCCTCGGTCTTGTTCAGGCTGTCCGCGTTGTAGCCCGGCAGCGGCGAGACGGCGAAGACCGTCGCCGAAGAGGTGCCGTAGGTGCCGTACGCGGTATTATTGCAGTAGCGGCGCAGGTCGTCGTATTTCAGGAGCACGGCGCCGTCGGCCGCGTTTATGTAGTAGACCCAGAGGCCGTTGGCGCGGCCGCGGACCTTCCAGGCCAGCTTGAGCGCGCCGTCGTTCTCGTCGGGGAAGACGACCAGCTCGATCCCGGAGACCCGGAGCTGCCGGCCCAGGTCCGCCTGCGCCGCGATAACCGCGGCCTCGCCGGAGATCGCGGGAACGGCGCTCAGCGGGGCGTCGGGCTCGAACTTGGCCTGGTAGCCCGAGACCTCGCCTTTTGCCGTGACGTGGACGCGGGCGTAGGAGAATTCCACCGGCAGGCCGTCCTTGTACTGCTGGTACTGCAGGTGGGTGAGGCCCATGAACTCCTTCTTAAGGACCAGACGCAGCGCGGCAGGCTCCACTTTGAGAAGTTCCTTGTTCTCCTCGAAAAAAGCCGCGGCGGCCTGTTCGGGAGCGCCGGGGTAGCGCGCGGTGCGGCCGCCGGTCAGCGCCTCCGGCAGGGCCGTACGCGGATTATAGCGCACCTTCCAGCCCCTGCCCTGTTTCCGGGAAAATTCCCGGAAGGCTTCGCGCGCGGCCGGGGCCGGCGTTCTGCGCACCTGGCGCATGGAATCCGAAAGAGGAGAGGGGCGGCGCTCGCGTACCCGCGGCCCGGCGGAAAGCTCTCCCCCCGCGGTCGCCAGCAGGAGCGCGGCGCATATAAGGATAGATCTCCTGTTCATATAATTCACTTTTTCGAAGCCCTTTTAAGCGTCTGGAGCGCCCCCGCCAGCTTGACCCTGGTGTCGGGGTCGTCCAGGGCCTGCGCCAGCAGGGGCAGGGCGTCGTCGTCGCCGAAAGCGGCCGCCACGCTCAGGGCTTCCAGCCTTATCTCCGGGCTGGCCGCGCTCATAGCGTCCCGCGCGGTCTGCACGCTCGCGGCGGCCCCGGAGAGCATGAGCCCCTTCTGGGCGGTTATTTTGATCCTGATATCGGGGGTGCCGGCGGCCAGGGAAGCCAGTTTCTCCTTCACCTTGGCGCTCTTTATCCCGCTCAGGGCGGAGATGGCCTTGTATTTTATGGTCGGGTTCTGGTCGTCCGCGAGCTTGAGCAGTTCGGCGGCGGCCTCGTCCCTGGAAGGGGTACAGTTGAGCGCGTCGAGCGCGGCCATCCGCACCCTGACGGACCTCTCGGCGGCCAGGAGCTTCGCCAGCGGCCCGGCCGCGTGGGGATGGCAGATCTTCGACAGGACGGAGGCTCCTTCGAAGCGGAGCGCCTCGTCCTCCGCCCCGAGGGCTTCCACGAACTGGGCGAGTTCCTCGTCGCGGCCCAGGCGGGCCAACTCCCTGGCGGCGGCGTCCCTGACAGGGCCGTAGTTGTCGTTCTTGAGCTTGTAAAGCAGGTCGGCGCCTTTTTCCCCCTTGATGCCGGCGTAGATCTCTATGGCCTTTTCCCTGATCTTGTTCTGCGAGATTATCTTGAGCTCCACCAGCGGGGTGTTGGTGACGGCTACGGGGCCCTGGGCCGGGACGTCGTTAATGATGCCCAGCACGACCTTCATGCCGGCCGGGCTGCCCAGTTCCCACAGCGCGCGGGCGGCGGCGATGCGCACGTACTTGTCGCGGTCCTCCAGCATGGTCTTGAGCATGCCCGCCGCGGCCTTGTTCCCGGCCCCGCCGAGTATTTCCGCGGCCAGGGCGCGCACGTCGGAATCGTCGCTTTTCAGGTGGTCGACCACCGTCTGCAAAGCCTTGCGGCCCAGCTCCTTCCTGGAAAAGGTCTGGGCCTGTCCGGGAAGGACGGGAACGACAAGTAAAATCGCCAGCAGCGGGGCAACCATGTATTAATTTTAATCTTTCCTGTTTGCGGTAAGGTTAAGTTTTAGTTACAAAATAGTTACGCCGGCCGCCGTTGAAAAACGCGCCCCCTGCAGGATTCGAACCTGCAACCCTCTGCTTCGAAGGCAGGCGCTCTATCCGGTTGAGCTAAGGGGGCGGTTGTGGAACCGGCCGTATTATTATAGAATTTATTTAAGGACGGTCGTAACTGCCGCGGATTTCAACCGAAGGTCTTCGGCCTCAAGGAGTCTACCATGGGCGGACATTCTCACTGGGCTGGCATAAAGCACAAGAAAGCCATAACCGACGCCAAAAGAGGCAAGGTTTGGACCAAGATCATCAAGGAAATAGCCATCGCGGCCAAGGCCGGCGGCGGAAATCCCGACGATAATCCCCGCCTGCGCTCGGCCATACAGGACGCTAAAGGCAGCAACATGCCCCTGGAGAACGTCAAGCGCGCGATAAGGCGCGGCACGGGCCAGGAACCCGGCGTGGTTTACGAAGAAATAATCTACGAGGCTTACGGCCCGGGCGGCATAGCCATAATAATCAACGTCACGACCGATAATAAGAACCGCGCCGCCAGCGAGATCCGCAAGATCCTGGACACGCGCGGCGGCAACATGGGCTCCACCGGCTCCGTCGGCTGGATGTTCGAGCAGAAGGGCTATATCACGGTCAGGAAAGCCGAGGCCAAGGAGGACGAGCTGATGTCCCTGGCCCTCGAAATGGGCGCCGACGATTTCCGCTCCGAGCCCGATTCACAGGAATTCGAGATCATCACCTCCCCGGCCGAGTTCGACTCCGTGAAGGCCAAGCTGGAGGAGAAGAAGGTCCCGCTGGCCTCCGCCGAGGTCACCATGCTGCCCAAGAACTTCGTGAACATCGGCGAAGACAAAGCCGAGAACGTCATCAAGCTGATGGACGAGCTCGAAGACCACGAGGACGTGCAGAAAGTGTACTCCAACTTCAATATCCCGGAGTCGGTGCTCGCCAAGCTGGACAAGTAGTCCGATGAAGATCCTCGGCATAGATCCAGGGCTGGACAGGACCGGCTGGGCCGTGCTTGAAAAGGACGGCGCCGCCCCGCCGAAGCTCGCCGCCTCGGGCCTCATCCACACGCCGAAGAACACCCCGCTGGAAAAGCGGCTGGCCGCCATCTATGACGGCCTCTCCGCCCTCGTGAACGCCCATTCCCCCGACGAAGCCGCCATCGAGGAGGTTTTTTTCTCCAAGCGGGCGGATACGCAGGCCAACACCACGCACGCGCGGGGAGTGATCCTGCTGGCCTGCGAAAAAGGCGGCGTGCCGATCAGCGCCTATAATCCCAAACTTATCAAGAAGACGGTCTCGGGCAGCGGCGCCGCCGAGAAGCGGCAGATGCAGCGGGTCGTGCAGCTGACGCTGAACCTCCCCGCCGCCCCCGAGCCGGACGACGTGGCGGACGCGATGGCCGCCGCGCTGTGCCATCTCCGCCTCGCCCCCGTGGCCCGGGCCATCGCTAAAGCCGGGGCCGCGGTGAAAGGCCGCGTATGATCGCCTACCTGCGCGGAAGGATAGTCGCCAGGTGCGCGGAGAGCGCCGTGATAGAGACCGGCGGCCTGGGCTACGAAGTATTTTTCTGCGCCCCCTCCCTGGAGCGCCTGGGGACGGAAGGCGCCACCGTCGAGGTGTTCATCGCGGAATCCATCAGCATGTACGGCGGCACCGCCCTTTACGGTTTCCGCTCCCGGGACGAGAAGGACCTGTTCGACCTCCTGCGCGACGCTGTTCCCAACACCGGGGCCAAAAAGGCCCTGGACTATCTCGGCAAAGCCGTCAAGTCAATGCCCGATTTTCTCGGCGCGGTGGCGGCCAGGGACCCCAGGCGCCTTACGGCCCTCTTCGGCTTCACGGCCAAGACCGCCGATAAGCTCATCTCCGCGCTCAAGGACAAGCTCCCGGCGGCCGCCGCCTGCGCCGCGGCCGGTTTCAGCGAGGCTTCCGGGGTCTACGCCCAGGCCCTGACCGCCCTGACGGCCCTGGGTTTCAGGGCCGGCGAGGCGCGCGCCGCCCTGGAAGAGGCCGCCGCCGAAGCGGGCCCGGCCGCCGGCACCGAAGCTATAGTGCGGTCCGCGCTCAAGCGGCTTTCCCCCGGCTAAAATGGCAAAAGAAGAAGAAATACTTTCGGCCCGCCCGGCCTCCGGCGAAACGGCGCGCATGGAATCCGCCCTGCGCCCCAATTCGCTCGGGGAATTCGTGGGCCAGTCCAGGCTGAAAGAGAACCTGGCGGTCTTCATACAGGCCGCCCGCCGGAGAAAGGAATGCCTGGACCATTGCCTCTTCTATTCCCCTCCGGGCCTCGGTAAGACCACGCTCTCGTATATCCTGGCCCGCGAAATGGGAGTCAATATTAAAGTGACCTCCGGCCCGGTGCTTTCCAAGCCGGGCGACCTCGCCGCGATGCTGACCACCGAGCTCGCGGAGGGCGATATACTTTTCATCGACGAGATACACCGCCTGAACGCCGCGGTGGAGGAAGCCCTTTACCCGGTGATGGAGGACTTCGTGTTCTTCATAAATACGGGCCAGGGCCCCGGCTCCACCACCCTGAAGCTGGCCGTGCCGCGCTTCACCCTGGTGGGCGCCACCACGCGCAGCGGCCTGCTCACCGGCCCGCTCCGCGACCGTTTCGGCATCGTCTTCAACCTGGGTTTTTACGGCGAGGAGGAGATAACGCAGATACTGGCCCGCTCCGCGGGCATACTCGGCAGCAGGGCCGAGAAGGACGCGCTGCGCCTCATCGCCCGCCGCTCGCGCGGCACGCCGCGCATCGCCAACCGCCTGCTCAAGCGCGTGCGGGATTTCGCGGACGTGAAGGCCAATGGGATCATAACCCCGGACGTCACCCGGGCCGCCATGACCTCGCTGGAGATAGACCCGGAGGGGCTGGACAACCTGGACCGCCGGCTGCTGCTGGCCATCGCCGAGAAGTTCGGCGGCGGGCCCGTCGGGATAGAGACCCTGGCCGTGTCCGTCTCCGAAGAGGCGGACACGCTGACCGACGTCATAGAACCCTTTCTCATGCAGGCCGGCTTCCTTAAACGCACCACGCGCGGCCGCGTGATCACGGCCAAGGCCGCCGCCCACCTGGGGCTCAAGCTGCCGCGGCAGGCCGAGCTGCTCTGAGCCTCCCGAAATGACAAGCCTCCTGGCCCTGCTCCTCCTGCTCTCCTGCCCGCCCGCCGGCCGCTGCGCCGACGGCGCGGCCGCGGCCGGGCCGCGCATAAGAGTGGCCATCTCGCGCGGCGCCCCCTCCCTCAGGCTCAGGACCTCTTCCAGCATCTACGCCCAGGACATGAAAAGCGGCCAGAAATACCTGCTGCTGGAGAAAGCCTCGTACGAGGTGCGCCCCTCCGCCGGGGGCATCTCCGTCGCGGGGCAGGAGCTCTCCTCCCCCATCAAGCTGCTGGCCGCCGACGGCCAGGAGCGGATACGCCTGGGCGGGAACCTCTACAAGGGCGATATCGTCCTGAGGGCCGCCGCCGGGGGAGGCCTGGACATAATAGAGCATCTCCCGCTGGAGGAGTATCTCTACGGGGTGCTGCCCTCGGAGATGAGCGCCGACTGGCCGCTGGAGGCGCTCAAGGCGCAGGCTGTGGCCTCGCGCACCTACGCGATGAAGTACATCAACCCGGCCCGCGATTACGACATCACCAACGGGGTGGAGATGCAGGTCTACAGCGGGACCAATAAAATAAACTCCCGGGTCATGGAAGCCGTGAATTCCACGCGCGGCGAGGTGCTGAAATACAGGAACAGGCTGGTAACCGCTTTCTTCCACGCCTGCTGCGGCGGCCACACCGCCAGCGTGAGGTCCGCCTGGGGCGAGGACGTGATAAAGCCGCTTTACGGCGTGCCGGACCCGTTCTGCAAACCCTCCCGCCACTACCGCTGGGAGTTCTATGTTTCCTCCGCCGATCTCCTCAGGGCCGTGCAGGCGCAGGGCTCCACGGCGCTGAAGATAAAGAACATGAAGATACACAAGAAGGACCGCTCCGGCCGCGCGGTCTCTTTCCAGTTCGCCACGGACAAGGTCCCGGTGGTGGTGAAGACCACGGACCTGCGCAAGCGCTTCGGGACTTTCGAGTTCCGCAGCACCCTGGTCGGCAGGATCAGCCCGGTAAGGGGCGGCTACGAGCTGGCCGGCCGCGGCTGGGGGCACGGCGTGGGCATGTGCCAGGAAGGCGCCAAGTACATGGCCATGAACGGCAAGCCCTACAGGAAGATCCTCCGCCACTACTACCCGGGCGCGGCCATCGTCGACTATGAGTGACTACTCAGGCCGCTATATGGGGTTCGGGTTGTCCGGGCTTTTGCCCCGCGAACCCCGGAAGAGGGAAACCCTTGCGTCGGTTTCCCCCCGCCCGGCGGGGCCCCCCCTTCCGCAAGGGGTTCGCGAAACAAAACCCCGGGCAACCCTCCACCACCTGGGTAGTTACGACTATGAGTGACGGCTCCCTCCGCCGGTTCTCCTCTCTGGAAATAGAGCCGCTGATAGCCGACCGGCCCGCCGAGCCGCGCGACTCCTCGCGCCTTCTGGCGGTCAGCCGGGCGGACGGTTCGCTGCGCCACCGGAATTTCAGCGACCTGCCGGAGCTGCTCGGCCCCGGCGACCTCCTGGTGCTCAACCGCAGCAAGGTCTGGAAGGCCCGCCTGGCCGCCCGCAAGCCCGCCGGCGGGAAGTCGGAAATACTCCTTATGGCCCCGGAGTCCCCGGACAACCTGGTCTGGACCGGCCTCTGCCGCAGGATACGGCCGGGCCAGACCCTTGACTGCGCCGGCGGCGCCCGGGCGGAATGCCTGGCCCGCAAAGCGGACGGCAGCTATTCTTTCCGCTTCTCCCACCCGGTCGACGAGGCTTACCTGGCGGCCCACGGCGCGGTACCGCTGCCGCAGTACATTCTTAACGCGCGCAGGCGCCGGGGCGCGGAGGCCCCGGCCGACGAGGAAAGATACCAGACCGTCTACGCGGCCGTCGCCGGCTCCATAGCGGCGCATACCGCCGGTTTTCATTTCACGCCCGGCCTTCTGGCCAGGCTGGAAGCGGCCGGAGTAAAAACGGCTTTCGTGACGCTCCACATCGGCTGGGGCACTTTCAGGCCGGTCCGCGCCGCGGACCCCGCGGCGCATCTCATGCTGGAGGAGGCCTGCGAAGTCGCTCCGGAAACCGCCGCCGCCATCAACGCCCAGCGCGCCGCCGGCGGCAGGATAGTCGCCGTAGGCACCTCTTCCATGCGCACGCTGGAGACATTCTCCGGCGAGGACGGCGCGATGCGCGCCGGCTCCGGCAAGGCCGGGCTCTTCATCAGGCCCGGCTACAGGTTCAAGGTCGCAGGCGCCTTCATCACCAACCTCCACGTGCCCGATTCCGCCCCCCTCTACATGACCGCCGCCTTCGCCGGCGGCGACCTCCTTTTCAAAGCCTATACCGAAGCCGTAAAAGAAAAATACCGCTTCTACTCCTACGGCGACTCGATGCTGATATGTTAGCGACTTGTAACCGCCCGGGGCGCCGTATCGGGTCCGGGCTGTAGCTACCGTTAAGGATAAAAACATGGACCATTTCAAGGTATTACATAATGATAAAGAGACAGCGGCGCGGGCGGCGGCGGTGAAGACCGACCGCGGGCTTATCCATACGCCGGTCTTCATGCCGGTGGCCACGCAGGGCACGGTGAAGGCCGTCTCGCAGCGGGACCTGGCCGAAATGGGCGCGGAATGCCTGCTCTCCAACACCTACCACCTTTACCTCCGCCCCGGCTTAGGCACCCTGGAGAAATACGGCGGGCTCAACAACTTCATGAACCATCCCGGCCCCATACTCACGGACTCCGGCGGCTACCAGGTCTACAGCCTCAGCCGCCTGCGCAAGATCACGGACAACGGCGTGCACTTCTCCTCCCACATAGACGGCAGCCCGCACTTCTTCACGCCGGAGAAGGTCATAGATTACCAGTCCTCCATAAACTCCTCCATCTGGACCTGCCTCGACGTCTGCGTTAAGAACCCGGCCTCCCGCGAAGACGCGATGGACGCCCTGAAAAAGACCCGGCACTGGGCGGAAAGGAGCAAGGCGCATTTCGTCGAGAAGACCCGGCGCCTGGATCCCGCGAAGCGGCCCCTCTTCTTCGGCATAGTCCAGGGCTCCATCTACACCGACCTCCGGGCCGACGCCGCTAAGCATATGGCCGACCTGGATCCCGACGGTTTCGCCCTGGGCGGCCTCTGCGTGGGCGAGAGCAAGGCCCAGATGATGGATTCGCTGGCGGCCGTCATGGAGCACCTGCCGAAGAACAAACCGGTCTACTTCATGGGGCTGGGTTCGCCCAAGGACATCTGGAACTCCGTCGAGCTGGGCGTGGACATGTTCGACTGCGTCCTCCCCACCCGCAATGCCCGCAACGGCCAGGCCCTCACCTCGCGGGGCCGTTTCTACGTCAAGAACGCCCCCTACAAGAACGACGACTCCCCCCTGGACCCCGACTGCGACTGCCACTGCTGCCGCAACTATTCGCGCGGCTACCTGTCCCACCTCTTCAAGGCCGGCGAACTGCTGGTCAACCAGCTCATCTCCATCCACAACCTGCGCTTCCTTATAAACCAGACCAGGATAATGCGCCTGGCGGCTGCGGCCGGCAACTTCAGGCAGGCGAGCAAAGCCTTCCACGACGCGTACATAGAGCCCAAATAGCGAAACATGAGGAAAGACGTAACTGCTCAGGTAGTGGAGGGTTGGCCGGGGTTTTGTTTCGCGAACCCCTTGCGGTAGGGGGGCCCCGCTTCGGGGGGAAACCGACGCAAGGGTTTCCGAAGCTATGCGAGTGCCGTATCAAAGGGCTATGCCCC
>JACQPH010000099.1 GCA_016207645.1 Elusimicrobiota bacterium
CCACGACCGTCTTGGCCGCGCGGGAGGCTATATCCCTCGGCACAAGGTTTCCGAAAGCGGGGTAGCGCCGCTCAAGAAAGTAATCCCGCTCCTCGTCGGGAATATCGTTCGCCGGCCTTTTGTCGCCCTTTGCTTTGGGAACCCATACCCGGCCGTCGTTCCTCAGGGATTCGCTCATCAGCGTCAGCTTGGACTGGTGCTCTCCCGAACGCGGTATGCAGGTGGGATGTATCTGGGTAAAGCAGGGGTTTGCAAAACCCGCGCCTTTTTTGTACGCCGCCCACGCGGCGGAAACGTTGCAGGCCGCCGCGTTGGTTGAGAGATAGAACACGTTTGCGTAGCCGCCGGTGCACAAAAGCACGGCGTGGCCGGAGTAAGACTCAAGCTCGCCGGTCGCCAGATTCCTGGCCGTTATTCCCCTCGCCCTGCCGTTTTTTACTACGACGTCCAGCATCTCCCGGCGGTTGTAAATTTTAACGGTTCCCGCCGCCGCCTGCCGCATCATGGCCGAGTAGGCGCCCAGAAGAAGCTGCTGGCCCGTCTGGCCCCGCGCGTAAAAGGTGCGCGAAAGCTGCGCGCCGCCGAACGAGCGCGTGGACAGAAGCCCGCCGTATTCCCTGGCGAAGGGCACGCCGAGCGCCACGCAGTGGTCTATTATCTGGTTTGAGATCTGGGCCAGCCGGTAGACGTTGGCCTCCCTTGCGCGGTAGTCGCCGCCCTTGACGGTGTCGTGGAACAGCCGCCAGACCGAATCCCCGTCGTTGTCGTAGTTCTTGGCCGCGTTTATGCCGCCCTGCGCCGCTATGGAGTGCGCGCGGCGGGGGGAATCGTGCAGCGTGAAGACCTTCACGTTGAAGCCCAGCTCGCCGAGCGAGGCCGCGGCGGAGGCGCCGGCCAGGCCGGAGCCGACCACGAGCACGTCGTATTTGCGGCGGTTGCTGGGGTTCACCAGCTTGAGGGCGAATTTATGGGCTTCCCATTTCTTTTCCACGGGTCCCGCCGGAATATGAGCGTCGAGTTTCATGGTTTTGTCCTTGCCTTATTTAATAACGATCACGTTGTAGCCGGCCTGGGCCGCCCTGATGTCTATCCCAAGGAGGTAGTACACGGAGATGAGGGCGAAGCCGGTCATCGAAACCGCTACCAGGAGGCCGAGCAGCTTGATATAGGGGGTGTACTTGGGATGGTTCAGGCCCAGGGTCTGGAAAGCGCTCTGCATGCCGTGGCTCAGGTGCAGGGCCAGCGCCGCGGCGCCGGCGACGTAGATGGCCACGAACACGGGGTCGCGGAAGGCATAGGTCACCATCTGGTAGAAGCCCATGGAGTGGTCCGTGAACCGGAAGGTCAGCATATGGTAGACCAGGTAGGCCAGGATGGCGGCGGCGGTATAGAGCATGGTGGCGGAGCCGACGGTGCGGCCGCCCTGCCAGTTCCGGGCCTCGTAGCCGGCGGGGGCGTTGAGGAAATCCTCCACCCGCACCCAGGCGCCGGTCACTATATGCGCTATGAAGATCAGGAGCAGCCCGACCTCGAGGAAGGGCGTGACCGGGTTCGCCAGCAGCATGTCCACCCAGCCGTTATAGGCCGCCTCGCCCTTGAAAAGCAGGAGGTTCTCCGCCAGGTGTACCAGCACGAAGCCGCCCAGCAGCAGGCCGGAGGCGGCCATCACGGCCTTCCTCCCTATCGAAGTTGTTATGAAGCGCTTAATAAGTGTTATTTCCATAAAATAAGGTGAGCGAGCTCCAGTCGCCCGCAGCCGCCGCCATGGGGGCCGGGCGGGGCGGGCTTGAATTTTGGCGAATAATATCTATCATAAAATATATTCCAAAGGCAGGGCAAGGGCGATCTGCCGGACTGGGCGCGGCTGAAGCTGGGCTCCTGAAAGAAAAGATTGAAAAGCCGCCGGCAAAATTTAATATAATAGATGATATCGCAGTAACCTGGCCGCTGACAGTTGTCCGCCAAGGCGGGAACAAGCATTATCGGGGAGGCAGTAAAATGAACCGCATTATTCTTTCGCTCATATTTTTCTCTTTAGCGTCCGTCTCTTCCGCCTACGAGAAAATTGAATTCAAAGGCCAGATCCTGAACCCCGCTTTCCAGAAGCCTTCCGCCGTGGCCCTGGCCAAGGGCAAGGTCTTCGTGGCCGACACCAAGGTCAACGCCGTGTTCGTCTTCGACGCCGAGCAGAAGTTCCTCAAGAAGCTCGAGGGCGCCCTTAAGAACCCCCAGGCCATCTCCTTCGGCGGCGGCAGGCTTTATGTGGCCGATACCGGCAATTCCCGGATAGCCGTTTTCGACCCGGAAGGCAAGCTGCTCTGGGCCTTCGCCGGCCCCGGCGACGCGCCCGGCCAGTTGAAAGCCCCCGAAGGCATAGCCTACGGCCCGGACGACAGGGTGTACGTTTCCGATACCGGCAATTCCCGGATCGCCGTTTTCAACTCCGACGGCATCTACCTCTACGGCTTTCCCGTTGCCAAGTCCGACGGGGCCACGAAGCTGAACCCTTCCAGGATAACGCTCAGCCGCTCCGGCGATATCCTCGTCTCCGACCCGGCTAAGGCCGTAATAGTGAAATACGACAGGACCGGCAAGCTGCTCAAGGAACACTCCATAGCCAACAACGGCATGGCCGTGAATAAATACGGCCTTTTCTACGCCATAAATTCCAAAGAGGGGAAGGTCAAAGAGTTCTCGGAGGCCGGCGAACCGATGGGGACTTTCGGCACCAGGGGCAAGGGCAAGAGCGAATTCAGGAACCTGCGCGACATCGCCATCGACGAGTCCGGCCTGGTCTATCTCTGCGACGAGGAGAATAAGAAGGTGGTCATGCTCAAGCTGGAGGTCGCCAAACCCGGCCCCGCCCTGCCCCTGGCCGGCATACTGGACCGTTTTACCATTAAAGGGCCTTCGTCCAAGGCTTCTTTCAAGGCCGCCATGTTCACCGTGACCCCGGAAGGGAAGATCCTCGCCTGGCTGCCCGAAGCCAAGGAGATAGCGCTTATAGACGGCGCCACCAGGAAGACCCTCATTAAAGAAGGCAAACTCCAGGGCCAGGTGCGCGCGCCCCGCGATATTTTCGTGGATCCCAAAGGCATGATCTACGTGGCCGATACCGGCAACGACAGGATCCAGGTCTTCAAGCCGGACGGCTCCTACGATAACATGTTCGGGGAGAGCGGTTCGGGCGAGGGTCAGTTCAGGCAGCCCTCTTCCGTGTCCGTCAACGCCAAGGGAAATATCTACGTGGCCGACACCAAGAACAAGAAGATAAAGGCCTTCAGCGCGGACGGGATGTTCCTGTTCGCCGTGGGGCCGGAGCTCGGCAGCGTAACCCTTATCAACCCCATGGCGGTGCGCTCCGACGAGGAGAAGAACGTCTACGTGCTGGACTCCCAGCTTAAGAAAGTAGTGGTGCTGGACGCCATGGGCAAGTTCCTGCGCGTCTGGGACGATAGCGGGAACCTGCAGGACCCCGCTTCCATGGCCTATGACGGCAAGGGCTTCTTCTATATCCTGGACAAAGGCTCCTTCAACGTCAAGATCTTCGACGACGCCGGCAATTTCAACGCCAGCTTCTTCGCCAAGGGCAAAGGCGAGCGGGAACTCTGGGCGCCCCAGGACCTGGCCTTCCGCAACGACAAGGTCTACGTTTCCGACCCGGAGAGCGTCCGGATCCAGTCCTTCGGCATCAGCTACCTGCCGCCGCCGCCTACCGAGGTGAGGGCGGAGGTGGGCAAGAAGAGCGTCAAGCTTTCCTGGGAAGCCAGAAGCAACGCCTGGACCGGCGGCTTCAAGGTCTTCCGCTCCAAGGGCGCCGAAGAGCCGGTGGAGCTGGGCGGCGGGAAGGAAAAAGTTTTCGAGGATACCGGGCTCAACGCCGACGGCGTCTATCGCTACTACACGGCCGCGCTCTCGGCCACCGGCGCCCGCGGCGGCCTTTCCGCCCCCGTGGAGGTATTGTTCAAGCTGCCGGAGTCCGCTAAGCCGGCCGCGCCCGCAGCGGCCGCCGCGCCGGAGACCGCGAGCAGGAACGTAGCCCCGATGGAGATAATCGCTCCCCAGCTCGAGTACATCTTCTCCGCCAACTACAAGTATTACCAGAAGAACCCGGTGGGCAAGATAGCGGTGAAGAACAATACCGAGAGCGATTTCACCAACGTGAAGCTGTCCTTTTTCTTCAAGGACTTCATGGACTTCCCGAGCGACACCATAATCGAAGAGGTGAAGGCGGGCGAGCAGACGGAGGTCGCGCTGTCCGCCACGCTCAACAACAGGATCCTCAATATCAACGAGGACACGCCCATACAGTGCCAGCTCACGCTGACCTACTACCAGGACGGGGTCGAGAAGACCGCCACCCTGAACAAGCCGGTGAAGGTGCTCTCCAAGAACGCCATAGTGTGGGATAATTCGGCCCGGCTGGCCAACTTCATCACCATCAAGGACACCCCTATCATGGCCTTCAGGGCTTTCGCTCTGGGGGAGAAAAAGAAGTTCGAAGCGGAGGCCGACCTGGTGGACGACAGCATCCTGACCGCGCTGATGGCCTGGGAGGCCCTGGGAGAATACGGCATTTCCTACCTGGCCGACCCGGCCAACCCCTACTCGGTGCTGAAATCCACCGGAAATCTGGTGCTGGACACCGTGCAGTTCCCCCGCAATACGCTGAAGCTCAAGAGCGGCGACTGCGACGACCTGACCGCGCTGTTCGCCAGCGTGTTCGAGGCTTCCGGCCTGCACGTGGCGCTGCTGGACTTCCCCGGCCACATAGCCCTGATGTTCGACACCGGCGAGACCGACGCGAACGCCGTGGGAGTGCCGGAGCAGTACCTGATAAAGTACAACAACACCTGGTGGGTCGGGGTTGAGACCACCATGGTGGGCAAGAGCTTCCAGGATTCCATCCTGCACGTGGCCGACCTGTACAGGAAGATGGACAAAGAGGCCCGCGTGATAGACGTGCGTACCGCCTGGAACGAGTTCGAGCCGGTCACCCTGCCCGATACCGAGGCCGAAAAATACTCTTCCGAGGGGCTGTCCGGGCGCGTGAAAGAGGCCATCGCCTCGCTTATAGCCGCCCGCTACGACTACCTTAAGAAATACTACGGCCGCATACTCCAGGAAGTCCCCGGCGATATCGAGGCCAACCTCAGCCTGGGCATAGTGCATGCCGAATACAAGGCCTACGCCGCCGCCGCCGGCTGCTTCGGGAAGGTGCTGGAGAAGGAGCCTTTCAACGCCGGGGCGCTCAACAACCTGGGCAACCTGAGCTACACGGAAGGCAAGTACGAAGAGGCCAGGGACTATTACTTCAAAGCCTCCAAGGCCGACCCCTTCGACGGCAATATCTGGCTGAACCTCGCCAGGGTCTCCGGGAAGCTGGGCAAGAAGGACGACGTGAAGGTTTTCGCCGAGAAAGCCGCGAAGATAGAGCCGGAGCTGAAGAGCATGGGCGACAAATTATCCAAGTGAGGAAGGCCGTCCGATGAGCATAGCTCTTTATACGGCATGACCATAGGTCTAACGGGACGGGAGGGTACTCTTATGAAAAAAGCATTGATGGCGCTGGCGCTGATCTTCGCGGCGGGCACGGTCCAAGCGGAGGCGACAAAGGATTGGAAGGGCTGGTACGGCAATATGCTCAAAGGCCTCAAGACCAAGATCAGTAAAAAGCTTGAGTCCAAGCACCGCGCGAGCGCGGTCGCGGCCGTGCGCGGAGCCAAGCAGGGCGACGACCCCAACGCCCTTTACTGGAAGGGCGGCGTCTCGGACAAGGCCCAGAAAAAACTGGCCGAGGAAAAGAAACAGCTTACCGAAGCCGTGGAACTGGTGGTGGACGGGGACGTGGAGGGCGGGCGCGCCGCCCTGGAGAAGTTCCTGAAGGCCAACCCGGAGAGCTTCTTCGCGCCGGACGCGAAGGAAGCGCTGGCCAACCTGCCCGCCCCGGAAGCCGCGCAGGCCGAAGAGAAGGAAGAGGGCAAGTACGAGGAAGCTCCGGCGGAGAAATCGGCGGAGTGACCCGCCTTTGACTTCCAGTCGTAAAAAACCCCGCTGAAAAGCGGGGTTTTTTATCGGTCTTCAATCGTCCAAAGGTTCGTCGGGAGCGGGGGCGGCCGGGGCGGGGTCCTGGCCCGGAGGCACCGCCCAGCTTTGGTCGGGTTTTTCCGGGGCCGGCGCGGGCACGGGAACGGGCGGCGTGTTTTCCAGAGGCTGGCCCGGCAGCCAGGTCCTGTCAGGTTCCACCGGCGGGGCGGAAATGGCCGGAGTTTCCTTTCCGGGCAGGGGCGTCCTGGGCGGCAGCGCGCCGGCAGGGACGCCGGCCGCTTTAAGCCTGGCGTAGACGTCGGTGGCCGAGCGCCAGAGCATCTGCCTCAACAGCCCGCTCTCGCGGGCCCCGGGGGAGAAGAAGGGGTAAAGGGGCGCCAGCAGCAGGTGGAAGGTGGTCTTGTTGCGCGCCTCTGTCTCCACCCGCACGGTCGAAGCG
>JACQPH010000100.1 GCA_016207645.1 Elusimicrobiota bacterium
AGCACCTTGTTGGTATCGCTGCGGTATAAATGCTTCATGCCTACATTCTATAATATAAACAATAAATATTTACCACATTCATATAATGAAACCCGCTCCGATAAAATAGTAATATGAGATGATGACCGCGGACGTGATAATAGTGGGCGCCGGAGTCACCGGCGCCGCCATCGCCAGGGAGCTTTCCCGCTATAAGCTGAGCGTCCTCGTCCTGGAAAAGGAGGCCGAGCCCGCCTTCGGCGTCTCCAAGTCCAACAGCGGCATCATACACGCCGGGACCCAGAACCCGCCCAACTCCCTGAAAGGCTGGCTAGCCGTGGAAGGCAACCGCCTTATCCGCGAGGAGCTGGCCGCCGACCTGGGCCTCGATTTCGCGCGGTGCGGCCAGCTGATAGTGGTTTTCGACCCCGCCGATCTCCCGGAGCTGGAGAAAATAAAGAAGGACGGCGAAGCCCTCGGCGTGCGCGGCCTGGAAATAGTGGACCGCGCCTGGCTGGACGCCAACGAGCCCAACCTCGGCCCGGAGGTCAAGGCCGCGCTGCTGGCGCCTTCGGCCGGCATCATCAGCCCATACCGCTTCGTCTACGCCCTGGTGGAGAACGCCGTGAAGAACGGGGCCGTCCTCAAGACCTCGAGGAAAGTAACCGCGATCCGGCGGCCGGCGGCCGGCGGGTTCGAGGTGGTGGCGGGCGGCGAGGTCTTCCGCGCGCGCTTCCTCGTGAACGCGGCCGGGCTTTACGCCGACGAGATCTCCGCCCTGGCCGGCGCCCCTGCCTTCAAAATAACCCCGCGCAAAGGGGAGGAATACCTGCTGGACAAGAAGCGCGGGCACATCTCCAACCGCATACTCTTCCCCCTCCCCTCCGGGACCTCCAAGGGCATCCTGATAATAAAAACATCGGACGGCAACCCCATGATAGGCCCCACCGCCCGCGACACGGCGGACAAGGAGGACCTCTCCACTTCCGACGAGGGCCTCGCGGAGGTGCTGGCCGGCGCGCGCCGCATGATACCTTCTCTCTCGAAGAGCGACATAATCGCCTATTTTTCCGGCCTGCGCCCCGTCTCCGGCAAGGATTTCATAATCCGCCACGAGGACGGCGCCCCCGGCCTGGTGAACGCGGCCGGCATCCAGTCCCCGGGCCTTACTTCCGCGCCGGCCATAGCCGTGATGGTGGCCGACATCCTTAAGAAGCACGGCCTCGGGCTCGAACCCAGGGAGAATTTTCACAGGCTGCGGCCGCGTCCGGTGCACCTGTTCCAGGTACCGCCGGAGGAGACCCGCCGGCTGATCGCGAAGAACCCGGCCTACGGCGATATTGTCTGCCGCTGCGAGCTTGTCTCGGCCCAGGAAATACGCGACGCGCTGAAGCGCGGCGCCCGCACGCTGGACGGCGTCAAGTTCCGCACCCGCGCGCAGGCGGGCCGCTGCCACGGCGGTTTCTGCACCACCAGGATACTTAAGATCATGCGCGAGGAACTGGGTTTTCCGGTAACGGCGCTTACCAAGCGCGGCCCCGGCTCCGAGCTGATAAAGGACGAAAGAAAATGGCCGTCCGAGGAACTGGACCGGAGCTCATGAAGGAAAGAGAACTTGTCATAGTGGGAGGCGGCCCGGCCGGGATGGCAGCGGCGCTGGCCGCGCGCGCCTCGGGCGTCGGGGACGTGCTCCTGCTGGAGCGCGACCAGCACCTGGGCGGCATCCTGAACCAGTGCATCCACCCCGGCTTCGGCCTGCACCATTTCAAGGCCGAGCTGACCGGCCCCGAATACGCCGGCCGCTTCGCGGACCTGGTCGGGCGTGACCGCGGCATAGAGGTGAGCCTCCGCTCCTTCGCGGTCGGGCTTAACCGGGAGAAGGAGCTTTCCTACCTGCGCCCGGGCGCGCTCGAAGAGGTGAAGGCCCGCTCCGTCATCCTGGCCACCGGCTGCCGCGAACGCACCCGCGAGATGATCCCTATCCCCGGTTCGCGCCCCGCCGGCGTCTACCCGGCCGGTCTGGCGCAGAAGATGGTCAATCTGGAAGGCTGGCTGCCGGGCAGGGAGGCCGTTATCGTCGGCTCCGGCGACATCGGCCTGATAATGGCCAGGCGCCTGGCGCTGGAGGGCGTGAAGGTGAAGGCCGTGATAGAGCTGCAGAAGGTCAGCCGCGGCCTGGTGCGCAACGTGGTGCAGTGCCTGGAGGATTTCGGCATACCGCTGTACCTGCGGCACCGCGTTTCCCTGATACACGGCCGCGACCGCGTCGAGAAGGTGGACGTGGTGAAGGTGGACGAAGAATTCAGGGACGTCCCCGGCTCCGGTTTCTCCATCCCCTGCGACACCGTCCTGGTCTCGGTCGGACTCATCCCGGAGAACGAGCTGCTGGAGATGGCCGGCGCGGAGATCGACCGCGAGAAAAACACGCCGGTCGCCCCGTCGGTGAACCTCACCTCCATCCCCGGCGTTTTCGCCTGCGGGAACGCCTGCAAGGTCTACGACCTGGTGGACTGGGTCACCCGCGACAGCGAGCTGGCGGGCAGGCTGGCGGCTGAATACCTGGGGCTGGGTAAGCCGCCTCCAGCCAGGGACGCGTCCGAATGAAACGCCCCATGACCTGTATAGCCTGCCCGCAGGGCTGCTTCATGGAGGTCGAGACCGACGGCTCCCGGCTGATAGGGGTAAGCGGGCATAAATGCAGCCGGGGCGCGGCTTACGCCCGGCAGGAGATCGAAGCCCCGGTACGCACGCTTACCACCTCGGTGCTGACGCGCGGCCTGGAGCTGAAAATGCTGCCTGTGCGCAGTTCGAAGCCCATACCGAAGGAAAAGCTTTTCGCGGCCATGGACGCCGTCAAGCTGATAACCGTCACTTCCCCTGTCAAGGCCGGCGCCGTGGTGGCCGCGGACTTCCTCGGCCTGGGTGTGGACCTGGTAGCCTGCCGGGAATTGGGGTCAGGTCTTGATTCTTGACCTCTGCCCGGGCGTTCAACTTGAAAGGTCAGGTCTTGATTCTTGACCTCTGCCCGGGCGTTCAACTTGAAAGGCCAAAAGTAAAGACCCCTTCCCCGGTTTGACATGCACCTCCGGATATTTTAAATTATAGATGTGCGTAGGAAGATCTTTTTGAAATTCTAATGCTCCTGGCGCTGTTTTCACTGCTCATCCTGCTTTTCAGCTCCGTGCTGGCGCTTTGCCTCAGGCGCGACCCCTCCCGCTCGCAGGACGCGGGCGCTTATGGCGCGGCGGCGGCTTCCGCGGCCGGCCTCATCCCGGCGGTACGGGTCCTTCTCACCGGGGTTACCGAAACCGTTTCTTTTCCCTGGCAGGTCCCGCTCGGCTCCCTTACCTTCACCCTCGATCCTCTGGCGGCCTTCTTCCTAATCCCGCTCTATCTCCTGACCGGCCTGTCCGCTGTCTACGGCGTGGATTATCTCAAGAGCTATTCGGGTAAAAAGCCGCTCGGCCTGGCCTGGGCGGCTTTCAATCTGCTCACCGCGGCTATGGTCCTGGTCTTCACGGCGGGGAACGCCGTCCTGTTCATGGTCGGCTGGGAGCTGATGGCGGCGGCCTCCTTCCTGCTGGTGCTTTTCGAGCATGAAAAGCAGCAGGTGCGCCGGGCGGCTTTTATCTATCTCGCGGCCTGCGGGACCGGCGCCCTGCTGCTGCTCGCCGCTTTCAGCCTGCTCGGGGCGCATTCCGCGACGCTGGACTTTTCCTCTTTCCCCCCGCCCGGCCGCGCCGCCGCGACGGCGGTGTTCCTGCTCGCGCTTTGCGGCTTCGGCCTTAAAGCCGGGTTCATCCCCCTGCATGTCTGGCTGCCCGAGGCGCATCCCGCCGCGCCCAGCCAGGTTTCGGCCGTGATGAGCGGCATAATGATAAAGACCGGCATCTACGGCCTCATCAGGGTGCTGGGCTTTATCAGGCCCTGGGAGGACTGGTGGGGCTGGGCCCTGCTTCTCCTGGGCGCGGTTTCCTGCCTGCTGGGGGCGCTCTTCGCCCTGGCCCAGCACGAGCTTAAAAGGGTGCTGGCTTATTCGAGCATAGAGAATATAGGTATTATCCTCATGGCCCTCGGCCTGGGCATGGTGGGCGCGGCCTCGGGCGCCTATACGCTGGCCGGCCTGGCTTTCGCGGGAGCCCTGCTGCACGTGCTGAACCACGCTCTTTTCAAAGGCCTGCTGTTCATGGGGGCCGGCGCCGTGCTCCATGCGGCGGGCACCGCCGAGCTGGAGGCCCTCGGCGGGCTGGCGAAGCGGCTGCCCCGCACCGCGCCTCTTTTTCTCGCCGGTTCGGCCGCCGCCTGCGCCCTGCCGCCTTTCAACGGCTTCGCCGGCGAGTTCCTTATCTATCTCGGCGCCTTCCGCTCCCTTAACTCGCCCGGTTCCGCAGCCCTGGCCGGAGTGCTCTCGGGCCTGGCCCTGGCCTCGGCCGGCGCCCTGGCGGCGGCGGCTTTCGCCCGCGCCGGGGGCGTGGCTTTCCTGGGGGAACCGCGCACGGAGCGCGCCGCCGGGGCCCATGAGGCCGGCGGGCTGATGTTATTCTCCATGCGCGCTCTGGCCCTGCTCTGCCTGCTGGCCGGCCTGGCCGGCCCGCTCCTCCTGGTCCCGCTCGCCCCGGCCGTAGCCGCGGGTTTCGGCTTTCCCTTCGCTTCGGCGGCCGCTGAAGCCGCGGCCGTCCCCCTCTTATACGTTTCCATCGGCGGGCTGCTGCTGCTGGCGCTGGCCGCGCTCGCCGCCGCCAAGCGCCGCGCCTGCCTTGCCGGGAAGGTCCCGGCGGAAGGCCCCACCTGGGATTGCGGTTATGCCGCCCCCTCGCCAAGGATGCAGTACGGCGCCTCCTCTTTCTCCCAGCCGCTGACGGATTTCTTCCAGCCGGTGCTGCGGAAACTGGGGCAATACCCGGTGATCCCGGAGTATTTCCCCGGCCGGGCTTCTTTTTCCGCCGAGGCGCAGGCGGTCTTCTATAATGCGGTCTATATGCCCGCGGCGGCGCGCCTCAGGGACATAGCCTACAGGTTCAGCTGGATACAGCACGGCAGGCTGCAGCTCTACATCATGTACATAGTCGTGACGCTACTGGGGCTTTTGCTATGGAAGTTATAAAGCCCGTCTCCCAGTACCTGGCGGTGCTCCTGCTTTCCCCGCTGCTGCCCGGCGTGATAAACCGCGTCAAAGCCATGTTCGCCGGCCGGCGGGGCCGGCCGCTCGCCCAGCTTTATTTCGACCTGTACAGACTTTTCCGGAAGACCCCCGTGTACAGCCGCACTACCACCTGGGTCTTCAAGGCCGGCCCTGTCGTCGGGCTCGGCGCCCTGCTCGCGGCGCTGGCCGTCCTGCCTTTCGCCGGGCGTCCCGCCCTGCTGGCTTTCGAGGGAGACTTTATATTCCTTATATATCTGCTCGGGCTGGCCCGCTTCGCCGCCGTGCTGGCCGCGCTGGACACCGGCTCGGCCTTCGAAGGGATGGGCGCCAGCCGGGAAATGCAGTTCGCCGTTTTCGCCGAGCCGGCTTTTTTCCTGGGCTTCGCCGCGCTGGCCCATATCACCGGCCAGGGTTCGCTGTCCGGGATGTTCGGCTCTCTCACCGGCGACCTCTGGCGCACGGCGGCGCCGGTGCTGGCCCTGCTGACCGCTTCTTTCTTCATAGTCCTGCTCGCGGAGAATTCCCGCGTGCCCGCCGACGATCCCGACACGCACCTTGAGCTGACGATGATCCACGAGGCGATGGTCCTGGACCACAGCGGGCCGGAACTGGCCTTCATCCTTTTTGGCGCGGCGCTCAAGCTCTGGCTTTTCGGTTCCCTGATAGCCTGCATGGTGCTGCCCAGGCACGGCGGCCTGGGGGCCTTTAATACCGCGCTTTTCATCCTGGTGCTGTTCGGCGTGGCGGCCGCGGTGGGTGTAACGGAATCCATAACGGCCAGGCTGCGCCTTACCAAGGTGCCCTACATGCTTATCACGGCTTTCACCTTCTCGGCCCTGGCCCTGATCTTCCAGATGGGCAGATAATTATGCATACTTTCGCCGAACTTATCATCGTGTTCGTCATACTGCTGGACCTCTCCCTGGCGGTGACGGGCGGGCTCGCCGCCTGCATCAGGCTGGTGGCCCTGCAGGGCGTGGTGGCCGGGCTCCTGCCGCTCCTGGCCGGGCACGGCGCTCCGCATCCCAGGGGCGTGGCCTTCGCGCTGGTCATTATTATCCTGAAAGGCGTGGTCTTTCCCTGGCTGCTGACCCGGGCGCGGGAAAGGTCCGGGGCCCGCAAGGACGTGGAGCCGCTGATCAGCTACCCCGCTTCGATCATGCTCTGCCTCGCGGCTTTCATCGCTTCGTCGTGGCTGGGCTCGCGCCTGCCGCTGCCCGAGACCGAAGTGGCCTGGATAGTCCCGGCCTCGCTGGCCACGATCTTCACCGGCTTCCTGCTCATCACTACGCGCAGCAAGGCCATCACCCAGGTGCTGGGCTACCTGGTGATAGAGAACGGCATCTACATCTTCGGCCTGGCCCTGTTCGTGGAGCAGCCCCTGATGGTCGAGCTCGCCATCCTGCTCGACGTGTTCGTGGCCGTCTTCGTCATGGGCATCGCCATCTTCCATATCAGCCGGGAATTCGACCATATAGACACGGCGGAGCTTTCCGAGCTGAGCGACTGGCGCCGCGCGGGGGACGCGAAATGACGGAAACGCTGCTGCTCCTGCCCCTGCTGGCCGGCATACTCGCCTTCATCGTGAGGAGCGACGAGGCCCGCCGGGCCCTGCTGGTGTGGACGGCGCGCGGGCATTTCCTGTTTACCGGGCTCACTATTTGGACGCATCTCCGTTTTGGCCCTAAGTTCAACTGGTTTTCCGGCTATCTGAACGGCCTTTCAAAACAGGACACCGGCACGGCCTGGTTCGCCTACGACTCGCTCGGTCTCGTTTTTCTCGGCATCACCTCGCTGCTTTTCCTGGGCGCCGCGCATTATTCCGTGAAATATCTGGCGCTGGAAAAGCGCGGCACCGGCGGCGGTACCGGCGACGCTTTTATTTTCAACAACGAGCCGGAAGCCGTCTTTACGGGCTGCCTGCTGCTTTTCCTGGCCGCCATGACCGCCGTTACCGCCAGCCGCCACCTGGGCCTGCTCTGGGCCCTGGTGGAGGCCACCACCCTGCTGAGCGCCCCGCTCATTTATTTCCACCGGAGCAGGCGCTCGCTCGAGGCCACCTGGAAATACCTGCTCATCTGCTCGGTGGGCATAGCCCTGGCCCTGATGGGGAGCC